>DATDGX010000225.1:0-24638 GCA_036521875.1 Binataceae bacterium (SeqCode)
GCTTGGTTCCTCGACCAAAACCGGCTGGAAGCGCCGCTCGAGCGCCGCATCCTTCTCGATATGTTTGCGGTACTCGTCGAGCGTGGTCGCGCCGATACAATGTAATTCGCCGCGCGCGAGCATCGGCTTCAGGAGGTTGGACGCATCCATCGCTCCCTCGGCCGCGCCCGCGCCGACGACCGTATGCAACTCATCGATGAAGAGAATTATCTCGCCCGAGGATTCCTGGACTTCCTTGAGCACCGCCTTGAGGCGTTCTTCGAACTCGCCGCGGAACTTGGCGCCTGCGATCAGCGCGCCCATGTCGAGTGACACGAGCTTATGGTTCTTGAGCCCCTCGGGCACGTCGCCCGCGACGATTCGCTGCGCGAGTCCCTCGACGATCGCGGTCTTGCCGACTCCCGGCTCGCCGATCAGCACCGGATTGTTCTTGGTGCGCCGCGAGAGCACCTGGATGGTGCGGCGGATTTCCTCGTCGCGGCCGATCACCGGGTCGAGCTTGCCTTGCGCCGCAAGCTTGGTGAGATCGCGCCCGTAACGCTCGAGTGCCTGGTAGGTCGCTTCGGGATTCGCCGAGGTCACGCGCTGATTGCCGCGCACCTGCTTCAGCACGCTCATCAGCTTGTCGTGGGTAAGTCCCGCGTCGCGCAGGATCTTCGACGCGGCGCCCGGCTCGTCCAGCATCGCGATCAGCACGTGCTCGACCGAGACGTACTCGTCCTTGAGCTTGCCCGCTTCCTGCTCGGCGCGCGCCAGCACGCGTCCCAGGCGCTGGGTCGCATAGACCTGGCCGGTGTCCGAGCCGGCTCCCGTCACTTGCGGGATTTTCTTGAGCTCGGCCTCGAGCTTGCGGAGCACCGCCGCTCGATCGACTCCGCTGAGGCTCAGAATCGAGCCGGCAAGTCCGTCGTCCTCCGCGAGCAGGGCCGCCGCCAGATGTTCGACGTCGACCGCCTGGTTGTGCGCGGTCAGCGCGGCATTCTGCGCGCTGCTGAGCGCTTCCTGGAGTTTTTCGGTGAATTTGTTTGCGGCCATTTCGGGTCAGGTACCCCTCAAGAAAGTAACCACTGTCGGCCTTAAGGCAACTCGGAACCTGTCTGTTCTGACTATACCTCTTCGTTGACTATGCTTCCTGACTTAAATTCTGGGCTTGTCATTTCGATCAAGCTTTTTTCACTTTCCGTCCCAGAGCGCGCGAAGCTGCCCGGCGCTTGCCTGTCCTTGTCGCACTCCCTCGCGCGCGGAATCGCCGCGCCGGCTTGTATCCATAAGGTTGAGGCCGAACGCCTTGGCGCTGCCATCGTCGGGAGTGATTAGCTCGACGCGCGCGCCGCCCTCGCGAAGCGACTGCAATTCTCTTTCCAGGGTGCGACGAAATGGCTCAGCCATCGGCGAATCGAGCATCGCCGCGGAGGTCACCGATACCACGAACACCACGTCGTAGCCCTTCGCGACGTCGGCGTTAGTCGCCGAGCGCATTCCGCCGTCGATATAGCGCCGTCCCTTGATCGTGATCGGCGGAAATATTCCCGGCACGCTGCAACTCGACGCCACGGCGCGCGCCACACCAACCCCAGCTTCCTGGTTCCACACCATGAACGAGCCATCTGCCGCATCGACCGCCGTGCAAGCGTACGGTCTGGGTGGCCACGCGTTCTCGGGAAGCCCGCTCAACGACCGGCCGAAGCCGCCGATGAACGCATCCTCGCTTATCGTTTTGACTTGCAGCGCCCACGCTCCGATTTCGGCCCTCACCGCCTGAGCGGGACGAGCGCCAGAAACGGCTTCCTGCATCTTGGTGATCAGAATTGACAAATCGGGCGCCGGTGGCGCGGGTTGGCCGGACGACGACTGACTCGTCGCCGCTTCCTCGGCCGGCGCGAGGTAAGGCTCCGCGAGCGTTGTTGGCGATTGCCCCATCGCGAGCTGCGCGCCCACGAACGATCCTGCCGAGGTGCCCATGATGAAATCCGCCTTCGACAGGTCGACGCCGCGTTCGGCGAGTCCGGCCAAAAGCCCCGATTCCCACGCGATGCCGACCGGGCCACCTCCGCCCAATACCAATGCTCTGGTTGTCATGCGTTCCTCTTTTCCTCCATTCCGCCAGACTTGCGGCAACTAACTAACGAGGTTTCCGCAACCCTAAGTTCAGACCTGCTGCGCGATTTGCCAGCCGAGCCGCGCGCTAAATCCTGCTCTGCGTCCGCGCTCTTCCGCGTCCGGGCCGGCGGCGGTGCCGATCTTCGCGCGCATCGCGATCCCTTGCGAGATTGCCGCGCCGCGGAACAACGCAAAAGCCACGAAGAAGAGAAAATCGTTCACGTTCGCGCGGCCGAACCTTCGGCAGTAGGCCGCGAGGTATTTCTCCTCGCTCGGAATTCCGAGCTCCGCCAAATCCTGCCCTTGCAAACTGCCGCCATCCTCTACATCCGCGGGGTAATGATAGGCGAGACAATTCCACGCAAGGTCGGCCAACGGATGCCCCAGCGTCGAGAGTTCCCAATCGAGCACCGCCACGATGCGCGGCTCGGTCGGATGAATAATCAAGTTGGCGAGGCGGAAATCGCCGTGCGCGATGCTGGTTTCGTCGGGCGGAATATGATGCGGCAACCATTCCATGAGCTGGTCCATCTCGGGAATAGGATCGATAACGGAGGCCTGGTACTGCTTCGTCCATCTCGCGATCTGCCGCTCCACATACGCCCGGGGTCTTCCGTAGTCGCCCAAGCCAACCGCGCGGAAATCGACTTTGTGCAGCGCCGCGAGAGTTTCATTCATGGAATCATAGACCGCCGCACGCTCATCGCGGTTCAGCTCCGGGAGCAGAGGGGAGGTTAAGATGCGTCCCGGGACATAGTCCATGACGAAGAATGCCGTGCCGATGACGCCGGTGTCCTCGCATAGCAGATGGGTGCGCGGCACCGGTACATTGGTCGGCGCGAGCGCGGTTATGATGCGATACTCGCGCTCGACCTGATGCGCCGATTGCAGCAGAGTGCCGGGCGGCTTCTTGCGCATCACCAGCCGCGCATCGCGAGTCTGCAGCAGAAACGTCGGATTCGACTGTCCGCCCACGAATTGCTGCACCGCCAGAGGGCCGCGAAAACCCGGTAGAAGCGCGGTCAAATATTGATCCAGGCGCGCCTCGTCGAAACGATGATTCGCGCGAACCGGTGCTAAGGAGGCTTCGATGGTCATGTTCCAGGCTCTCATGCCTTCGCTTCGATAAGGTTTTTCCGCTTGCGCAGAATAGCCGTTTCACCGGCGAACCTGTTAGCCAGCGCGAGCATGATTTGCTAAGCGTCTTGTTTCAACGGGAGACTACTATGCGCGTCAACCTTACCGTCAACGGCGAGAAGCGATCCGATGACGTCGATTCGCGGATGCTCCTGGTCCATTACCTCCGCGACGTCACGAATCTTACCGGCACCCACGTCGGATGCGAGACCTCGATTTGCGGCGCGTGCACCGTGCTGATCGACGGCCACGCCGCCAAGTCTTGCACCCTCCTTGCCGCCCAGGCTGAGGGCGCATCGATCACGACGATCGAGGGTCTGGCGAAGGACGGCAAGATGCATCCGCTACAGGATGGTTTCTGGGAGGAGCACGGTTTGCAATGCGGATACTGCACGCCGGGCATGATCATGTGCGCGGCGGATTTGTTGACGCACAACCAGAATCCCACCGAGGCGCAGGTCCGCACGGCGCTCGAGGGCAATCTGTGCCGATGCACCGGCTACCAGCACATCATTAACGCTGTCCAGAACGCCGCGAACAAGATGCGCACGGCGAAGGCCGCGTGAGGCTCCCATGGCGGTAATTCCAAAATTCATTGGCGAGCGAATCAAGCGCCGCGAGGACCCGCGCCTGATTACCGGCACCGGCACCTACGTCGACGACCTCCGGCTCCCCGGCATGCTGTCGGCCGTCATTCTGAGGAGCCCCTACGCGCACGCGAAAATCAATTCGATCGACATGTCGAAGGCGCGCGCGCTCGAGGGCATCGTCGCGGTACTGTCGGGCAACGACTTGAAAGACAAGATTGGATCGGTCCCCTGCGTTGCGCCGGCCGAACACGTCCCGTTTCATCCTGTCCTGGCACAGGGGAAAGTGCGGTTCGTGGGTGAGGGCGTCGCGATCGCGATCGCGGCGAGCCCTTACCTCGCACAGGACGCGCTCGATCTGATCGAAGTGGACTACGACGCTCTCGAGGCGGTGGTCGATCCCGAAAAGGCGCTCGACCCGGACGCGCCGATTCTTCACGAGGAGTTCGGCGACAACCTGGTCACGCGCGCCGCGGTCCCCAACCCGGCGGTCGACGAGGCGATGCGTACGGCGGACAAGATCATCAAGTTCCGCGTAATGAGCCAGCGCCTCGCGCCGATCCCGATGGAGCCGCGCGGCGCCGCCGCGCAATGGCACGCCGGCCTCAAGCAGCTCACGCTGTGGTCGTCGACGCAGATCCCGCATCTGCTGCGCTCGCAACTCGCCGAAATGCTCAAGCTCGGCGAGAACCGCATCCGCGTGATCGCCCCGGAGGTCGGCGGCGGTTTCGGCTGCAAGCTCAACGTCTACGCCGAGGAAGCGCTGGTCGGCTACCTCGCGATGACGCTCAACCGGCCGGTCAAATGGATCGAGCGGCGGCGCGAGAACCTGTCCGGCACCACCCACGGCCGCGATCAGATTTGCTACCTCGAGGTCGCCGCTAACAAGGACGGCGAGGTGCTTGCGCTCAAGGGCAAGTTCATCTGCGACATGGGCGCTTATCTGCAACTGCTCACGCCGGCGATTCCGGGATTCTCGGGCCTCATGATGACCGGGTGCTACAAAATCCCCGCGCTCTCGTTCGAGCAGGAGATGGTATTCACGAACAAGATGGCGACCGACGCCTATCGCGGCGCCGGCAGGCCCGAAGCCGCCTTCATCGCGGAGCGCACGATGGACATGGTGGCCGGTGAGTTCGGGCTCGACCCCGCGGAGGTGCGCCGCAAAAACTTCATCGCCAAGGAAGCGTTCCCCGCGGCCACTGCCGGCGGGCTGGTCTACGACTCGGGCGACTACCACCTCGCGCTCAACAAAGCGCTGGAAATGATCGGCTATCAGAAGACGCGCGCCGAGCAGGCCGCGGCGCTCAAGCAGGGGCGCTATATCGGAATCGGCATCGCATCGTATGTCGAGATCTGCGGCATCGGGCCATCGTCGTTGCTGCCGCCGAAGCTCAGGGGCGGTGGATGGGAAAGCGCGACGGTGCGGATCGAGCCTGACAGCAAGGTCACGGTCCTCACCGGCATCTCGCCGCACGGCCAGGGGCAGGAGACCACCTTCGCGCAGATGGCCGCCGACGCGTTCGGTGTCGACATCGACGACGTCAACGTGGTCCACGGCGACACCGGCCTGGTGCAATACGGAATCGGAACTTTCGGCAGCCGTGGCACTACGGTCGGCGGTCCGGCACTGATGATGTCGATCGAGAAAATCCAGGACAAGCTCAAGAAGATCGCCTCGACTATGATGGAGGTGCCTCCCGACCAGCTCACGTTTGTCAATCGCACTGTCGCGCTGGCGAGCGATCCAGCCAAATCGGTTCCGCTGCAGCAGGTGGTCGACGCGGCGTGGGGTTACAAAACGCCGATTCCCGGTGTCGAGCCCGGCCTCGACGCGACCAGCTTTTACGAGCCGTCAAATTGCACGTTTCCGTTCGGCACCCATGTCGCGGTGGTCGAGGTCGATCCGGAAACGGGCATCGTCAAGTTTCTGCGCTACGTCGCGGTCGACGATTGCGGCAAAATGATCAGTCCGCTGCTGGTCGAAGGACAGATCCACGGCGGTATCGCGCAAGGGATCGCGCAGGCGCTCTACGAGGAAGTGGTCTACGACGAAAATGGTCAGCTCGTCACTGCGACCCTGATGGACTACGCGGTGCCGAAAGCCGAGATGCTGCCGCACTTCGAACTCGCGAGCACGGTGACGCCCTCGCCGGTCAACGCGCTCGGCGTCAAAGGCGTCGGCGAGGCCGGCACGATCGGATCCACTCCGTGTGTTGTCAACGCGGTGCTCGACGCACTCAAGCCACTCGGCATCCGCGACCTCGACATGCCGCTCAAACCGGAGCGCGTATGGCGCGCGATCCAAAACGCGAAGAAGGAGTGAGGCGATGTTTCCCGCATCGTTCGAATACCATCGCGCCGCGTCTGTGAAGGATGCGCTGTCGATTCTGCAACAGTTCGGCGAGGACGCCAAGTTGCTCTCCGGGGGACACAGCCTGCTCCCGATGATGAAGCTGCGGCTCGCGCAGCCGGCGCACCTGGTCGACATCGGAGGGATTCGCGATCTGCGCCAGATCAAACAGGAAGGCGGCAAGATCGTGATCGGCGGCCTCGTGACGCATCACCAGGTCGAGTCTTCCGATCTGATCCGCGGCCAACTTGGATTGCTCGCCGAATGCGCCACGCTGATCGGCGACGTCCAGGTGCGCAATCGCGGAACGATCGGTGGCAGTCTCGCACACGCCGATCCTGCGGCTGACTATCCCGCCGCGGTGCTCGCGCTCGAAGCGGAGATCAGGATCGAGGGAAGTGCGGGCACGCGCACGGTCAAAGCCGGCGACTTCTTCGTTGACCTGATGACGACCGCGATAAAGCCAGGCGAGATTCTGACCCAGGTAGCATTCGCGCCGCTCGGCGCCGGAGCCGGCTACGCGTATTTGAAGCATCGGCAGCCCGCGTCGGGCTTCGCGATAGTCGGCGTCGCGGCGCTGGTCGCGCTCGACAAGAGCGGGAATCTCGAGCGCGTTCGCGTCGGCATCACCGGCCTCGGGGCCAAGGCGTTTCGCGCGCAGGGTGTCGAGGCGGCGCAGGTTGGAAAAGCGCCCGATGGAATCGCAGCCGCCGCGGCGCACGCGCCTGACGGCATCGACGCGCTTGCGGATATCCACGCCTCCGCTGATTTCCGGGCCGAGCTCGCGCGCGTCTACACGCGCCGCGCCTTGGAGCGCGCCGTCGCACGAGCGAAGCGCTGAGCGCGCGGGAATCCGCCGCCGCTCATCGACAATCGAGGGATCTACCTCGGCCGCCCATGAAGATCGCAGGCGAGCAAATTCTCTGCGCACCCCGCGAGCGTGTGTGGGAGCTGTTCAACAGCCCGGAGCGGCTCTCCAGACTGATCCCCGGATGCGAGCAGCTCGAGACGGTCGGTCCGGACGAGTACGCGGGCACGATCAACGTTGGAGTCGCCGCCGTAAAAGGATCGTACTCAGGCAAGCTCAAGCTCGAGGACAAGCGCGCGCCCGAGCACTACAAAATGATCGTCGACGCCAAGGGCAAGCAGGGGTTCGTCCGCGGCGCAGGAACACTCGACCTTGGAATAGTTGCGAACGACGCCAACTCGACGCTCGTGAAATACGCGGGCGACGTGCAGGTGGGCGGGACGCTGATGCAGGTCGGCCAGCGCATGATCGAGAGCGCGGCCAAAATGATGCTCGGGCAGTTTTTCGCCGCGGCTGATGCGGAACTTAAAGCGCAGTCGCAGGGCAGGGTCGCCCGCCAGGGCATCCTGATAAATTTCTGGCGCTATCTCGTGCGGCTGCTGCGCCGATCCATCACGCGCCGCTGACCGCTCCACGAGCCAGCGCGACGCGCACCAGCAATAGCTCGGGTGGCTGCGCCGGCGCCGTGTGCAAGCGGCCCATCGGCGCGTGGCCAGCGGGAATCAGCGATGTCTTTTCCCGGATCGGATCCGCAGCGGTCTTAGGTTTTGGCTTGCCAGCCGCGAGCAATATGTGTCGGCCGTTGCGGACGATGGTTCCTTCCTGCGTCATCTCGGTCAGCAGCTTGCCCACCATCGGCCGCGAGCTTCCGATCATCTGCGCCAGCTCCTCGTGCGCGAGCTCAGGGGTGAGCAGGACTCCGCGCGCGTCGGGCACTCCGAAGCGCCTGGCAAGCTCCGCGAGCACGAAGTCGAGCCGCTTACGAAGCGACATACCGAGGAAGTTCGCATAGCGATGCGCGACCACCGACCACATCGAGTTCGTCGCCTCGAGCAGCCGGACGAACGCTTCGGGCTCGAGTCCCTTGAGAACTTCGACGATATGATGGCGGGTGAACAACGCAACGGAGCAGTTGGTCAACGCCTGGGCTTCGAAGAGCTGCGAACGTTCACCACCGTCGGCGACGTCTGCATAGCCGACCAGATCTCCCGGACCGGCGAGTTCGACCAGCACGCGATCGATTCCGGTCCGCGAGCAATAGACTTTGACCAGGCCGCTCAACACCGCGAACACGACGTCGGCGGGCGACCCGGTCGAGAACAGCGCGGCGCCGCGGCGATACTGCACCATCGTAGGACGCTCGAGAAGCGCGGCGACGGCGGCGCGAGGGATGCCCAGATCCGACAGCCGGGCAGCCAACCGCTCGGTGGTCTGCGTCGGTATTTGCGGATTCATGGAGTCTCCTTTTACTCGCCGAACGCGCCTGAACAGCGCGCGGCCGAATGAGAAGGCGCCGTCGGCGCTTTCCCATTCCGAGCGTTCAATGGATTCCGAACTCTACTTTTTGTAGTAGAAAGGTGCCGCCGCGTCAAGCGGCTGAGCATGCACGCGCGAGCGCGATGCGGCGCTACGCGCCCGCGATCGTCATCTCGGAAATCTTGAGCGTGGGCGCGGCGACTGACGACCGCCAGTGCAGATCGCTGCCGACCATCTCGATTGCGGTCAGCATCTCCTTCAAATTTCCCGCTATGGTGATTTCCTGCACCGGGTAAGCGAGCTGGCCATCCTCGATCCACATCCCACCCGCGCCGCGCGAGTAATCGCCGGTCGCGAGATTCACGCCGAAGCCGATAATTTCGGTGAGGTAGAGACCCTGCTTCACAGAACCGATTATCTGCTCCGGCGAATAGCTTCCGGGCTGCAGGTAGAGATTGGTCGACGAGACGGTCGGCGCTTCCCCAACCGAGCGCGAGGCGTTGCCGGTCGGCTTCAGCTTGAGCTTGCGCGCCGAATAAGTGTCGAGCAGGTAGGTCGCGAGCGTGCCGCGCTCGACCAGGCTCTTGCGAGAGGTGGGCAGCCCTTCGCCGTCGAACGGTTTCGAGCCGAGCGCGCCTGGCATCAGCGCGTCGTCGATGATGGTGACGGCCGGCGCCGCGATCTGCTGCCCGAGTTTGCCGATCAGAAACGAGGCTCCCCGGTACAACGACGGCCCCGACGCCGCACCCGCGACGGTGCGGACCAGGCCGGCTGCCATGTCGGGATCGAATACCACCGGCGCGCGCGTGGTCTTGATCTTGCGCGCGCCGAGGCGGCGCAGCGCCCGCTTCGCGGCGGTGACTCCGACTGACTCGGCATCTTCGAGTTTTTCGAAGCGGCGGTTCGCCGTGTACCAGTAGCTGACCTGCATCTGGTCGCCGTCCTGCGCGATCGGCGCGACCGTCAGGCTGAACGAGCTTCCCGCGTATTCGCCGGAGAAGCCCTGGCTGTTCGCAAACAAAATCCGATGCTGGCCCGAATGAAATTCGGCGCCTTCGGAATTTTTGATCCGCGGGTCGAGCCCGATCGCGGCGCGCTCCGCTTTGCGCGCGATTTCGAGCGCGCGATCGGCATCGACGATTCCGTGGTCAGGATCGCTGAGGCCCAGCTCGGGAATCGATTGCGGATGCATCGCCGGGTCGGGAAGCCCGGACCACGGGTCGGACGCGGTGAGCCGCGCCATCTCGACGGTGTGGCCGATGAACTCCGCGAGCGAGTCGCGCTTGAGCTCGGCGGTCGACGCGGTCGCCGATGATTGCCCCGCGAACACGCGAATGCCGAGCCTGCGCTCGCGCGAGCTCTTTAGCTTTTCGACTTCGCCGAGCCTCACACCCGCGCCGATCGACTCACCCGAGACGCAGAGTACTTCGGCCGCACTCGCACCGCGCTTGCGCGCTTCGCCGAGCGCCCACTCGGCGAGCGCGCTGTCGACTTGTTCTCCGTTGTTCATCGCGGTATCCGCATCCGCTCAGGCGCGCGTGCCGCCGACCGTGATTCCATCGATTCGAATCGTCGGCAGTCCGACGCCCACCGGCACCGATTGTCCGTCCTTGCCGCACGTCCCGATTCCAGGATCGAGCGCGAGGTCGTTGGCGACCATGGTGACGCGCGTCAACACGTCGGGGCCGTTGCCGATCAGCGTCGCGCCCTTTACCGGCCGCGTCACTTTGCCGTCCTCGATCAGATACGCCTCGCTCACCGAGAACACGAACTTGCCGTTGGTGATATCGACCTGGCCGCCGGCCATGCTGACCGCATAGAGGCCCTGCTTCACCGACTTGATGACCTCCTCGGGCGTCGATTCACCGGCGAGCATGAAGGTGTTGGTCATCCGGGGCATCGGCGAATGCGCGAAGCTTTCGCGCCGTCCGTTGCCGGTCGGCTCCATCTTCATGAGCCGCGCGTTGAGCCGGTCCTGCAAATAGCCGCGCAGAATTCCTTTCTCGATCAGCACGGTGCGCGAGGTCGGCGTACCCTCATCGTCAAAGTTGAGGCTGCCGCGGCGATTGACGATCGTGCCGTCGTCGATGACCGTGCAAAGTTCGCTCGCGACTTTCTGACCGATTCGATTCGCGAACGCCGAAACGCCCTTACGATTGAAGTCGCCTTCGAGTCCGTGGCCGATCGCCTCGTGCAGCAGGATTCCGGGCCATCCGGGAGCGAGCACAACGACCATCTCGCCGGCGGGCGCGTCATCGGCATCGAGGTTGACGATCGCCTGGCGCGCCGCCTCGCGCGCATACTCGCGCCATCGTTCGCCCTCGAAGAAGTATCGGTGCTCGACGCGTCCGCCGCCGCCGTGAGTGCCTATTTGGCGGCCGCCCTTGCCGTCCTCGGCGATCACCGAGACATTGAGGCGGCAGAGTGGCTGGATGTCGGCGGCGACCCGGCCCTCGCTGTTCACGATCATCACCAGCTTGCGCTCCGCGGTGATCGACGCCATTACGTTTTTCACGCGCGGGTCGTAGGCGCGCGCGACCTTGTCGATTTCGGTGAGCAGCTTCGCGCGGTCGGCGAGCGGAATTTCGAGCGGCGTGGTTTCGACGTCGTAAAGGCGATGGTGCGGCACCGGAGCGCCGACCTGCACCGCGGCAGGCGCCTTGCCGGTCTGATCGGCGATCGCGCGCGCCGCCTCCGCGGCCAGGCGCATCCGATCGATGGTGACTTCGTCGGAGTAGGCGTAGCCCGTGCGATCCTCGGCGCACACGCGCACGCCGACGCCCTGGCTGACACTCTTCGAGGTGTGATTCACCATCGATTCCTCGAGCGCGAGACCTTCGGCGTCGCGATACTCGAAGTATAGATCCGCGTAGTCGGCCTTGCGCTCGAGCGCGGTGCCGAGGATCCGCTCGAAAGAGCGCTCGTTCATTCCGAAGCGCGTGAGGAAGAACTTTTCGGGAGCCGCTAATTCATTTGCCATTGCGAATTGCCGCCTCTGCACTTGAGCTTAACAGAGCGCCGGTCCGGGTAGAAAGGCAAAGTTCAGGCGGCGCGGCAACTGGGTTTGTTTTCACGATTTCTTATGTCTAGCTGGGCGGTGCAGCTCGACAAACGAGAATCGCATTACGAGACCTTCGATTCCTGATTGCGTGCAGTTAAGAGCGAATGATATTTGCGCGATCGCAAGGGTTGGCTGGACACCACAAACGGCATCGGACATTTCGAACCGGTCGCGTGTCGTCCCGATTTTATCGGACGAGGATACGCGCGAGTTGTGACTGTTGAGGGTCTGCGCCGGATGCAGGTGCGTGGTATGCACACTGCCCTGGTCGGTACTGAGAGTGAATCAGCGAGCGCGCATGCTGTATCCGTCGTGCGGCTTCGTCGAAGTGGACCGCGCACACTACTATATGAAAGAGCTCGGCAAGTAGGGCTAGCGTCAGTGGCTGTGCTGGTCGGAAACTGAAGGTTTTTCCGACAGATAGTGTGCACTCGCTTCGATGCCGTTCTGGTAAACGAAGCCCGAAAGCATCATGCGTGGAACGGTCGCACAGTTGGTCGCCGGGGCATGCAGTATCAGCGGATGCGCCAGGAAGACATCGCCGGTCTCACTTGTCATCTCAACGACGCGCAGCTCAGCAGCGTCGACAGTTGTGCCGGCGTTCATGAACCGCCCGATCCGATCGGCGTTTTCATCGCGTGAGCACAGCGCCCTCACCCAAGGGTAAGCATGAATCAGGGTGGCGCGCACATCGGCGGAGCGCAAGCGTTGATTTGCGTTCCGTTGCACGAGGTTGTGGACGAGACGATGCGATCCTGCGACCACGAGGGTCCCGCCGCCTCCGTGGTGCAAGGGTATCAGGCACGTAAAGATGCGCACCGCGAACAATCCTTCGGGCGAGCCGGACGCGGGGAAATCGAGATGCCAGTTGCTGTGGGGAACGTCTCATCGCTCGCGCGATTCTGGAAACGCGACCAGTAACGAACCCCATCGCTCCGGCTGCTGCCACTTGCCGGGTCCCACGAGAGCATCGAGCATCTGGCAAACCGCAGGGTTGCCGACCGTTCGAAGGTGACCGACTTGTCGAGCGCGTGATGCCCATTGACGCGTTGCGTCGTCCACGTCTGCGGTTGGTCACGGCGAAAAGGGTAGCGACGCTCGAGGTGGTCCCACACGCAGTCGCACATCGCTTCGGCGTCGGGGGCGGGAATCGCACCCGGCACGCGGAGGATTCCGCGCCGATCGAACTCATCGAGCTGTAGCTGGGTAAGCATAGTGACAATTACGAAGGAATTCTCACTCGGCGCCGACCTCGAAGCAAAGGAGCGCGCGGTATCGATTTCGCGCGAGCCAAATTTGATGGCGATGGCGGGCGGCCGGCGACCGGGCTACGATTCCTCGCGATGGCAACCGTGACGCGCGAGACGCTCGCGATGGCCGACGGGCTGATGCTCGAGCTTATCGATCAGCAGGAGCGCAAGGTGCTGGCGATGGGGCGTCGGATCCATGCCGGGCTCACGGCGGAGGACATTCGTAATCCGCAGGATTTTCCGGACCTGATGTGCTGCGGCGAGTGGAACTTCGAAGACGGCATCCTGGCGGGGTTGAGGAGCGCGCACATGGCTCTCCGAGCCAAAATGCTGGAGCTGATGCCGTAGCGAGGTAGCCGCCGATCTAATGGATTAGTTGTTTCTCTGAAACCTCACTGAGGTTTCAGACTTCCCGTTTGTCAGAAAAGATGCGGGCTTCGCCCTGTAAATCGGCTCGGGCGCTGCTCCAAAAAAGCGCGGCGATGATGTGGAACGTAAGAAACGGGGGTGCCTAACGCTGCCCCCGATCAGCCGGCGGCGGCGGCGCGGCGCTGCGTCTCGGGCTGGTCCCGGCGCTGCGCCCTCTTGCGAGGCTTCTTGCCCTTGGCCTCCGCCTCGGCGCCGGTGAACTCGATGATCGAGATTGGCGCCGCGTCTCCGCGCCTGACTCCGAACTTGATGACTCGAGTATAGCCGCCCTTGCGCTCCTTGAAGCGCGGCGCGATTTCGTCGAACAGCTTCTTGACCGCGTCGCGCGACTGCAAAAAAGCGAACGCGCGCCGACGCGCCGCGAGGTCGCCCTGCTTGCCGAGCGTTACCATCCGGTCCGCGAAATGGCGCAGGTCTTTCGCCTTGGCATCGGTAGTGCGGATGCGCTCGTGCGCGATGAGCGAGAGGCAGAGGTTCGCGAACAGCGCCTTCCGATGGGCGGAAGTGCGGCTCAGTTTACGGCCCGTGTTCTGGTGACGCATCGCTTACTCCAAACTGCGCGGAGCCGCTGCTACGCGGACTCGCGCCGCTCCTGCTCCTCCCACATCTTGTCGAGCTCGCCGCGCGGGGGCAGATTCTCCAGGCGCATCCCGAGTGAGAGGCCCATGTCGGCGAGCACTTCCTTGATCTCGTTGAGCGACTTGCGGCCGAAATTTTTGATCTTGAGCATGTCCTGCTCGGTGCGCTGTACCAACTCGCCGATATATTTGATGTCGGCGTTCTGCAGCCCGTTGAAGGCGCGCACCGAAATCGGCAGACCCTCGACCGGGCGGTAGAGCATTTCGCTGATGGTGGGCCGCGCTTCCGAGCCCTCGACCGCGCCCGCCGGCGCCTCGGTCTCTTCTTCGACGCCCGCGAAAATCGACATCTGATCACGCATCACACGCGCCGCGTAAGTCAGGCCGTCGCGTGGCGAGACCGAGCCGTCGGTCCACAATTCCAGCGCGAGCCGGTCATAGTCAGTGCGCTGGCCGACACGCGCGTTGGTGACGTTGAAGTTGACCTTGCGAATCGGCGAGTAGATGGCGTCAAGGCGGATGGTGCCAATCGGCTCCTCTTCCTCCTCGACCCGCTCGCCGGGGACATAGCCGCGCCCGCGCTTGATGACCAGCTCCATGTCCAGCTCGGCGCCCTTGTCGAGAGTGGCGATATGCTGGTTGGGAGTGAGAATTTCGAGGCTGGGGCCGCCGCTGATATCAGCCGCACTCACCGTCGCCTCGCCCTTGACCTTGAGTGTCGCGGTTACCTGGTCACCCTCATGAAGGCGCAGGCGCACCTCCTTCAGGTTGAGCACGATATCGGTGACGTCTTCCTTGACCCCGGGCAGCGTCGAGAACTCGTGCAGCACGCCCTTGATGCGGACCGCGGTTATCGCGAAGCCGGGGAGCGAAGAGAGCAGGATGCGCCGGAGCGCGTTGCCGATCGTGATTCCGTAGCCGCGCTCGAGCGGCTCGGCGAAGAACTTCCCGTAGACCGGGGTGACTTCCTTTTCCTCGAACTCAACTGTCTTGGGTTTGATCAGGTCTCGCCAATCGTTCTGCATAATTACCGTTTCCTGGAATTAGATTTTCCGGCCGCCGACGAGTCCACCACGGACCCCGCATGGCCGATGGTTTCAGCTACCTCGAATAGTGCTCTACGATCAGTTTCTCGCTGATAGGCATCGTGAGATCAGCGCGCACCGGAAGCGCGCGAAGCGAGCCGCGGAACTGTTCGCGCTCGAGCGCCATCCACGGCGGCACGCCGCGCCGCTGCGCCATCTCGATCGCTTCCGCAATGACTTTTTTCTGGCGGCTGGCCTCGGCCACGCTGACCACGTCGCCGACCGAGACGAGGAACGAGGGAATCGTCACGCGCTTGCCCTGCACCTGGATATGGCCGTGGCGAACCACCTGGCGCGCCTGCGCGAGCGAGCTTGCGAACCCGAGCCGATACACGACGTTGTCGAGCCGGCGCTCGAGCAGCACCAGCAGGTTCTCGCCGGTGATTCCCGGCATCCGCTCCGCCACTTCGAAATAGTGCGAGAATTGCGTCTCCAGCAGCCCGTAGATGCGCTTGACCTTTTGTTTCTCGCGCAGCCGGATCGCGAACTCGGAAAAGCGCGTGCGCGACTGACCATGCGCGCCGGGCGGATAGTTGCGCCGCTCGATTGCGCACTTGTCGCTGTAGCACCGCTCGCCCTTCAGGAAGAGCTTCAGTCCCTCGCGCCGGCATAGCCGGCATACTGGACCTAAATTTCTTGCCACCTTGTTCTTATTCCTTGCCTTAGTTCAAAGTTCGCGCCCGATTCGAATCCTGCCCTGATTCAGACTTTTGCGCGGCCCGGCTCAGACCCGGCGCCGCTTCGGCGGACGGCATCCGTTGTGCGGAATCGGCGTAACGTCTTTGATCGAAATAACGCCGAGCCCCGCAGCCTGCAGCGCGCGCACCGCCGATTCGCGGCCGCCGCCCGGACCTTTGACATGAACCACGACCGCGCGCATCCCCACTTCCGAGGCTTTGCGCGCACACGCTTCCGCCGCCATCTGCGCGGCAAACGGCGTGCCTTTGCGCGAGCCTTTGAAGCCGACCGAGCCGGCGCTCGCCCACGCCACCACCATCCCTTGCTGGTCGGTGATCGTAACGATCGTATTGTTGAAAGTCGCATGCACATGCGCGACGCCCTCGGGCACCGACCGGCGCGTGCGCCGGCGTCGCGGAGCGGGCGCCGCAGCTCCGGCGGCGCCGGCGGCTGCGGGAGCGCCGGCCGCGGGAGCGCCTGCGGCACTACCAGCAGCAGCGGCGGCGGGCGCGCCCTTCTCGGACGCGGCGGGCGCCGCTTTCTTTTCCTGTGCCGCCTTGGGTTCCTTGCTCTCTTCAGCCATCGGTTCTCGTCTTCGTCTTCATCTCAAGTCCGGCGGGCGCCATTCGCGCCGAGCAGGTGGTTTCGCTACGGCCAATTATTTCGGTGGCGCTATCTTCTTGCCGGCGACGATCTTGCGCGGTCCCTTGCGGGTGCGCGCATTGGTATGCGTGCGCTGTCCGCGCACCGGGAGACTGCGGCGATGGCGGATGCCGCGATAGCATCCCAGGTCCATCAACCGTTTGATCGCCTGCTGCACGTCGCGGCGCAGATCGCCTTCGACCTCGAAATCTGTGTCGATGATCTGGCGGATGCGCACCTGCTCGTCGGCGCTCAAGTCGTCGGTCTTGCGCGCCGCATCGACCTTGGCCTGGCTCAGAATTTTGAGCGCGGACGGCCGCCCGATCCCATAGATGTAAGTTAGCGCGATTTCCATCCGCTTGTTCTTGGGCAGCTCGACTCCCGCTATGCGTGCCATCGCAAAATCCCTCTGGAGTTTTTCCTTTTGATCAACCCTGGCGCTGTTTGTGACGCGGGTTGGAGCACAGGACGCGCACCACGCCCTCGCGGCGCACCACTTTGCAGTTCTTGCAGATCTTTTTTACCGACGCCCGGACTTTCATTTTCGATTCCTGCTTTTGTTCCGCTCAGGCCTTCAGCTAGCGCATCCGATAAGTGATCCGGCCGCGCGTCAGGTCGTATGGCGACAGCTCGACGGTGACCTTATCGCCCGGCAGGATTTTAATGTAATGCATCCGCATCTTGCCCGAGATATGCGCGAGCACCTTGTGTCCATTCTCCAGCGTGACGCGAAACACCGCGTTGGGCAGTGCCTCGTTGACGGTTCCCTGTACTTCTATCGCGTCGCCTTTAGACATTTCCCAGCTCACTCAGGATTATTGGCCCGTTGGAAGTGATCGCGATGGAGTGCTCAAAGTGGGCCGATAGTTTACCGTCCGCCGTCACCGCAGTCCACCCATCGCGAAGTATCTCCAATTCTGCGGTTCCCTCGTTGACCATCGGCTCGATCGCGATCGCCATACCCTCGACCAGCCGCGGATTCGGCATCCCGCGGCGAAAATAGTTGGGGACCTGGGGGTCCTCGTGTAGACGCCGCCCGATCCCGTGGCCGGCGAAGTCCGTCACCACTGAAAAGCCGGCGCCCTCCGCGGTTTCCTGCACCGCGATCGCGATATCGCTGATCCGGTTGCCGATCGTCGCCTTGGCGATTCCGGCGTAAAGCGCTTCGCGAGTCACGCGGAGCAGTCGCCGGGTGCTCTCGGGAATCTCGCCGACCGGCACGGTCCGCGCCGAGTCGCCGTAGAAACCATTATACACCACGCCGAAGTCCAGACCGACGATGTCGCCGGCCTTGAGTTTGCGCCCCGACGGGATTCCGTGGACGATTTCCTCGTTCACCGACACGCACAGGCTCTTGGGATAAACGACGTCGCCGGGCTTGTAGCCCTTAAACGCCGGCTTCGCGCCTTTCTCATAGGTCAGCCGCTCCGCCATCCTATCGAGCTCGTCGGTGGTGATACCGGGACGGACCGCGGCGACCAGCTGCTCGAGGATTTCAGCGACGATCAGATTCGCCTGGCGCATCACGGCGATTTCTTCGGGGCTCTTGAGCAAGATCATGATTTCGCCTTGACTGACTCGACGCCCCCGACGAGCCCGTCGAGCGCGCCGAGAATCCGCTGCTGCACATCCTGCACGCTTCCGAGCCCGTTGACCTTCGCGATCAGTCCGAGCCGCCCATAGTGATCGAGCAGCGGCCTGGTATTCGCGGCGTACACCTGCAGGCGCATCCGCACCGTGTCTTCGGCGTCGTCCTCGCGCTGATAGAGTTCGCCGTTGCATTTGTCGCAGATATCCATGTTGCGCGGCGGATTGAAAATCACGTGATACATCGCGCCACAGTTGCCGCAGGTGCGGCGGCCCGAGATGCGCTTGACGAGCTCTTCGTCAGGCACGTCGATCGCGATCGCCTTGTCGATCGACTGCTTGCCGCGCTCCAGCATCGCCGCGAGCGCCTCCGCCTGCTCGACGGTGCGCGGGAAGCCGTCGAGGATGAATCCGCCCGCCGCGTCGGGCTCCGCGAGCCGATGCTCGATGAGGCCGAGCACCAGTTCGTTGGGCACCAGTTCTCCGCGATCCATAAATTGGCGCGCCTTCACGCCGAGCGGGGTTTTAGCGCGGCCCGCGGCGCGCAGCAGATCGCCGCTTGCGATCTGTGGAATGCCGAAGCGGTCCCCCAGCATCCGCGCCTGGGTACCCTTGCCGGCCCCCGGAGGCCCGAGCATCACCAGCCGCACCGCCTAGCCGCCTCGCCTGGACTTGACCCGCCCGCGCTTCATGAAGCCTTCGTAGTTGCGGCTCAGCAGGTGAGTCTCGATTTGCGCGACGGTGTCGAGCGCGACGCCGACCACGATCAGCAGCGCGGTACCGCCGAAGTAAAATGGCACGTTGAACTGCGCGATCAGAATCGTCGGCAGCACGCACACGGCGCTCACGTAAATCGCGCCGCCCAGCGTAATCCGCGACAGTATCCGATCGATATATTCCGCGGTGAAGCGGCCCGGCCGGATGCCTGGGATGAAGCCGCCGTACTTTTTCAGATTGTCCGCGACGTCGACCGGGTTGAAGGTAACCGCGGTATAAAAATAACAGAAGAAAACGATCAGGATGACGTAGACGACGTCGTAGATTCCGCCGCCCGGAGTCAGGAACGCCGCGTAATTCTTGAGCGCCGGCACGAAGGCCGCGAGCGTCGCCGGGAAGACGAGGATCGAAGACGCGAAAATCGGTGGAATGACGCCCGAGGTGTTGATCTTGAGCGGCAGGTGCGAGGTCTGCCCGCCGTAGACGCGCCGCCCAACCGTGCGCCGCGCGTATTGCACCGGTATCCGCCGCTGCGCGGTCTCAATATAAACGATGAAGGCGATGACCGCGGTCGCGATGGCGATGATGAAGATCAACAGAAAGATGCTCATATCGCCTGAGCGCACAAACTCGACCGTGGAGCCAAATGCGCTCGGCAGCCGCGCCACGATTCCCGCCATGATGATCAGCGAGATGCCGTTGCCGATGCCGCGCTCGGTAATCTGTTCGCCGAGCCACATCACGAACATGGTGCCGGCGGTCACCGTAATAACGGTCAACAGGATGAAGCTTACCCCCGGGTTGTAAACCACCGAGGCGCCGCCGGGTCCCTGGATTTTCTCGAGCCCGATGGCGATCATGGTGCCCTGCACCAGTGCCAGCAGCACCGTTCCGTAGCGCGTGTACTGCGCGATTTTGCGCCGCCCCGCCTCCCCTTCCTTGTAGAGCTCGTCGAGATAGGGCGATGCGACCTTCATCAGGTCGAGGATGATCGCGACCGAGATGTACGGCATGATGCCGAGCGCGAAGACCGAGAAGCGCTCCAGCGCGCCGCCGGAGAACAGGTTGATCCAGCCGAACATGGTGCCCCTCGCCGCGTCGAAAAACGAGGAGAGCGCCTGCCCGTCGATTCCGGGCGTCGGGACTGCGACCCCGAACCGGTACACCGCCAGCATCAGCGCCGTGAAGATCAGCCGGCGGCGCAGTTCCGGGATGCGCGAGGCGTTTGAAAACCCCTCCAGCATTTACTTCTGGGTGGCCGCTACCAGCTCTGCGCTGCCGCCGGCGGCGGCGATTTTGTCGCGCGCGCTTTTCGAGAACGCGTCGGCGCGCACGTTGAGTTTAATTTTCAAGTCGCCGTCGCCCAGGATTTTCACCTTGCACCCGGTGCCGATGATACCGCGCGCGAGGAGCGCCGCGGAATCGACCGTCGCGCCCTCGGGGAAATCGAAGAGCCGCGACAGGTTCACTTCCGCATAGCGCTCGCGCCGCACTTCATTGCGCTGCAGGCGGCGGAAACCGCTCTTCGGGATACGCCGCTCCAGCGGCATCTGGCCGCCCTCGTAGCCCGGCGGCGTGTTGCCGTGCGAGCGCGAGCCGAGTCCCTTGTGGCCGCGCCCGGCGGTCTTGCCGTGGCCCGAGCCGATCCCGCGTCCCACGCGCCGCTTGCGATGAGTCGAGCCGGGAGCGGGTTTCAAGTCGCTGAGTTTCATCGCGATGGGTAAACCTGGTCCTGAATCTCTGATCTAATCCTGATCTCTTTTCTTGATCTAATCGATCTCGTTGTCGAACTGATTAATCTTTGACCTCGGCAACCAGATGCGCAACGCGCTTGACCATCCCCTCGATCTCGGGGGTGCGCGTGAGCTCGCTTATGCTGCCGAGCTTGCGGAGCCCGAGTCCCTTGACGGTCTCGCGCACCCGCTGCTTGGTTCCGATCGGGCTATGCACCAGCTTGAGCTTAATTTTATCAGCCATAAATTAGCATTCGCGCGCCGTTCAGGCTGCTGCCTCGGGCCGCTCCGGGGCGCGGCCGCGAAGCCGCGCGATATCTTCATAGCTGCGCAGCGCGGTCAGCGCCACGAGCGTCGCTTTGACCAGGTTGTGCGGATTCGAGGAACCCAGCCGCTTGGTCAGAATGTTGCGGATTCCGCATAGCTCGACCACCGCGCGCACGCCGCCCGCCGCGATGACGCCAGTGCCCTCCGCCGCGGGCCGCAGAATCACGCGGCCGGCGCCAAAGTGTCCGATCACTTCGTGCGGGATAGTGCCGTTGTGCAGCGGCACCCGGATGAGGCTCTTCTTGGCGCGCTCGACGCCCTTGCGGATCGCCTCGGGAACTTCGTTGGCCTTGCCCAGGCCGAATCCCACCAGCCCGTTGTGATCGCCGGCCACCACCAGCGCGCTGAAGCTGAAGCGCCGCCCTCCCTTCACCACCTTCGCAACGCGGTTGATATGGACGACCTTCTCTTTGATTTCGAGCCCTTGCGGGTCTATGCGTTGAGCCACAGTGCCTTCCTGAAGATCAGAATTTTAGTCCTGCTTCGCGCGCCGCCTCGGCCAGCGCTTTTATCTTACCGTGATAGAGAAACCCGTTGCGGTCGAAGACCACGCTTTGAATCCCGCCCTGCAGGCAGCGCTCGGCGATCGCCTTGCCGACCGCCTTGGCCGCATCGACACTGCGCATGCTCTTGAGTCCCTCGCGCACCGTGGCGGTCACGGTCGAGGCGGCAGCAAGCGTGCGTCCGGTCTCGTCCGAAATTACCTGCGCATAGATATGATGCAGCGAGCGGTAGACCGAGAGCCGCGGGCGCTCCTCGCTGCCGCGCGTCCTGCGCCTGACGCGCCCCCGGCGCAATGCGCGTTTTTCTTTTCGCAACAGAGCCATGATTAACCTGCCCTGCCCTAAGCCGCAGTCGCGCCGGCGGCCGCCTTGCCCGCTTTGCGGCGGATAGTCTCGGTAGCGTACTTGATGCCCTTGCCCTTGTAGGGCTCCGGCGGCCGCAGCCCGCGAATCTCGGCGGCGACGCTGCCCAGCAGCTGGCGGTCCGCGCTCTCCAGCGTGATTATCACCTGGCGCTCGACCTTGGCGGTAACCCCGGGCGGAAGCTGGTAAACGATCGGATGCGAATAGCCGAGCGTGAAATTAATCTGCGCGCCCTTCACTTCCGCGCGGTAGCCGACGCCGTTTATCTCGAGCACCTTGGTGAAGCCCTTGCCTACCCCCTCGACCATGTTGGCGACCAGCTTGCGCATCAGGCCGTGCAGCGAGCGCTCCAGGTTGGTGTCGCCGGGACGCTTCACGACCATCTGCGCGTCGCTGAGCTCGACGGTGAAGCCGGGGTAGAGCTTCATCTCGAGCTTGCCCTTGGGCCCCTCGATCTTCACCGTGTCGCCCGCCACCTGGGCCTTGACGGTCTTGTCGAGGTGAATCGGCAGTCTTCCTATCCGCGACATCGCGTTACCACACTCTGCACAAAATTTCGCCGCCGACCCGTTTGCGCTTCGCCTCGCGCCCGGTCATCACGCCGAGCGGCGTCGACACGATATGCACGCCCATCGCGCCCTTGGCCTTGGCGATCACGTCAGCGCCGGCGTAGCGGCGGATACTCGGGCGGCTGACGCGCTGGAGGCCGCGGATGACCGGTTCGCGCGTCGGCGAGTAGCGCAGCCGCAGCGCGAGTTTCTTCTTGGGCACTTCGCCCGCGACGTCGACGGACTCCAGGAAGCCTTCGCTTTGCAGCACGCGGCAAATCGCCTCGCGCAGGCGCGAATGCGGCACCACGAGCTCGTTGTAGCGCGCCCGCATCGCGTTGCGGATGCGCGTCAGCAGTTCTGCGATCGGATCGGTCTGCGACATAATCCTCTCTAGTCTACCAGCTTGCCTTGACCACGCCCGGCAGCTGTCCGCGGAGCGCGTATTTGCGCAGGCACAACCGGCACATCTTAAAGCGCCGATAGTAAGCGCGCGAGCGGCCGCATAGCGGGCAGCGGTTGTGCGTGCGCACCTTGAACTTGGGCTTGCGAGTCGCCTTTACCCTGAGGCTGGTCTTGGCCATCTATTTATTCCTGCGCCGGAGCCTCGGCGGCGGGCGCGCTCGCGGGCGGCGTCGCGGCCGGGCGTTCCACGCTGGCGCCGCGGAAGGGCATCCCCAGCGTGCGCAGCAGCGTCAGCCCCTCGAAGTCACTCTTCGCGGTAGTCGTGATTGAAATCGTCAGTCCCTTCACCTTGTCGACTTTGTCGAGGTTGAGCTCGGGGAAAATCGTGTGCTCGCGGATTCCGAGCGAATAGTTGCCGCGTCCGTCGAACGCCTTGTCGCTGATTCCGCGGAAGTCACGCACGCGCGGCAGCGCGACGTTGACCAGCCGATCGAAAAACTCCCACATCCGTTCGCGCCGCAGCGTCACCATCACGCCAATCGGCATCCCCTCGCGCAGCTTGAAATTCGATATCGCCTTGCGCGCGCGCGTCAGCACCGGCTTCTGCCCGGCGATTTGCTTGAGCTCCTCGACCGCGCCATCGAGGACTTTTACGTTGTCGCGCGCCTCGTTGAGCGCCATGTTGATAGTTATCTTTGCCAAGCGCGGCACCCGCATCCGGTTTTCGATTTTGAGCTCACGCATCAGCGTGGCCGCGAGCTCGCTCTCGAAGCGGACCTTGAGCCGCGCCGGAATTTTGGGCTCCGGCTCGCGCGGCTTGGCCGCCGCGGCGGGAGCGGCCGCCGCGGGAGCGCCGCCTTTGGCGCGCTTGCCTTCCGCTCCGCCCTTGTCGCCGCGAGCCTTGCCAGTCTTGGCTCCATCGGCGCCATCGGGACGGTCAGCGCGTTTTTGCTTTTCGCCCTTCGGCCCCTTACCGGGCTTGTCGGTTTTGTCGGCCATTACTCGTTCCCTATCGCCTCGCCGCAGCGGCGGCAAATCCGCGTCTTGCTATGGTCGGCGGCAATTTTCACTCCGACCCGCACCGGCGCGTTGCAGCGATCGCAAAAGAACATCACGTTGGAGATATCCAGCGGCGCTTCCTTCTCGACGATACCGCCCGGGCTCGCCGCGCCGCGCGGCTTGGAGTGGCGCTTGACCACGTTGAGCCGCTCGACCAGCACGCGTCCCTTCTCGGGCAGGATCTTGAGCACCTTGCCGGTCTTGCCGCGGTCGCGTCCCGCGACCACCATCACCATGTCGTTCTTCCTGATCTTGTACTTCCTCGCTTCGCCTTCGGCAGCCATCACAGCACCTCCGGCGCGAGCGAGATAATCTTCAAAAACTTCTTGGCGCGCAGCTCGCGCGCGACCGGCCCGAAGATACGGGTGCCAATCGGCTCGCGCTGCGCGTCGATCAGCACCGCGGAGTTGCCGTCGAAGCGGATATAGCTTCCGTCGTTGCGGCTGATCTCCTTGGCGGTGCGCACGATAACCGCGCGCGTCACGTCGCCCTTCTTTACCTTGGCGTTGGGAATCGCCTCTTTCACCGCGACCACGATCACGTCGCCGACGCTCGCATAGCGCCGCCGCGAGCCGCCGAGTACCTTGATGCACATCACTTTGCGGGCGCCGGAATTGTCGGCAACGTCGAGCATGGATTGAACCTGGATCATGGCCCGTTACAACCTGTCTGTCTCACTCTCTTCCGGTCTCGCTCGCGAGCTCTATCCCGCTATCCGGCGGCCTTCACGAGCACCTTGCTCACGCGCCAGCGCTTGTTCTTGGACAGCGGACGCGACTCGATAATCATCACCCGATCGCCCTCGCGGCATTCGCTGCGCTCGTCATGCGCCATGAACCGCGTGCGGCGTTTGATACGCTTGCCGTAGAGCGGATGCTCGACCAACCGGTCGACCTGGACCACCACCGTCTTGGTCATCTTGGCCGAGACCACGGTTCCCTCGCGCCGCTTAATTCGCTCGCGCATCGCCTGCCTTTTTTCCTGCGGCGCTGACCGCGCCGGTCTTCTGTCTGAGCAGCGTCTTGATCCGCGCGAGCTCGCGCCGCGCACGCCGATAGCTCGACGCATTGTCGAGCTGGCTGGTGCGCAGCTTGAGGCGGAGCTTGAAGATCTCCTCACGCGTCTCGCGTTCCTTGACGCGGAGATCCTCGGGATTCATCTGTCTGAGCTCGTCAAGCTCCAAGCGTGCCTCCGTCGCGTTGCACCACGATC
>DATDGX010000226.1:0-6874 GCA_036521875.1 Binataceae bacterium (SeqCode)
CAGACTTCCTGGCAGATGTCGCAGCCGAAAATCCAGTTGCCGAGTTTGGCGCGAAGCTCGACCGGGATCGCGCCGCGATTTTCGATGGTGAGATACGAAATGCACACCCGCGGCTCCATCACAAAGCCGTCCCCGAGCGCGTTGGTCGGGCACAAATCGAGACATCGGCGGCAGGTCCCGCAATGCTCGCGGTACGGCTCCGCCGCCGCCGCAAACTCCGCGTCGGTGAAAATCTCGGCGAGAAAAAAGTACGAACCCTGCTCGCGGTTGAGCAGTGTGGTGTTCTTGCCGAACCATCCCAGGCGCGCCTCGACGGCCCATTCGCGCTCGAATACGGGACCGGTGTCGACGTAGACGCGAGTCACCGTGCCCGGACGCGACGCCTCGATCGCCGCGGCGACGGTGCGAGCCTTTTTCAGGACGTGGTCGTGATAGTCGGGGCCGAGTGCGTAAGCGGCGACCCGGCCCCGCAGTTCCGCGCGCCAATCGATTTGTGGATAGGCCGGCGCCGCGTACGGATAGCCGAGGCTGATCACCGATTTGAGCCGCGGGTCGAGCGTCCGCGGATCAAAGCGGCGCTCGGGCTCGCGCGCGAGATACTCCATTGCGCCGTGGCGCCCCGCGCCCAGCCAATCGCGATAGAAGTCCTCGCGCTCGCGCAGGCGGCGGATGGTGGCGAATCCAGCCAGCGCGAATCCCTGCGCATGAGCCGCTTCGGCCACGACATGTTCGGCACTGGTCACGATAGTCGCAATCTCGTCACGAAGGTCGCAGTAAGGTTACCACGGTCCTGATCGCGGAGCGGCGGGCCTCGGCGTGGCCGTTAACCTCCCCTTCCTGAATACTTCATAAGGTGCGCCACTGAACCGGTAGCGTCCTCGGCCCGCAAGCGACTAGAATACGGTACTTTTGTGTACTGATTCGGTTCCAGGGTAATGCGCCGATCGGCCTAAGGAGGACCCTGGGGAGGGGACGCGCCGCTCACGCGGAATTATCGAGCGTTGCAAATCAAACGCAAATTCCCAATTGCGGTAGCCGTAATCGGCACCGTGATGATGGTGGCGGCGCTGCTCGCGCGGGTCTCGGCGCAGGAAATCGACGACGACGTGATGCTGCTTCAGGTCGACCCCGAAGTCGCTCTGCAGGTCCAGCACGACGTCTCGCCGCCGCTCAGCACGATCGCGCGCCCTTCCAAACGCGGCGCGCAGCATCAGGTCGCGCTCCATCATCTTTCGATCACGCAGCCCGACGGTGAGGGCGACCTGGCGCTGCAGCTCACGCCAGGCGCCAAGCTCGCGATTAGCAACGGCTTGAACTTCGACGGGTTGGGCAGCGGCAAGTTCGGATTCAACGCGGACGCGGCGCCGCCCGATCCCAATGGCGCGGTGGGCGAGACGCAGTTCGTCGAATGGGTGAATTCCTCGTTCGCGGTGTTCGACAAGACCACCGGCGCGCTGGTCTCGGGACCGTCGGCCGGCAACTCGCTATGGTCGGGGTTCGGCGGCGGATGCGAGACCAACAACGATGGCGCTCCGATCGTGGAATACGACAAAGCCGCCAACCGATGGGTGATGTCGCAGTTCTCGATCAGCAGCAAGCCGTACCTGCAATGCGTCGCAGTTTCGACCACCGCCGACGCGACCGGCACCTGGTACCGGTACTCATTCTTGCTGGGCGCGGCGTTTCCGGATTACCCGAAGATGGCGGTCTGGCCCGACGGCTATTACCTGTCATGGAATCAATTCGGCGCAACTGGTTTCACCGGCGCGAAAGTCTGCGCGCTGGACCGCGACTCAATGCTGGCGGGCTCCGACGCTATCTCCGAATGCTTTGAGACCAGTGCGAGCTTCGGCGGTCTGTTACCGTCCGACCTCGACGGCGCCAATTCGCCGCCCTCGGGCTCGCCCGCCTATTACCTGAATATCGCGGGCGGCGCGCTGAACCTGTGGAAATTTCATTCCGACTTCACCGCCCCTCACAACGCAACCTTTATCGGCCCGACCAGCATCTCGGTCGCGTCCTACGTACCCGCCTGCAACGGCGGCGCCTGTATCCCCCAGCCGGGGACGAGCCAGCAACTGGACTCGCTCGGCGACCGGCTGATGTACCGGCTCGCGTATCGCAACTTCGGCGACCATGATTCGATCGTAGCGAATCATGCGGTCAACCTCGGCACCAAGAACAACACTCACGTCGGCGTGCGATGGTACGAAGTGCGCGATCCGGGCGGCACGCCGAGTCTCTACCAGCAGGGGACGTTCTCGCCCGACTCGGCCTCGCGATGGATGGGCAGTATCGCAATGGACAAGGTTGGCGACATCGCGCTCGGCTACAGCGTCTCGTCGGTCCAGATTCATCCGGGAATCCGCTTCACCGGCAGGGCGGCGACGGATTCGCTGGGCACGATGGGCTCGGAGGCAACGGTTATCGCGGGCACCGGATCGCAGGAGAAAGGTCTCAACCGATGGGGTGATTACACCAGCATGGCGATCGACCCGGTCGACGATTGCACCTTCTGGTATACCAACGAATACCTGCCGGCCAACGGCTCGTTCAATTGGCGGACCCGGATCGCGTCGTTCAAATTTTCCGCCTGTCAGTGACGCGGCTATCGCGTGTTTCGGATAATAATGGCGCGCAGCTTAAGCCAATATGCATCGACTGGTGATTTCAGGTAAGATCAGCTTCTAGCGGAGCGACGAGATTCAAAACGCTCCGACCCGTATTCCGCCGATTTCCGGAGGACCGCACGATGGCCGAGCATTCGCATCAAGAGCATACGCATCAGGAGCACAGCGCTCAGGAGCACGGTCAGGAGATCCCTCGCGAGATCGACCTCGCTTCGCTGCCCGACGTAAAGCTCACGCCCAAGGCGGTAGAAATGGTGCGCAAGATGCACGTCAAGGAGGGCATCGGGGCCGAGCAGGGACTCAGGATCGGCGTGGTTGGCGGAGGATGCTCCGGCTTCCAGTACTCGCTCAACTTTGACGCCGAGAAGGAAGGCGACCGCGTCGTCAATTTCGATGGGATGCGCGTGCTGGTCGACGAGATTTCGCTCCCGTACGTGGCCGGCACCACGCTCGACTACGTCGAGGGTCTGCACGGGGCGGGCTTCAAGTTCGACAATCCGCGCGCGAGCCGCACCTGCGGGTGCGGGTCGTCGTTCAGCGCCTGAGCGGGCTTTCGCGGCGGCTCCGCGCCGTCAGACCCGTGCGGCGAGCCTTCGCGCCGCAGACTCACTCGTCCGATTCATTTGCAGCGCGGGTTATGTTAGACCAGCCGTGGGATGCTATCCGGCCTCCTGTTCTGGCTCTCGCCCGCGCGGCGCAGCTTCATGCGCCGGCTCGCGCGTCCCGGCCTTGCGAGGTTCCGTGCGAGCCTCGATCAATGCGGCTCGGAGAGCGCGGTGCGCGTGCTGTCGATCCTGCTCCAGGCCAATGCGGAATTTCTCGCCTACGCGCTGTCGCGGAAGGGCCCACTCAAACCATTCGCCGCCGGCGCGACGCCGGACACCGTCGAGGCGTGCCTGGCCGCGCTGCTGATCTACTCGGCCAACCTTTTCCTGCGCGACGAGATGGCGAAGAACGAGAGCGAAATGATTCCGCTGCTCGCCCAGGTGGTTGGCACGGACCCGAAACACGTGATGCTGATGCGGGACAATTTGCGCAAGGCGCCGCGCTCAGAGGAATGGCTGCTGTTCACCCGCCTGGCACAGGACCTGGGCGCCGCGCGCCCCGAGTACGACGCCGAGCTTGAGCGCAGCTTCGGTTATCAGTACCTATCGTACGTAGATCAGTATCGACCCATGGTGATGCGCGAGCTCGAGCGCGTGCAACTCAATTAGCGGGAGCCGAACGGGAAATCTTCCGCGGCCGCCGCGGAGCAGAAGTTCAGCGATCGCAGAAATTCAGGAATCGCGGCAACAGGAATTGGGAACCGTGAAGGACCTCGAGGGCAAGGGAGTAATCGTGACCGGCGCGACGCGCGGAATCGGTCGCGCGATCGCGCTCGAGGTGGCGCGCCGCGGCGCCAACGTTTCATTCAACTACTTGAAGAGCGAGAAGCAGGCCGAAGGCCTCAAGGCGGAAATCGAGGCGCTCGGGGTCAAGGCGCTCGCATTCAAGGCGGACGTCGGCGAGCTGAAAAGTGTGCGCGAGATGGTCAACGCGACCAAGAGCGCGTTCGGCCGCATCGACGGGCTGGTCAACAACGCCGGGCTCACGCGCGACAAGCTGATCGTGATGATGACCGAAGACGACTGGGAGCAGGTTATCCGCACCAACCTGACCGGCGCGTACAACTTTGCGCGGGCGGCGATTTTCATGATGATGAAGGCCAAGCGCGGCTCGATCCTGAACGTGACCTCGGTGAGCGGACTGGTCGGGATGGCGGGGCAGGTGAACTACTCGGCCTCGAAGGCGGGACTGATCGGGCTCACCAAGGCGCTCGCGAAAGAGGTGGGGCGCCTGAGCGTGCGCGTCAATGCGCTCGCGCTCGGTTTTGTCGAGACCGACATGACCGCATCGCTGCCCGAGCAGAACCGGGCGGCGGCGCTCAACATGATTCCGCTTGGCCGCTTCGGGACAGTCGAGGACGTGGTGCCGATAGCGGCGTTTCTACTCTCGGACGCGGCATCGTATATCACCGGCGCGGTGATCCAGGTCGACGGCGGCCTCGCGATGTGACGCCCGCGCGCGGCGATGCGGTAACGGTCAGGGAACGACCACGGAGCCGCCGCTGATGCTGATTACTTCGCCGGTGATGTACGACGACATATCGCTCGCGAGAAACAGGGCGAGATTCGCGACCTCGCGGGGCTCACCGAGGCGGCCCATCGGATTGCGCCGCTTCGCATTTTCGAACATCGACTTCGGGTAAATTCTTTCCAGGAATTCGTTGTAGATGACGGTTGGCGCGATCGCGTTAACGCGAATTCCTTTTCCCGCCAGCTCCCCCGAAGCTGCGCGCGTCAGGCCCATCACCCCGGCTTTGGCCGCTGAATAGGCCGCCTCGCCGCCGCTGGATGCGAGCCATCCGGCAGCCGACGCCATGTTTACGATCGCGCCTTTTCCCTGCTTGATCATATGCGGTAGCACCGCGCGCATCGTCCAGAACGTTCCTCGTAGGCACACGTTCATCACCAGGTCCCAGGTTTCGTCTTTGAGCTCCCAGATCGGCTCGAGCTTGTTGATCCCCGCGTTGTTGAAGAGCACGTCGATACGGCCGAACTTCTCGATCGTCTTCGCAACCGCATCGTCGATCTGCTTTCGAGCGGTGACATCTACTACCACTCCGAGCACCTCACGCTTGAATTGCTTGCTCAGTTCCTCCGCGAGTTCTCCGGTGCGACGCGGATGTGCGTCGGTAATTGCGACGTGCGCTCCTTCTTCGAGGAAGCGAATCGCGACCGCGTGGCCGATACCGGCGCCAGCGCCGGCGGTTATCAACGCGACTTTGTTTTCCAGCAACATGGTTGTCCTCCGATATTGATATCAATTGGATGAAAGTTTCGCGGAGCTTGTCCGAGCGTTTTCAGTGGGCCGGGGAACTTGCCCCAGCGCCTGGCGCACGCGAGGATGTCGACGGACTGCCCATCGCTGATCGCCTGATACTTCGCCCAAAACGAATCATCGGTCTGCTTGTGTACCGGAGTCTCCGACAAGCGCCATCGATTGTACGCGTCAGGACCGCCGTTGTAGGCCGCATACGCCGAGCGCGCGAGATGGTCAGCGATTGGCACCGGATCGACAACTGGTTTCGCGATCACATAGCGCATCATTAGCATCAGGATCTCCGCACCCGCGCCGGCATTGTACAGTGCGTCCCATTCCAGCAGGTTGACGCGATAGAACCCGCGCCATACGTGCTTGTTTATCTGCATCAGGCCGATGTCTCCGGTCGGCGATTCCAGCCACCTGAGGCGGCCATTGACGCGGACGAACTGACGCCAGCAGCTTTCCTGCCACGCGGTGCTCTTGACCAGGTTGACATAGACCGGCGGCCATCTCGGGTCGAGATCACTTTCATAGGCGAGCTCGCGCTCCGCGGTGAACTCGAGGAGGCGTGCCGTGTCCTCGCGATAGCGCAGCGCATTGTCGTCGTCGACCACGACGTGCTTCAGCCTCTGCCCAACTTCCTTTAATTGAGCGTCGAATCTCGTTGGAGCGTCGCTGGCGGTCTCGGTCGCGTACGCCTCGCGCGGCGCGAGCGGCTGTAGCATCCATCGGAGCATCCGGTCGAGAATAGACGTCGAACCGGATGCGGGCGTGGGCTGCGCCGTGGGCGTCGGTGGTTCGCGCAGAGGAGCCGGCGCCGGCGCGGCCGTCGTGGGTGTCGCGGCTGGCGGCGTCGCGGTAGTGAGCGCCGACGGTCCCACGTCTGATTCCTCGATCGGCCCCGGGCTCTGCAGCGGCGGCGCCGCTCCAGGCGCGGTGAAGAGCTTCCGCAGTTCCGGATCTTCCTCGTAGGTGAACGCGAGCGGGTCGGCGGTCGACTGCGGCGCCATGATATGCGCGAGGCGGCGGAGGTCTTCCGCCGAGATGCGCATCCCAAGCGCGGGCGCGGCCTGGTCGAACGCGAGCAGTGCGTCGCCCGCCGACACAAACGACAGGAACTCGAGCGAGCGCGTGCCGAGCATCCCGCGTTTCGCCGCCGAGCGAACCGCGTCGTGCAGCTTCTGCCATTCGTCGAGGAACAGCGCGCGCACCGGATCGCTTTCGCCGCTAGTGGGGTGAATGGCGAGCGCGGCGACCAGGCGATAGCGGCTTTCGAGCAGGATACTCATGAGCTGGTCGCGGAACTGACTGTCGCCGACGGTCTCGCCGAGTTGTTTGATCGCGAAGACCAGGAACGCGTCCCAGTCCTCGAGCGTCTT
>DATDGX010000227.1:0-10217 GCA_036521875.1 Binataceae bacterium (SeqCode)
TACGCAGGCGCCATCCGGAAGTTGAGAAACCCCGGGCCTGCGACGGTGACTTCATCGACCTCGGGCGGCAGCTCGATATGCGTCTTGATGATCTCGGCGATCGCACGCGGCGCCTTGCCTTCCGCGCGCGCCATCGTGAGCGCGAGGTTCGAGGCCGCGTCGCCGTGCGCGGGATCCTTGGGCGCCTCGATTCCAGGTTCTGTCATGATCGCGGAACTCGCGGCCTTGAGCTGGCCTGCGGCGCGCGCCCGCTCGAGCGCCGCGCTCAGAATCGAAACCAGGATGTTCTTCATCTCGGGAACCGCATCGGGCGTCGGCATCACCGACACGCGTTATGGTGCCAGACGCGGGCAGGCCTGTTAAGGCCGCAAGCTTGACGGCGCGCGGGCCCCGATGCGAACGTCACGATGCGAGACACACATGACAACTCGCGTCATGGTCGACGACGCGCGAGGACAGCATCGCATGAAACTCGGACTCGACGGCAAGGTCGCGATCGTTACCGGCGGCAGCAAGGGTATCGGGCGCGCCGCCGCGCTCGGCTTCGTCGCGGAAGGCGCGTCGGTGGTCGCGTGCGCGCGCGGCAAAGATGCCCTCGAGGAGACCGTCGCGCTCGCGGGCGAAGCGGGCGCGCGGCGGCTCACTCCCGTCGCGGCGGACTTGACCATCAGCGCCGACATCGCGCGCGTGGTCGCGCGATGCATCGAAACCTACGGCCGCGTCGATATCCTGGTGAACAACGCAGGCAGCGCGCGTCCCGGACAATTCCGGAAAATCAGCGACCAGGATTGGCTCGACGATTGGACGCTCAAATTTTTCGGCTACGTCCGGATGGCGCGTGAAGTGATCCCGCACATGGAGCGCCAGAAAAGCGGCGTCATCATCAACGTGGTCGGCACCGGCGGACTGCGCCCGACTGCGGGATACATGGTGGGCGGCGCCGCCAACGCCGCGCTCAATCATTTCACCAAGGCGCTCGCCGACGAAGGCGCGAAGCTCGGCGTGCGCGTGGCCGGAATCAATCCCGGCCCGATCCTCACCGAGCGCCTGCGCCTGTTCACCGAGCGCGCCGCGGCGGGCCGCAGCCTCGACGAGGTCTATGCGCGCATGACGCCGCTCAGGCGGCCGGGCAAGCCCGAGGAAGTCGCCGACCTGATCCTGTTCCTCGCCTCCGAGCGCGCGGCGTTTATCCACGGCGCCAATATCACGATCGACGGCGGCGCGAATCCGGGCCTGATGGGCTAGGCAGCAGTATCGCGCGATCAGTGGCAGCGCTCGATCAAAAACAGGGTGAAAAGCAAATTGACCGGCTGAGTAAACCATGGACCGGCTGAAAAACAAGGTCGCGCTGATAACCGGGGCGGCGTCGGGCTTCGGACGTGAGGCGGCGCTTCTGTTCGCGCGCGAGGGCGCCAGCGTCGCGATCGCGGATATCGACGAGGCGGGCGGCAGCGACACCGCCTCGCAAATAGCGTCGCTCGGCGGCCACGCGATCTTCATTCGCAGCGACGTGGCGCATCCGGCGGAAGTCAAAGCCATGGTTGAAGAAACCGTGCGCTCCTTCGGCCGCATCAACATTCTCTACAACAATGCCGGCGTCCCGATGCATGCGACGCCGATCGCCGAGATTTCCGTGGAGCAGTACGCGCGCGTGATGGACGTGAACTTGAAGGGCGTGCTGTTCGGATGCAAGTACGGAGCGCCCGAGCTCGCGCGCAATCCCGACGGCGGATCGATCATCAACACCGCGTCGCTGTCGGCGCTCAAGGGGCGCGCCAACTTGAGCATCTACGCGGCGTCGAAAGGCGGCGTCGTCGCGCTCACCAAATCGCTGGCGATCGAGCTCGCGCCGAAGAAGATTCGCGTCAACTCGATCTGCCCGGTTGCGGCGGACACTCCGATGCTCGCGAAATTCATGCGTGAAGGCGCGCGCGCGCAAATCGACGCGATGAAACGCGCGGCGGCCGAGCCCATCCCGATGAAGCGCCTCGGCCGCACCACCGACACCGCGTTCCTCGCGCTGTTCCTGGCCAGCGACGAGTCGGAGTTCATGACCGGCGTCAACCTCCCGGTCGACGGCGGCTTCTCCGCGTAACAAAAAAATAGTCCGCGGTCAGCGCGCGGCTATTCTTTCTTTTTCTCGAACCAGGAAGGATCGTTCGCCAGGGTCGGCGATCCGTTGCCGAGCTGGATCAGCACGCCGTGGCTCGAGCGCGGTGAGATGAACGCCTCGAACGAGTTCGCCGACCATTCGGTTTCGTCGACGATCCTGACGCCGGCCGCCTTCAGCTCGGCGCACTTGCGCTTGCTGTCGGGCACGTTGAAGGTCAGGTGATGCATCCCCTCGCCGCGCTTCTCGAGGAACTTGCGCAGGAATGAAGTGGCGCCGAGCGGCTCCAGCAATTCGATGGTCAGCCCGTTGAGATCGAGCTCGCAGAGCTTGAAGCCCGCGCGCTCGTTCTCGGCTTCGTACATGAAGCGCGCGCCGAGCGTCCCCTCGAAAAACTTGCGCGCCTCGGCGACGTCATTGACCGCGATACCGATGTGATCGAGCTTGCCGATCGGCTGCTCAGCCATCTTCCACTCCTTGTGATGCCTCCGGTTTCTCGGCGATGCTAAGCGGGCACCGCCGCAAGGGTCAAGGCGGGCCCCAGCTATTTTTGCTCTAAGCTTGGCGAAACCCCTCACGGGTTTCGCGCTTCCTGCCGGTCCAGGTGCAGCACCTGGACCGGCGCTCGGAGCCGGCTCCGCTGTCGCCGGCAGAGGGTTAGATGCTTGCGCGCGATGCGCGCGATCGGATCATAATCGTCGATGCCGTCTGAGCCGTGGAAGATGCCGCCGATCGCAAAGGTCTACGAGGCGCTCGGCGCACTCGGCGACGGGCGCGTCCGGCTCGAGGACGACGTCCGCGCGCTGGTCACCTCCTCGGAAGGCGACAAGACCTACGAGGTCGAGACCTCGGCCGACGGGCGCGAGGTGTCGTCGAACGACAACGCATCGTATTGGCAGGGCTACCTTGGCTATCCGGCGATCGCGGTGCTGATCGCGCGCGGCTTTTACCATCCGCCGGCCAACGTGATCGACGCGCTCGCGGGAGTTCCATGGAAAGAACTGAACACAAAGTTCAGGAACGATTACGAGCAGACGCTCGCCGAGGTTGATCGGCATATCGAAGGGAGCGGCCACGACCCCGACGCTGTCCGCTCCGAGGCCGAGGCGCTGCTCGCCTGGCTGCGCGCCTTCAAGCCGACCCGCGGCAAGCGCCGCCGCCCGCCAGCCGTCACAAAGCCGCGCCCCTAGATCGAAGGATCTCAGCGAACTTCTCGGTTCGATACTGACGCACCAGTCTTCTGCGACAGAGCGAACTTGCGAAACCCCTTACGGGTTTCCCGTCTTAGAAATCGCCAAGATACATTTCCTCGGACCGTGGGGTCCAACATCCGAGGATTTGTATCATCGCATTGCCTGTGAACCACCCGTGCCCGCGCCCCCCGGCACGATGGTCGCTCGTCGATCGTATCGATGCTAGACGGTAGGTTTGAGTGCGGCGGCGCGCAGAGAGCTGCGCATCGCATGCGCCAGGGGAGGCCTATAATTCGATGGCTACGGCTTTTGCCCCGCCGACGAGTCCGTTCCTGAGCATCTGGATCGAGCCGCGCACGACGATTCGCCGCATCGTCGCGACCGATCCGACCCGTTACGTGCTCGTGCTTGCGGCGACCGGCCCCGCGATGCAGGCGCTTGGCAGCGAGTGGGCCCACGCCATCAACAAGCCGCAGGCGCTCGGGATGCTGTGGCCGTTTGGCGTCGCGTTGTGGGTGGCGCTGCAGGCGATTCTGGGAGTGGTGGCGCTGTACGGATTCGCCTCGCTCTACGGATGGACCGGCAGGATGCTCGGCGGACATGCGCGCTCGGTCGAGATGCGCGCGGCGCTCGCCTGGGCGCAGGTGCCGATCATCGTGGCCGCGGCGATCGGGATCGTAGGCGCACTCGCCGGCGTGCCATTTCCGGAGTTCGCAAAGGGAGGAATGCCGACCCTCCCGCGCTCGTTTATCGAACTGGGGCTGATGGAGCTGGTCTTCGGCTGGTGGGGTTTCGTCATAAGTCTCCACACCATGGGCGAGGTGCAGGGCTTCTCGGCGTGGCGCGCGCTCGGCGCGGCACTGCTTGGACTCCTCATCATGCTGCTGATACTGGGAGTTTCGGTTCTTTTCCTGATCATGATGATTCGGACGATGCTTCACTGAGAACCGGCGACTGGGAGCGTCGTGAGCAGAGACTCGCGATAAATCTTTGCTGACCACTAATTCGGTCGAAAAAGATGTTTACCAAGACCGCCGAATTCTACGATGCGATCTATTCGTGGAAGGACTATGCCAAAGAGTCGCAACGGCTCCTCGAGTTCATCGCGCGCAATCGGAAGTCTACCGGCCACGGCGGCAATACTCTTCTGGACGTTGCGTGCGGCACCGGCGCCCATATTGCGTATCTGAAGAACCAATATTCCATCGAGGGCCTGGACCTTGATGAGAACATGCTCGCGATCGTGCACGCCAAGCATCCGGACATTCCGCTCCATCACGGGGACATGATCGATTTCGATCTCGGTCGCGAGTTCGACGTCGTCGTGTGCCTGTTCAGCTCGATCGGATACGTGAAGACGCCGGCGCTTTTGAACAAGACGATTGCGAACATGGCGCGACATCTGGCGCCCGGCGGCGTGCTGGTGGTCGAGCCGTGGCTGACACCTGACAAGATCCGGGGCGGCGATCGAATTCATGCGCTGTTCGTCGATAAGCCCAATCTGAAGATCGTGCGCATGAACGAATCGGTGATCGAGAATGGGCTCTGCCGGTACGTCTTCCATTATCTTGTCGGGCAGAACAACCGGGTCTCTTATTTGCGCGAGCACCATACGCTCGGCGTGTTTACGCACGAGCAATACCTCGGTGCCTTTCAAGCCGCGGGACTGGAAGTCCGTCACGATGCCGACGGCCTGATGGGCCGCGGCCTCTACATCGGCGTAAAAGCGGATCCCTGAAGTCCATCGTCCAGGGTCAGGTACGGCTGAACCTATTGTTTTTTGTCCCGCTGCTTTTCAGTCCCGCTGCTTTCTGCCCCATTGATTCCAGCGCCGCGGCAGCAAAATTTTATGCAGCATCTTAAGCGCCCAGCGGGCTTCCAGTCCGAAAGGTATCGAGCAAAGCAAGTAGCTGAAGGCGAAAAACCCCAAGCCCAGAAGTCGGAAAGTGCGGAGTTGTAGCGGACCCTGGTAGAACAAACCGGGCGCCAGCATCAGTCCCATCGGGATAAGCATCCAGACGATCAGGAACGCCAGCACCACCAGGTGCGGCCTCATCGTGATCAGGATCCTGGTTCCGCCGTGCACCGGTTCGATCTGTCCAGTGACGAACGGCAGAAATGCGTTGCGTGAGTCGCGGTATCCGATGATGCGGTTCACAAGGAAGTTGTCCGCGGCAACGGTTCCTTCGAAGCCATCCACGCTGCCCGCTGAGAGCCGATGGCGTCGGCGCGGCTCAGTCGCCTCGCGCATCGCGGCAACGACTTGAGCGGGTGCGAAACGACTGATTATTACGTAGCGCCGCCACGGCAGGGCGACGAGGTCGAGCCAGCTGGCCGGTTCGGGCCCGGGCGCCGGTGGCATCTGGATCGCGCCGGAATCCATAGCCAACCAAGATACCGGATCTTTTTCCAGGAGCCGACTGGATTCAGTACCTGAAGAGATCTCAGGCGGGCTGGGTCAACTACTGGCTGCTGATCGAACTGATGCTGGCGCCGGGAAGGTTCCATCCGGGCATCAGTGGAATCGAGCCGGGGCGTTATCCGCGGGCTTTCGAGGCGGGCGAAGGCGTGGATCACGTTGCGGCCGATCGCGGCCGGATCTGGCATGCGAGTTGGAGTACGTTTTGCTTGTCGTTCGACACGGCCCCAGTTCGGCCCCAATACGCGAAATTCTCTAACGGCGTAGCGAGGTCTTCGGCGCCCTAAGGATAGAGAATCTTTCGCGCCACTGCGCCGTTATGGGGAACGCCGCGAAAAGGACCACGCTGCATCAATTTGGCTGATCGGCAGTCTGTCCTGTTATCAATGGAACCGGGTGACATTCAAGGCCGTCATCCATAAGAGAGCAAATCTCATTGTAACCGGTGCCCAGAGTGAAACTAGTTTGATCCTGGCGGCCATCTGAGGAATCAACTACGATGGTGTGTGGGCCCGGGACCACTGCTGTCGTACAGTCATGGCTCCCCGCAACCGAAAGTGGAACACTCTTATCAACTACCAACGTTGCGTTCAAGGAACGCCCATTATTCAGAATAAACATTTGCGGAATATTGTCAACTGTGTAATGGAGAATGCACGCTCGGTTGATAGAAGGAAGGCCAGTTTGAGCCTGGCAGGGAATTGCCCAAATCCACGCAGCTAGCCCGAACCACAGCGCAAAACATAGTACTATATCATTTGTTCTCATCGACTTGGCTGGTGCTCCTTAAGCAGTTAACTCCCACTGCAGTCGACCCTCGCGATGGGATCGTCGTATATCGAACCAAAAGGTCCTCCATCACACGAGAATTGGCTTAGACCATCCATAGCGGGGTACTCAGAAAAAGGTGCACAGGCATCGGTATCTAGCACACCCATGTAGTCGTCTGGTACGTTGCATGGCACCCCGCTTCGATTCCGACTGTCCCAGGTGTTGTTGTTGGAGAGGCCAGAGTCACTTCCGCAAGCGGTATGGAAGTGCGCTGGCTCTACGCAGTTGTCGATATTTTGTCCAAGGCCGCACACTCTAAACTGAATTGGCTGATTCGTCGGACCGCTAGTCGAGTAGGTGATCGTGGCCCAGTATCCCGCACAATCAAAGACCGTGACGTCTCCCTGGCCGTTCTCATTCGCGCCTTCCCATCCATTCAAGGAGATTACGGTAACTTGCTTCCCCTTGATCGTCAGCTTGTTGAAGGCACAGTTTGCGTCACCCGGACATACTTTAGTTCTGCCGGCGTCGGTGCAGAACGGGGCCAAGCCATTACCAAATCCAGTCTCGCACTGAGGAAACGCTTGTACCAAAGGTGCGGTGAACACGATCGCTACGACCAGTAGAACGAATAGTGATTTCTTCACCAGGAGCCCCCGTGCTTCGCCGGCCTGCCCTGCAATGTAGCTCTCTAGGTGGCGATTGCAGTCGCCAACGAGCTTGTCTAATTGAAACGTTCTCTACACCGCCCTCATCGTCCACGATGGTTTCCCATTCGCGAATCCTGCGCGGCGGTACACGGTCTCACTTGTAGCAAATTGCTACACGTCACGTCAAAGGTGCTCACAAACTGTTATCAACAGGTCCACAGCGGGTCATGCCTACTATCAAGACAAGAAGTCATCCGATCTCCGGAATCGACCGTAACCTGCGCTTCACGAACTGGAGCTTGTCCGAGACCCGGCCGTTACAAGATCTTTTTCCGGGAGCCGACTGGATTCAGTACCTGAAGAGATTGCGGGCGGCCGGGTCAACTACGCGGCTGATCGAACTGATCTGAGCGCCGCTCGGCAGCAGAAGTTTATGCAGCATCTCTCGCACCCAGCGAGCTTCCAGTCCGAAGGCTGCCGAGAAAAACAAATAGCCGCAGGCGATAGCAAGGGAACACGGAAGTGCGACAGCGTATTGAAAACCTCTGTGGAACAAAACGGGGAGAAACATCATCGCGATCAACCCGCTCATGAAGGCTGCCATGGAGACCAGCGCGACCAGGTGCGGCCTCATCGAGATCAGGATCTTTGTTCCCCCCGGCGCCGCCTCGATCCGTCCTTTGACGAAAGGCAGGAACCAGTTTTGGTAACCGATGACGCGGTTCACCAGAAAGCTGTCCTCGGCGACGATTCCCTCGAAGCCTTGCACGGCTCGAAATGGCCGCCGAAACCATCGCCGTGGCTCGGTCGCGTTGCGCATCGCGGCAACGACTTCCGCGGGTGCGAGATGACTGAATATTTCGTAGCGGCGCCACGGCAGGGCGACGAGGTCGCGCCAGAGGGGCGGTTCAGGCCCGAGCGCCGGTGGCATCTGGATCGCGCCGGAATCCATCGCCAGCAGGATACCGCATCATCTTCCCGAAGCCGATTGTCTTCGGCGCTCTTACCGAGGCCGGAATGCTGATCGCGCACGCCGACGACAAACGCGCGATGCGCGCGCAGGCCGGGCGTGCCGCGCTGCGCTTGTTCAACCGCTTGCGAGTCGTATAAGCGTAAAAACAAATGGGTCGGCGGCGCAGGGCTCATCGCGGCACTTCTTCGAGACTCGCCTCACACTGAACGCAGAAGGCATAATTACCCGCGATGATGCGCGATCAAGACAGGACGGTTACCCGGATGCTACCTCGGATGTCCGCGCGAACATTCCCGCGAATTGCCGCTGCCGCTTTCGCGATAGCGCTCGCGACCGCCGTGGCGGGCTGCAAGAAAGCGGCGCCTAATGCCGCGCCGCAGACTCCCGAGGTAGACGTGACCGACGTGGTGCAGCGCGACGTGCCTCTTTATTCAGATTGGGTCGGCACGACGGTGGGATTCGTAAACGCGCAGATCCATCCGAAAATATCCGGCTATCTGCTGAAGCAGAATTACACCGACGGCGCCCACGTGAAGGCGGGCCAGGTCCTGTTCCAGATCGATGCGCGCGAGTACCAGGCCGCGCTCGACCAGGCGCTCGGCGACCTCGCGCAGAAACAGGCCGACTACAAAAAGAATCAGCAGGACCTCTCGCGCTATACGCCGCTGCTCGCTGCGCAAGTGATAAGCCAGCAGGATTTCGATCACGTCAACCAGGCGACGCGCGCGGCCAAGGCCGCGATGGAGGCGGCGCAGGCGGCGGTCGAGACGGCGAAGCTCAACGTGCAATGGACGCAGGTGAACTCGCCCATCGACGGCATCGCGGGAATCGCAAAAGTGCAGGTCGGCGACCTGGTCGGCGTCACCATGCTGCTCACGACGGTCTCGCAACTCGACCCGATCAAGGTCACTTTCCCGATCAGCGAGCGCGAGTATCTGCACTTCGCGGATCGGATCAAGCAGCACGAGAAGACCGGGACCTCGAAGGACGAAGCGACGCTCGCGATGGTGCTCGCGGACGGCAGCACCTACCAATATCCGGGCCACTTTTACGTCGCGAACCGGCAAGTCAACGTGCAGACCGGCACCATCACGGTCCAGGGCGTGTTTCCGAATCCGGGAAACATCCTGCGCCCCGGCATGTATGCGAAAATTCGCGCGGCGACCGACACCCAGAAAGGCGCGCTGCTGGTGCCGCAGGGCGCGGTGCTCGAGACCCAGGGCACCTACCAGGTCGCGGTGGTGGGCGCGGATAACAAGGTGACGATGCACACCGTCGCGATCGGCAAGCAGGTCGGCGATCTGCGGATCATCGCGGATGGACTCGCGCCGGGCGAGCGCATCATCACCCAGGGCGAGCAGAAAGTCAGCGACGGGATGGAGGTGATCCCGCGGATGAAGCCCATCGAATCCGCCCCGGCCCCGGCTTCCGCCACCAGCCCGGCGGCGGACGGCGCGCCCGCGGCAGCCGCGACCCCGGGCCGCCAAAGCTAGCGCGATGTCGAAGTTCTTCATCAACCGGCCCATCGTCGCGATGGTCATCGCGATTATCTTCGTGCTCACCGGCGCGGTGATGATTTTCCGCCTCCCGGTCGCCCAGTTCCCCGAGATCGTGCCGCCCCAGATCCAGACCACCGCGATCTACACCGGCGCCGACGCGCTGACCGTCGAGCAGTCGGTCGCCACTCCGATCGAGGAGCAGGTGAACGGCGCGAAGAACATGCTCTACATGCAGTCGATCAACGGCGACGACGGCACCATGATCCTGGAGGTCAGCTTCGCGGTCGGCACCGACGTCGACCTCGACCAGGTGCAGGTGCAGAATCGCTTGGCGCAGGCGACCTCGAGCCTGCCTGCGGATGTCTCCAACTACGGCCTCACCACGCAGCAAACGGTCGGAATTCCGCTGCTGGTATTTTCGATCACTTCGCCGAAGCGGACCTGGGACCAGACTTTCCTGTCCAACTACGTCGCGATCAACATCGAGGACGAACTCGCGCGGATTCCCGGCATCGGCCAGGTCAAGGTTTTCGGCGCGGCTAACTACGCGATGCGCATCTGGGTCAGACCGGACACGCTCGCAAACCTGCAGCTCACCGTGG
>DATDGX010000228.1:0-25846 GCA_036521875.1 Binataceae bacterium (SeqCode)
GCAGGCAACTCTTAAATCACCAGATTCCCCTCCGAACCCGGATGCTGAAGTTATGAGCCCGCCGGTAGATGATCTCGGTCCGCCAGTACCGGTTTCGCCCAACCAAAACCTGCCATCCCCGCCCGGCATTACGGCGCCTGGGGTTCCCTTAGATTTTTCAAACGGCGCATCGCAAACTAGCCTTGGCGCCGTTTTGCAAAACTGGCTAGTTCCTGACGCTCATGCTGCGAGCGCGTCAGATTTCGAATCACTTAGCATAACCGACCTGGAGTTCCTGAAACCGAACGGCTTGGAAGTAACTTGGGAGCTAAACCCTACAGATGCAGCGGGTGCTGCCGGAAATGGGTTTGTAGCTGTTGATCAGAACTGGTTGATCACCTTCTATAAGAGTGGTTCCGAAACCTTTACTACGGGTGGCCAGTTCTGGAACGCATTGTATCCCTCGGAATGCCACACGTATGCGCAAGACGAATTTCAAGGCGGGTTTAACTCCATTTGCAATTGGGATCCGAGAATCATCTACGATCGCGTCGCAGCGCGTTGGGTGGCAACTGCTGGGCAGGGCATATTCACTACTGACTTCGCAAACGGTACCGCTTTCAACGCATTCATCGCTGTTAGTGACACAGCCGATCCGACCGGGACGTGGCACGAATTTATGTTTCCTGCCTGCAATAAAGCGCCTTCGGGTTATCAACTGGTGGACATGCCCACGCTAGCTATCAATGGCCAGTGGATTCTCGTCGAAGGTCACTGTGCAAACAGCACGTCGGTCTCATACGAGCAAATCAACGCGATCGAGAAACCGAGCCTTTATTCAGGAACGCTTATCAATCACCCCATGTTCGACAGTTTCGTATTCGATGCGCCATTAACCTCCATCAATGGAGATAATGAAGCGTACTTTGCAGACGTTGCCACTAAGGACGGGAGCTATAGCATACACTGGTCGAAGTTAACCGGGCCTATAGCGTCACCGCAGTTAATCGTAAATGCACTTCCTCCGGTCACCATTACTGTGCCGAACACGAAGTCAGGCGGTTCGAATCAGCAAGTTCCGGATGTCGATCAAGCCTCGTGCACCCATTGTCTCAGTCATGCTTCTAACTTCTCCAGAGCTGATGGTTCGAATGACGAGGACACACGGGCGAATGGCGATAAGGTACTTGAACTATCTTTCAACCAAAAGTATGGGGGTTCCACAGACGCGGGCACTGCAGACGGCGGAGCAGTGGTAGAGGTGCTCGGCTACGATATCATTAAGAACAGTATGGCGTTCGCATACTTTACGAACGACTCCTTGACGAATGGGACTACTGCGCATGTATATCCCAGCGTTTCTCACGCTGTTATCAGCGGCTCCGATTATGTCTTTCTGACAGACACGCTGGCGACGAATAAAGCCCATCCTACTGCTGAATACAGGTTGCTGCTACCGTCGCTTCAATCCCTCGACTCGCGCCCGAGCGACAAAGACGCGCTGGGAAAAGTCGGTGCGGGAAATCGGTGGGGAGACTATTCAACTTCAGTTTTCGCTTCAGCAACAGGCCAATTCGTAGGTTTCAACATGATAGTCGACTACGCCAATTCTACCAACTGTCCTAATGTAACGCCGCCCATTCATTGCCCGACGACTGACGTAGGAACCGCGTCGGTACCATAGGAGGAGAGGCGACATTTCGTCGACGGACTTGGTCCCGATCTGTCGTGTGAGGAGCATTCTGAATGAAATAGGGCGCCACACGTGTTTTCGAGCCGCCATCGTTTGAGCTAATAATTACCTTTCGATGGCTTCGCTGCGCTGTCGAAGCGCTCAACGTACCTCTGCGATGCCAAACCGCTCGCATCGCGATACTGCAGTCCTAAGGACGACTATCTCTGCGTAGTAGGTCGAAAGGGTCGCTTCGATCCTTCGGCTCCTGGCAGCCTGCGCTCAGCGACTGTGTTGAAGATCAAGAAGGTAATTAGGGTTCCACGACCTCCGGTCGCGGAGCATGGCATTAAGGATAATCAGCAGTTTGCGGATGCAGGCGACCATGGCGACTTTGCAGGGTTTGCCGCGCTCGAGCAGGGCGTGATAGTGCGGGCGCAAGATGGGGTTGTGTTTCACCGCGCTTAAGATGGCCATGTAAAACACGTTACGCACCGAGGCGCGTCCGCCCCAGATCATGCGCCGGCCTTTGTAGCGGCCGCTCTCCTGCGCGAACGGCGCCACCCCGACCAGAGCAGCGATTTCGCGCCGCCCGAACTGCCCGAGTTCGGGCAGTTGCGCCAGCAAGGTCACGCACAGCTGCGGGCCGACCCCCGGCACTGCGCGCAACTGCTGGGCTTTGGCTTGCTGCACCGGTGAGTTGGCCACCACCTCGTGCAGTTGCTGCTCGACCTCCGCGATCGCACGCTTGAGAGCGCGGATGCTCGCGACGATGCTCTTGCGGATAACCTTGGGCGCGCGTTCCTTGCGATTGCTCTCCGCCACCAGCATCTGCACCAACTGCCGGCGCCGCGCCACCAACGCCCGGAGCTCGGTCTCCGCCTCGTCCAGCAGCCGCAGGATGGGCAACCGGTGGTTGCTCTCGGCAGCTTGCGCGAACTGCGCCAGCACCAGGGCGTCGAGCCGGTCGGTCTTGGCCAGGTGTCCCAGCGCACGCGCGAACTCCCGCACCTGGCGCGGATTAACCACCGCCACTTTCACCCCCGCCGCGTGCAACTCGCCCGCCGCCAACAACTCCCAGCCGCCCGTGGCCTCCAGCACCACTGCCCGCGGCGCCAGCTTTACCACCCGCTCGACCAACTCCGCGATTCCGCGCGCGTCGTTGTCGGTGCTAAAGCTTTTCGCTCCCGGCCACACCCCCACGTCCAGGCGCGCCTTCGAAACATCGATCCCCACATACTTAGCTGCTGCTTCCATCCGCCTCTCCTCCTCTTAAGGGCGTCACCCATCCTTGCGCACGATGCGGGCTCGCTGAGCGGCCCAGGCGACTGTTCGGGTTACCTCGCCCTTGCTGTTAGGGGACGCGGGGATCCACGCTGAGCGACGGCCTTGTTGAGGGCCCTGAATGACAACGGTCTCCCGCGCCCGTGCCTTCCCTTCCACTTCGCCACTCCCGTTTTCTACATACAAGGATGACATCCTTTTCTTACCGCTCGGCGAGACGACAGTGGTTCCGGTTCCGTTTGAGCAGCGCTCTAAGCTAAATTCGATTTCACTTGTAAAAAACTCGCAGACTCTGAGCGAATGCTGCTGGAGTCCCTTCTGCAGGCTCAGGACAGGCTCCGGATCGTTAGCTAGCTATCGTTTGAATTCCAGCATAGCCAATGACATCGTCGGCTGTTGCGCGCCTCGATGGGAATCGATCGCGGCGGGCTGGTCGTGACCGCCTGGAAGCGGCGGGGAGAATTTTCAGCTCTCGACTTCCAGCACCTTCCGAATCAACTGTTGAGTCAATGCGGCGCCTGGTAGCGGCACGCCGAGGTCGTGTCCCAGCTCCAGCGCGAGGCGCAGGTCCTTGTGGATCAATTCTAGGAATCCTTCCGGACCGGTAGTGTAGTTATCCATCAGGAGTTTGGCCGTTTGTGACCAATGGTCAGCCATCCGGCTCTGACCCGCGCTCGCATGGACGACCTTCTCCATTGCCGCGAGGTCGACGCCCGCCTCCCGCGCCAGGCGCATTCCTTCCGACGCGGCCAGCATATTGATGTATACGATCAGGTTGTGCGCGAGTTTCGTGGCCGCGCCCGCGCCGAGTTCACCGAGGTGGAAAATGTTGGCGCCGGAAGTCGCAAACACCGGCCGGCACTTCTCGAAGGCCGCCTTGTCCCCGCCGACCATGTAGCAGAGCGTCTTCGCGTAGGCGCCTCGCTCGCCTCCGCTGACTTCGGCGTCGATCACGGTTACGCCTTTGGCCTTGGCCAATTCGGCCAGATGACGAATGGTTTTGGGATGAATGGTGCTGTGAATTGCGATTATGCTGCCGGGTTTCGCCGCGTTAAGCACCCCGTCTTCGTCGAGCAGCACGGCTTCCACCTGCGTATCGTCGACCACCACAAGCTCGATGATTTCTCCGTGCGCTCCGACTTCGCGGGCGGAGCGAGCCGCCTTTGCGCCCACGGCGATGAGCTCCCGCATCGGCTCCGGCCGCAAATCGTAGACCATGAGATCGAATCCAGCCTTGGCGACGTTGAGTGCTATCGGCTTGCCGATATTGCCGAGTCCTATGAATCCGACGGATTTGACCGGGCTGTCCATTTTGACTCTCCGATTCCTGAACTGCTGGAGTTCGGCGGTGTTGTCGGCAATCGCGCCCGCTACTTCCACTCCTTAGGCACCGCTTGCGCCCGCTGATGGGTAAGCAACTTGGCGCGCCGCGCTTGCTCCTCGGGCGTGACCGTCGCCGGGTCTTCGCGATACTCGGGGCCCGCTGCCATCGCCTTTTTTACCGCCGGCCGCTCGCCGATCTCATCAAGCCAGCGCTTCAGGTTCGAAAATTCGTTGAGGTCGATATTGCGGTGCTGCCAGGTGGTCGCCCACGGATAGCAAATCATGTCGGCGATCGTGTACTGGCCCGCCGCCAGGTAGCGCTTCTTATGCAGGCCCAGATTCATCACTCCGTAGATTCGATGGACTTCGTTATCGAAGCGCAGCAGCGCATAAGCCTGATCGCCATTGGTCGGATTCTGCGCGGCGCGTCGAAAGTGCCCCTGTTCGCCCATCTTGGGTCCCTGGTTGGCCATCTGCCAATAGACCCATTGCGTGACTTCGTATTTCTGATGCGGTTCCTGCGGCCAGAACTTCCCGCTCTTCTCGGCCAGGTATTCCATGATGGCGCCTGATTCGAAGATGGTGATGGGCGCGCCACCGCCCTTCGGCTCGTGGTCCACAATCGCCGGCATCCGGCCATTAGGTGCGATCATGAGGAAGTCGGGAGTTAGCTGGTCGCCGCGTCCGATATTGATCGGCTTGATGTTATAAGGGATGCCGGCTTCCTCGAGCAGGATGGTAATTTTTTTCCCGTTTGGAGTTGGCCAAAAGTACAGATCGATCATGTTGTTTCTCCTTGGTGGCTTAGTGACGGTACCGAACAGATTTTGACCGGCGAAATTAGGTGCTTATCTCTCGGCTACCGGCATGTTGTCTTCTCTGGCTGAACGCTGGCGCAAATCAGGATGATCGTCAAACACGAACTCGTCACCGATGCCGGGTTGACGAGGCCCGTGAACAGCAGCGTGAGGAGTCTCTACTTCACCTTCTCCGCGCGCTCGACTGTCGGGGCCAGCCTGCGCACGATCTCGAGGGTCTTCCCGGCTGCCATCTTGATCGCATCGCCCTGCGAAAACAGGACGAGCCGATGCGCGCCCGCGTCCTTGTACAATTTGAGGTCTTCCAACGAGATCCCGTCCTCTGCTGGAGCGACAAAGGCGCTGATATTCAGGGTGTCGGGATTGCGCCCGCGCTCGGCCGCAACTTTCCTGAGGGCGTCGACGTCGCGCTTAAGGCTGTGCGGCTTGCCCGCGATCGGCCCCCATCCGTCGTAAGTGCGCACCACCCTTTCGAGCGCCTTGGGTCCGCGCGCGCCCAGCAAAATCGGAGGACCCGGTTTCTGGATCGGCTTCGGGTCGCATCGGACGGCCGGAAACTTCACTAGCTCACCCTGATAGCCGGGTTCCGCCTGAGTCCATAGAATTCGGATCGCCTCGACAGTTTCGCGCAACCGCTTCCAGCGGGTTTCAAACCGAGTTCCCATCGCTTCCGTCTCTTCTCGAAGCCATCCGCCACCGACTCCCAGGATGACGCGTCCACCAGAGACGACGTCGAGAGTGGCGATGGTCTTCGCGGTGATGATTGGTTCGCGCTCGGGCAGCAGGCAGATTCCGGTACCAAGCTTGACGCGCCGAGTAACGGCGGCAACGACGCTGAGCGCGACGAAGGGATCCATCCAGCGGCCGTAATGCTCGGGCAGGGTTCCTCCTCCGCCACCCGGCAACGGTGTCTTGAAGCCGATCGGAATCACTGGATGTTCGGGAATGAAGAACGACTCGTAGCCGAGATTTTCGACTTCGCGCGCTATTTCCGCGATCTCTCCGGATTCCGCGGTCGCTGCGATCATAATCCCTATGTTCATGGTTCGGGCTCCTGTCAATTTTGCGGATTGTTATCAGGCAGCGCGCGCCTGGGGCAAACACCCTACGCGTCGCGGCAGCACACGCCACTTGTTCAGGCGCCTATCGAGCGATAGAAAGCGGCGGTCGGACTGTCCTCTCGGTGAGGAGCCCGGTAGGCTTAGGCGATGAGCTTCTGTCCGTGCGAACGTTGTCGAATTGGAGAAGCAGAATGGCAAAGACTTTTGGAGCGGAATCAACGGCTGATGAGGTTCTCGAGGGCATCGACCTTTCGGGCAAGCGGGTACTGGTGACCGGCGTCTCGGCCGGCTTGGGCGTTGAGACCGCACGCGCGCTCGTCGCGCACGGCGCCATCGTGGTCGGCACGGCGCGCGATCTGACGAAGGCGCGGCGGGCGCTTGCGGAAGCATTCCCGGAAAAGCCGAGCAACCCACCCGTCGATCTTGTCGGAGCGGACCTCGCTTCGCTGAGCAGCGTGCGCAAGGCGGCGAGCGATTTGTTGGCGCGCGCCAAACCCTTCGATGCGATTATCGCGAACGCCGGCGTGATGGCGTGTCCGCAGGGCAAGACGCAGGACGGCTTCGAAACGCAATTCGGAACCAATCATCTGGGACATTTCGTGTTGGTAAATCGGCTCGTGCCGCTTCTGAATTCCGGCGCTCGAATCGCCACACTCTCCTCGGCGGGTCATCGCTTGAGCGATGTCGACCTTGAAGATCCGAATTTCGAGCGGACTCCTTATCAGCCGTTTACCGCGTACGGCCGCTCGAAGACGGCAAATGTACTATACGCGGTGGCTCTCGACAGCAGGCTCAAGGGACGCGGCGTGCGCGCAACCTCATTACATCCTGGCGGAATCCAGACCGAGCTTGGCCGGCATCTCACGCCTGAACTTATCGCGCAGATGAGGGCACGAATGAGCAGCGGTGCGAGCAATCAGGCGCCAGCGTATCGTTTCAAGACGGTGCCGCAAGGATCGGCGACCTCGGTATGGAGCGGTTTTGTCGCGTCATCCGATGCCGTTGGCGGGCGCTATTGCGAAGACTGTCATGTATGCGTCGTGAATGACGATCCGACGTCGCGCGCCGGTGTGCGCTCATACGCTATCGACCTGGCCCACGCGAACGACTTGTGGCGCAAAAGCGAGGAGATGGTTGGCGAGCGCTTCTCGTTGTAGCGCGAGAGTTCGCGGTCATCGCCGGTGGTCCGGGAGTTCCCATGAGGCCGGTTGAAACCGCCGCCGAGGCTTCGATTGCGACCCCCGTCGCGGCGAGTGAAAAGCCACGCCTGCTGATGGTCTTCTACGGCAATCCGGATTACTACGCCGCAATATGCCGGGAAGCCGCGGCAATCGGGAAACACTTCGTGATAAATTTGATCGGGTTGGATGACGGCCGCGCTCGCGCTCACGAGTGGCCCGCGGGGATCGCCGTGGAACGGTTCCAGCAGCGCGCCTCTTCGAGGAATTCGCGGATTCAGCAACTCGTGCGGCTGGTGGACTACGCGCGGTTCATTCGCACCGTGCGCCGGCGCGCACGCGAGCTTAATCCCGCCGTCGTCTACACTTACGACACGCGTGGGTTCGTCGCGGGGCTGGCGGCACAGCGTGCGGCAGATTTCGCGCTGGTGTTTCACTGGCATGACCTGTTCGACATCGACCAGCTAGCGCGCTTCTCGCCGCAACGGTGGATCGAGAAGCAGGGCACCGCGCGGGGACCGCGTGCCGATTTGGTCGTCGCCGACGACCCGCAGCGCATCCAGCATTACCTGAGCGAGTCGGGAGATAGCCGCCCGGCGGTCCTGCTGCCGAACTATCCGAGCCGCGAACAGTTCCCGCGCCCGGCCGATTTTGACGCGCTGCTCGAGCGCCGTTTCGGAAATCGCGAGATTCTGTATACCGGCGGAATCGGTGGCGAGGGTAACGCGACGGGGTCGCTGATTCGCGCGTGCGCGATGCTACCCCCCGATTGCCGATTGACCCTGTATGGTCCGTCACCTGATGAGACGCTCGGGGAGCTGCGCGGCTTGGCGCAGTCGTTGTCGCTCGGCACCCGCGTCCGTTACGGCGGCCGGATTCCATGGAGCGAGCTGATCGCGCGCACCGGCGAGGCGACCGTCGGCGCGGTAACCTTTCGACCGGTCAATTTCAACTACTCGGCGATGGGCTCTGCGACCAACAAGCTCTATGAGTATGCGGCGCGCGGGTTGCCGGTGGTAGTGCCGGATACGCCGAGTTTTAGGGCGGCGCTCGGCGGCGAGCTATGGGCGGAGTTTGTCGATATCGACAACCCCGCGTCGGTCGCCCGGGGACTTCGCGGATTCCTCGATGATCGCGACCGTTACGCATCCGCGGGCCGCGCGGCGCGGCGGGCATTTGAGGAATGCTTCAATTTTGAATGCGTCTTCCCGCGGCTGTACCAGCGGCTGGCGCCGCTGGCCGCGCATACGTCGCGCGACGCGATCGCAATTACGGCGCAGTAAGTTGAAATCCCTAGTGTTCAATGGAAGCTGAGCAACCCTCGTCGCGCGACGAAAGTGCGAGCGTTCCCGAAGCGCAAAGCGCGGGCTACGCCTCGGCGATGCAACGGGAAGTCCTTTCCTATTTCACGATCTTGAATGTCGCGGTCGGATTGGGTTCACCGCTGGGCATCGCCGCGATTCCGATTAACTATTTTCTGAAAGATAGCCTTCATCTTTCTCCGGTACGGCTTGCGGTTTTCCTCGCGATTATCTCGACACCCGTCTGCCTCGGATTCGCGTTCGGCTTCATAAGGGATCGATGGAGGAGCGCGAGATGGGGAGATCGTCAATACCTGCTGGTCAGCGCAGTGGCCGCCGCGGGTGTGTATTTACGGTTAGCCACATCAACAATTGACTATTTCAAGTTGCTATCGCTCGTGTTCATCGTTGTCACCGTGTACGTAATGATTTTTGCGGCGGCACAAGCTCTGATGACCGGCGTGGCGCAGGCGCACGGAATGACCGGGCGGCTGAGCGTGGTGTTTGGAATCGGCTATCTCACCCCTGCGGTGCTATCGGCGCTGGCGGGAGGATGGCTGGTCGCGCATGTATCTGTGCGCGCCACCTTCCTCATAGCGGTCGGCGTGACGCTGGTGATCGCCTTGCAGGCCTTTTGGCGACTCGAGGCTGCGAGCAAATTTGAGCGTTTCCTCGGGCGCGGTGAAGACGGGGTTGCGGCGCTGCGGCGTCTGATCGGCCACAAGTGGCGCGCGGCTTCGTAGGGCGCCAGCGGATCTTGCGGGTTGTGGAGCAGGCTTCACTGTTCGTACGGGAGGTTTCGCGCGGGGCCAGTCCTCACTGTCGGCGGGCAGCCGGAATCACTTCTTCGGCGAACGCCTGAAACTCTTCCTCGACGAGAATCGGCCAGCGCAAGCTGAAAATGAAGTGCGTGACGCCGACCTTGGCGTACTGCGCGATTTTGTCGAGGCATTCGTCCTTGCCGCCGATCATAATTCGATCGCGCGCCTGCTCGAGCGTGATCCGCGCCATGCTTGCCACGACCCCGGAAATCATCTGCTCGCGCTCCTTGGAAGCCTCGTAACACAGCGGCATCATGATGGTCTTTTCGATTTCGTCGGTGTCGCGTCCGACCGTGTCACCGTGCCGCTCGATAACGTCGATCAGGCGTTTCATCTCGGCCGGATTCGCATGCATCGTATTCCACATATCGGCATGCTTAGCGACGATCTTCAGCAGAGATTTTTCTCCGCGTCCGCCGATCATGAATGGAATGTGCGGCTTCTGGAGCGGCTTGGGATTACAGACCGCGTCGACCACCCGGTAGTGCTTGCCCTCGACGGTGGTTCTGTCCTGGGAGAACATTCCCTTGATGATCTGGCACGACTCGTCGAGCGCCTCGAGACGCCCGCGGACGGTTTTGAAGTCGACCCGGAAGCTCCGATGCTCCAGCTCATACCATCCGGCGCCCAAGCCCAGATTGAGCCTGCCGCCGCTTGCGTGGTCGAGCGTGGCCGCCATCTTCGCCGTCAGGCACGGATTGCGATAGGTATTGCTGTTGACGAGGGCACCGATGCGGGCGCGCCTGGTGTGCTGGCTGAGCGCGCTCAGCAGCGTCCAGTTCTCCATGCAGGGACCGGCCGGGTCGGGCGTGAAGATCGGATAGAAGTGATCGAAGGCCCACAGCGAGTCGTAGCTCCAGGCGTCGATTTTCCGCCAGACGTCGCGCATCCGCTCCCACGTGACGTTCTGTTGTCCGGACTGGAATCCAAATCGAATCGGATGCTTGGTCATTTCCTCTGTGACCTCCCAGAATAGTCTCCTGGCGCCCGCGGCAGCGCCAATCAGGCAGACGCAGCGGCGCTTGCCGCGACAATCCGTTCGCGCGTGATCGGCAAATCGCGGATGCGGAAGTCAAGCGCCCGGGCCACAGCATTCGCGACCGCAGCGGCGGCAGGACCCTGGGCCGCCTCTCCTACTCCGAGCGGCGGGCAGTCAGGTCGCTCGATCAGACCGACCTCGAGTTCCGGCACCTCATCGAAGCGCAGAATCGGATACTCCTCCCACGTGCGCGTGGTCACGCGGCGGCCGTCGAAGACGACTTGCTCCTTGAGCGTCCAGCTGATCGATTGCAAGATGCCGCCTTCGATTTGATTGACGACCCCGTCCGGATTGATCACCAGGCCGGCGTCGACCGCGCCAACGACCTTCGCGACGCGTACGTCCTGGTGAACTTCAACGTTCGCGATCACCGCCACGTATGCGGCAGTATTCTTGTATCGGGCAAAACCGATTCCCGACGCGCGGCCTGTGCCGCGTTCCGCATTGGACTGCCAGCCCGCTAGCCGCACCGCAGTCTCGATAACCCGGCGCGCGCGTGGGTCCGACAAGTAACGAAGCCGGAACTCGACCGGATCGGCGCCCGCGGCGTCGGCCAATTCGTCCATAAACGATTCGGTTGCGAACACGTTCGCGTAGCCACCCAGCGTGCGTAGCGCGGAGGTGCGAAACGGCAGCCCCGGAAGGCTGTGCAACACGATCTTTCGGTGGGGCATGTCGTACCCTGGCTCGGAATTTCGGGCGCCACCGGCAAACCCGGACAGAACTTCGTACGCCTCGGGGAACGGGATCGGCGGATCGACGTGCGCCGCGGCCAGCAGATTGACAGGTCCGCGTGCACGCGGACGCTGGCCGTGCGGTCCGCTCCAGATCTCGGTGGACCAATCGACGATGTCGCCGGCCGGGCTTACCGCGCTTTCGATCTCAACCACCATCGGCGAGCCCAGCGGCGACCACGCGAGTTCATCCTCGCGATTCCACTGGATTCGCACCGGACGCGACGGGACCTGGCGCGCCAGCAGCGCGGCATCCAGCGCGACGTCATCGGCGCCGTTGTGCCCGTAGACTCCGGCACCCTGCACATGAATCACCGCGACGCGCGCCTCATCGAGACCGAGAGCGGATGCGAGCGCACCCCGAAGCGGGAAGACGCCCTGCGAGTTCGTCCATACTGTCAGGCGGCCTTCGTCATAGATGGCAACCGCGCACGAAGGCGCCATCGATGCGTGTGCGATCGGCGGCCGCGAATAAGTCGCCGACAAGCGCCGCACGTTCGCCGCCCCAGCCAGTCGCTCACCCGCCTCGGTCTCCGAATCGATCGAGCGAAGCGTGGGGAGCAATTCGCGCCAGCTCCGAGTGTCAGAGGATACCTCGCTCTCAATCCAGGCCGCACCTACGCGCAGCGCTTCGAGCGCTTTGACGGCTTGGTATTCACGCTCGCAACAGACGCCTACGAAGTCGCCGCTCTGCCAAATTTTGACCACTCCGGGCAGATGCTCCACCGCCGACCGGTCGAGCGATCCCAGCCGCGCGCCGTAAGAAGGCGGCCGCAGCACGCGTCCGTGCAGCATTCCCGGCAGTTCGAGGTCGTGGATGAACGCTGCGCCTGCGACCTTCGCGGGAAGATCGAGACGAGCAACGTTCCTGCCGAGGTATGTTGAGCTCTCGGGCGCAGTGAACGGGGCCGTTCCCGTGATCGGACGCTTCCAATCAACCTCGCCGGCGACCTGCCAATAGTCGAGCCGCGATGGCGCCCCATCCAGAAGAATGAGGCCGCCATCGGCGGTGACGCGCGACTCCTCGGCATCCAACATGCGCGCGGCGCGCTCGACGATCGCCTTGCGCGCTTCGGCACACGCCATCCTGACCGACGTGCCGCCGATTTCAATCGACATACTGCCGGCCGTGTAGCTTTCATTTGGGCAGCATCGCGTATCGCCCGACACGACTACTACCTTCGACATCGGGAGCCTGAGTTCCTCGGCCGCGATTTGCGTGACGGCGGTGACAATCCCCTGTCCGATCTCGACCTTGGCTGAAAACACGCGCGCGATGCCCGGTTCGCTGAGATCGATCCACTGGCAAAGCAGCGGATTCTCCTGGACACTCCAGGGAAGTTTCGGCTCGGTCATCGTGCGGCTCCCTGAATGGACGCCTTCCACGCAGCCTCGATCGCTTTCACGATTCGCGTGTGAGCGCCGCAGCGGCAGAGATTGGCGTCCAGCGCCGCGACGATTTTCTCGCGCGACGGCTCAGCGCCGGTCCCGATCAATTCCGCCGCCGTCATGATGATCCCAGACAGGCAGTAGCCGCACTGGCCGGCCTGGAAATCGATTAATGCGCGCTGCAGCGGATGCGGCCGGTCGAGCGTGCCCAGGCCTTCAATGGTCGTGACCGATTTGCCCTCGATGGACCACACCGGCAATTCGCAAGAGCGCTCGGCATGCCCGTCAACGAGCACCGTACACGAGCCGCAGCTCCCATTTCCGCATCCGAAGCGCGTTCCCTTGAGACCGAGGTCGTCGCGCAGGACGTAGAGGAGCGGCGTCTCATAGTGATCGACAGTCACCCGGTGCGGCTGCCGGTTCACGACGATGGTGTGCGTGGTGCTCATGACGGCATCTGATGAAGCGGTGCGCGCGCTCCGTTACTCTCCACCGCCGAAGCTGCGGCAGTTGTTCATGCAAATCGCGCGGCTGCAGGATTCCGATCGCCGAATCGCAGGCCAGCTTCTCGACCAGCTCGTCGCCGCCATGCGCTTTGACTCCGCGCCGCACTTGGAGGCGATGGCGCCGCAATTGAGCGCAGTGATGTAGCCCGGTGAGGAACCATCACTCCGGAGCTGAGCCGCGAAGGTTATTTCCCTATCGGCGATGGATCAGCTCGCGATCTCTTCCTTGTACCGCGGCGACGACGCTTTCATGAAGCGCAGCAGCATCCTCATCTCGGCGATGCGCTTGCCGGCCGTTTCGTTCAGCGCGGTCTCGAACCACATGTATTCGGTCCTGGGACTCTGGCCCAACGCCACGATGCTCCCGCTCACGCGGTATGGATGTTCGACCAGGGTCGGCCCGTTGATGTTGCGCAGTTCGATCGCGCCGAACAGGCCCACTGCGTGGCCGAGTTTGCGGCGCAGAGTCGCGATCGGTTGCGAGTAGAGAAGCTGCACCATCGTCGCCGGAGTGGCGATTGCACCGCCCCATGGCGAGGGTTTGGTGTACCATTCAAGGGGTTCGGTGATGACTTTCATCCGCTCGGTCATCGCATCTTTCGTCAGAAATGCGTCGCATTCCTCGAAGCGATCGCCGACTTTGAGACCGCCTAGGATCCGCAGCTGACCCGCATCGAATCGATCGAGCGGCCGGCGCAGCAATGCGGTTGGCTTCTGGGAGCTTCCGACCGACGCGCTGCCTTCCGCGACGCGCATGCCGTCATCGCGCTCAATCCAGACATCGATTTGTGCGTCGGTCGCATCCAGGGGCGGCTCTTTGAGGAACGCGCGGACTGCTTCGCGGTCGGTAGTCGCGTTAAGGAAGTACATCGAGATACTGCCGCGTTCAAACCATCGCTTGCCGAACGCTTTCAGCAGGAGCGGCGGAAACAGTTCCAGGTGGATCGATCCGGCGACGGTGCCGCCGCGAAAACCGAGCTTGGTCGCCGTCGCGTCATCATGGATGCTCCCCGGGACATGGCGAGCGTTATTCACGGATCGGCGCAACGGGCCGACGAGTACGTGGTCGCGCAACTCGATTTCCGAATTCATGGTGCTGGCCTCGAAGCGAATTCAAGCAGGTTCCATAGCGATCGGCAAACTTCTCAACTTGGAGCCGCCTGCGATTTGATTGACGACCCCGTCCGGACGGTTGCTTTTCCCCGCCTTCCAGCGCAGCAAGCTTGTGCGGGACTCGCCGACGCGGGACTCGATCGGATAAACTACCACTATGTCCCGGACGGTTCGGAAAGCGGCGGCGGTAGGCTCCGACGATTACGATCGCGCGCGCCGCAAACTGGTTCCCTGTCACGACGATTTCTATCGCACCGTACTGGAGTTGCTGCCGTTTGGACCTGAAGATCGCTTCGAGTTGCTCGACCTTGGCGCCGGCTCGGGACTGTTGTCCACAATGGTGGCGGAGGCGTTTCCACGCGCGCATCTCACGCTGTTCGATCTGACGCCCGAGATGCTGCTGATCGCGCGCCAGCGGATGAAAACGCTCGGCAAGCGCGTGAAATTCGTGACCGCCGATTTCGCCGTGGCGCCCGCGAAGCCCTACGACGCGGTCGTCTCGGCGCTTTCGATTTATCATCTGCCCGACAGCGGCAAACGTCATCTCTTTGTCGATATCTTCAAATACCTGACGCCCGGCGGCGTGTTTATCAATGCCGACCAGGTGGCTGGCGAGGGCGACGCGATCGACGAGCGCTCGCGCCAGATGTGGATCAAGCGCGCTCGTGAACTCAAAGTTGGCGAGCGTGAACTCGACGCCGCGCTGGAGCGGATGAAGCGCGATCTTCCGGCGACCGTCGGCCAGCAGCTCGCGTGGCTGCGCGAGACCGGGTTCGTCGGGGTCTCATGCTCGTATCGCAATCTGATCTTCGCCGTACTTTCTGGCACCAAGCCCGTCAACGCACGCGAGGCGCGGCTTGACGGCGCGGTGCCTTGAACGATCGCGCGTTGCGCGAACACTTCGGCGAGATTTGACTTTTTCGGGAAGGCGTCGCTAGCTTCCGGTTCGAAATCGCATAGCTCAGAAGGCGAGGTCCTGGCCGATGGCGCATGATTTCACGATTTGCGTGGGAACGGTCGGCGCAGGAGTTTGGTTCAGTCCCGACGGTGGCGAGCATTGGCGCCGCAGTCGAATGAAGCTGCCGTTCTATGCCGAGCCCGGCGAAATCCAGATTCGTGCGCTCGCCGTATCGCCGCACAATCCGCATCATCTTCTTGCCGGATCCGAAGCAGGCCTCTATCGCAGCGAAGACAACGGCGCCAACTGGGACGCAGTCGGTTCGCCGATGGAAGGCAAGCAGATCTGGTCGGCGACGTTCCATCCCGCCGATCCAGATACGTTTCTTGCTGGCACCAAGGAGCCGGGAGTTTATCGCACCAGCGATTGCGGCAAGAGCTGGGAGAAGCTCGCGGTGCCGATGGCCGAGCGATGCCTCGCCGGCGCGCCCAAGGTCACCAACCTGCTGATCGATCCGCGCGACAAGCGCACCATCTGGGTCGGCGTCGAGATCGACGGCGTCTATTGCAGCCGCGACGACGGCAAAACCTGGGACCATTCGAAACCTGGAGACAAGGAACTCAATCAGGATGTTCACGGTGTCGCGCTCGCGACCGGCCCGCGGGCGCAGCTGCTGGTCACGACGCCCGACGGAATCTGGAGCAGCACCGACGAAGGCGAGTCATGGTCGCTGCACGGGTTTCCTCATTTCGCCGAACGCGACGCGATCTCATATTGTCGCGGCGTCGCGCTCAAGCCCGGCGATCCCGACACGATATTCGTCGGCAATGGCGATTTTATCCCTGGCAAGCGCGGTGCAATCCAGCGCTCGCGGGATGGCGGCATTACTTGGGAGGCGTGCAAGCTGCCAGTCGAGCCAAACTCTGTCATCTATTGGTTCGGGACCAATCCCGCGAATCCCGACGTCATCGTCGCCAATAGCCTGCATGGCTACGTCTATCTGAGCACCGACGCAGGAGATTCCTGGACCAAGTTGCGTCGCGAATTCGGTGAGATTCGCGCTCTGGCGTGGGTACCGAACTGAGCTCGCCGCGAGCGACGTGAGCGACTCTAAATCCTTTCGCCGATTTCAGGGTTTGCAGCAAGCACAACTACTGAATCTGCGCGGATCAGGTTGTGAAGAGCCATAGGCACCTTATCGGAGAGAAGCCAGCGATTCGCTGCAGACTCGTTGGCGAAGCGAGATGAATTCGAACTCGCGGACTACTTAGGAAACGGTCAGTAAGTTAGTCGAACCGTCCATCAGTCGGTACCGCTGCTTTGAATTCACTACTCTCCGCCAGCGACCTCGACTGGGTAGAGTGGGTCGGGCCGCCACAGAGGAAATACAACGGAGGCGCCCATGGCGTTTCGAGGCATTCAGGCAGAAACAGTGAAGTTCCAAGGCTTCAATGGCGATACTGGGGAGGCCTACTACGCGCATCCTCTGGCGACAGGACGGTATCCCGGCGTCGTCGTGATTCATCACTTTCCCGGATGGGACGAGTGGACCACGGAGGTGGCGCGCAAATTCGCACATCATGGCTATGCGACGATTGCACCGAGCCTTTATTTCCGGCTGGGCGACGGCGCTTCACAAGAAGTGGTTGCCCGGGCGCGCGCGGCCGGTGGGATGCCGGATGATCAGGTGATGGGAGATGTGACTGGAGCCGCAGCGTTTCTGCGTGCGCAATCACATAGCAATGGCAAGGTTGGAGTGATCGGCTTCTGCTCCGGCGGACGACAAGCGTACCTGGCTGCATGCCGAATCGCCGATCTCGATGCAGTTGTCGATTGCTGGGGCGGCAGCGTAGTTGTTAACGACCCGACGAAGTTACCGAGCACGCAGCCGGTTGCTCCCATCGAGTTGACGGAAAGTATACGCTGCCCGCTTTTGGGGTTGTTCGGCAACGAGGATACTAACCCTTCCCCCGACGACGTGAACCGCACCGAAGCCGCGCTCAAGCGCCTCGGCAAGAACTACGAATTTCATCGCTACGACGGAGCGGGACACGCGTTTTTTGCCTGGTATCGTCCGAATTACCGGCCCGAGCAGGCGCAGGATGGGTGGAAAAAAGTGTTCGCCTTTTTCGAAAGGTACCTGGCGGCTTCCTAGTTCACGCGCGAGGTACCGCCGTCCAGCGAACGCGCCGGCGCCAACACCGGCCATCGCTGGAGAGGTGCTCCAAGAGCGCCGCCCGATGTAACCGGGAAATGGAATCATAAACAACCCGGTTGTTCGACAGCGCTGCCGAGCTTCGGCTAAGACTAACTCAGCGAAAATAGCGGGAGTCTCGCAAACAAATATGGCATCTACTTCTTTGCGCGAGGGGGCGCCGCAACCGCTCGTCGAAACCACGCGCGGCAAAGTTCGCGGAACCACCGCCGGCGGTGTCAGCATCTTCAGGGGAATCCCCTATGGCGCTTCAACCGCGGGTAAGAATCGTTTCATGCCGCCGATCGCCGCGCAGCCGTGGGCCGGCGTGCGTGATGCATTCGACTACGGACAGAGCGCACCGCAAAATCTGTCCTCGATGCGTGGCGCAGTCGATCCGCGGAGCGGGTTCGCCGCGTATGGTGACGCCGACACCATAGGGGAAAGCGAAGACTGCCTGGTACTCAATGTCTGGACTCGAGGACTCAGTGACGGCGGCAGGCGTCCCGTGATGTTCTGGTGCCACGGCGGCGGCTTTGGGTCGAGCTCGGGCTCACCTGTGATGTATGGCGGTGAGCGCCTCGCGCAGCGCGGCGACGTGGTGGTGGTGACCGTCAACCACAGGCTCGGCGCCCTCGGATATACCTATATTGCCGGGGTCGGCGGCGAGCAGTTTTCATCGTCAGTCAACGTCGGAATGCTCGACCTGGTCGCGGCGCTCGAATGGGTCTCGGACAATATCGCGCAATTCGGCGGTGACTCGCGCAACGTTACGATCTTTGGCGAATCGGGGGGCGGCGCGAAGGTCTCGACCCTGCTCGCGATGCCGTCTGCCAAGGGGCTCTTTCATCGCGCGGTGATCCAAAGCGGCCCGGGATTCCGGATGATCGAGCCCGCCCGTGCGGTCGAGGTCGCCGACATGCTGCTGGCGGAGTTGGGGCTCGATCGCGCGCGCATTGGCGAAATCCAGACCGTCGCTGTGGAGCGCATCGTCGCTGCGCAGGCCGCGATCGAGCGCAAACTCGGACGGCGGCTAGCGGGATTCCGGCAGGGGTTTGCTCCGGTAGTCGACAAACGGACTCTCGAGCAGCACCCGTTCGACCCTAAAGCCTCGCCGCTATGCGCCGACGTGCCGGTAATGATCGGCTACAACCGCACCGAACCAACGTTATTCCTGGCCGGCGATCGTGAGGCCTTCGCGCTCGACGACGAGGGTCTTCAGCGCCGCGTCAAGTTCCTGTTGCGCGACCAGTCCGAGCGGGTGATCGAAGAGTTCCGCGGCGCCAATCCCGGCGCGACTCCATCCGACCTGTTCTTCCTAATCGGTGCCGAATATCCGACCGGTGCGTTCTCGCGCAAGATCGCGCAGCGTAAGAGCGAGCAAGGCCGGGCGCCAGGCTACCTCTACCGGTTCGATTGGGAGACGCCGATTGCACGCGGCCGGATGAAGTCCCCGCACGCGCTGGAGATCACCTTCGTGTTCGACCACGCGGGTGAGCCGCTCGCGCCCCGCCTTGCGCCCGACAGCCCCGAGGTGCACGAGCTAGCCGCCGAGATGAGCGGCCGCTGGATCGCCTTCGCTCGCACCGGCGATCCCAACACCGGCAACGCACCGCACTGGCCCGCGTACTCCGCGACGGAGCGCGCGACTATGATCTTCAACAGCAAGTGCCGGGTCGAGAACGATCCGTCGCGCCAGGAGCGGCTCGCGATCGATCGCATCCTCTTCCCGTCGGAGACGCCTTGAGTGGCGGCAGCGGCGAGCCATTAGCCACGGTGGCCCGAGGCGGAGACTCGCGATCTGGCGTGGGTACCGAACTGAGTTTGAAACCGCGCAGACCGGTCGCCTGAGCGGATTCGAACCTGCGGCGTCGCGAGAAACCGCTCTCAGAGGAAAACCTGCGCGAGGATTGGCGAAATTTTCGCGTCGAAATCTGCTCGCATTCTGGAGGGAACGAATTCGCTCTCGGTGCGGTACGATCCCGATGGTTAACCTTGAATTTCGGTGTCACGAGAAATCGGGCGACCTGATCGTACCGCACGTTCGTCGGCTGGACTGACATCTAATTGTGATTTGGGCTCCGTCTCGTAAGCCCGACTTGTGTGATGGCATTTTGCGGAGAGCGAATTTGTTTTCTTCGCCTGCCGACCAAGGCCCTAAAGCGCCAACGGGCATCACAGTCACCCATCTCGAGCGCGCCGAGGGGCGCCCCCGCTCCAGCACCTCCCAGTCCACGACCGCCATCAATCAGACGATTAATTAGACCAAAAAGTAATTGAGCGGGGCGCGCAATGGCGCGGGTCACCTGTCAACCGCTAGTCTGGTTGGGGCAATTCGCCGCTTAATGGCACAGGTCGCCCCGGAGGGATTTCGAGAAATGAATTTCCTACTCTACTGTGGAGCCGCCACTCAGATCATATTCGTCATCGTAGTGTTCGGCGGCGGCAGCGTGGCCGGACTTTGCATCGTAAGGCGGTTGGTTCCCCTCGACCGGCTGCAAAAGAACCACGAAGTGGCGGGCGTGACCTTCGGAGTGCTGGGGGCCTTTTATGGCCTGGTCCTTGCCTTCGTTATTGTGGCCGCCTGGCAGCGGTTCAATCAGGCCAATGCCGATGCGCTTCAGGAAGCTACGGCGCTGGAGAGCCTCTACAAACTCGGCGCGGCTCTCCCCGAACCGATGCGCACCCAGCTCGATTCGGTGGTCCTCGAATACGCACACCGGGTGATCGAAAAAGAATGGCCGCAGATGGCCGACAACACCTTTGAAGGTGGAAAAGCGGGCGCCCACGAACTCTGGGCCTCGGTGCTCGCATATCACCCTGCGGACAGCCGCGAGCAAATGTTGATGGACAAGGCGATCGACCAACTCAACCTCATTAGCGAGGCGCGCGGCGAGCGGTTTCTCTTTTACGAAGACGATCTCCCATCCGTCGTGTGGACGGTAATCTATCTTGGATGCTTGATGACGATCGGTTTCAGCTACTTCTTCGGCAGTAACATTTTTCGCGCCCAAGTGGTGATGTGCGGGTTCTTTTCGATCCTGCTCGGCATGACGATTCTCGCGATTCTGGAATTAGCGCATCCTTACCAGGGTGTCGTCACAATCTCGAACGAGCCATTCCGCTATGCGCTCTCGCGAATGGAAGCGGCTGACAGCTACAAGATGGCGACAGCGAAGGCATCGCTCCAAGCGGTCAGCCGGGCATCAGACCTGTCAACGCCGGAGAGAAAGTACATCAGTGGGCCGCAATGAAAATGCATCAGTTGAAGAGGCGGTGGGAATCGTGGTTTGGCTTCTAGCAGGGGGAGCGCGATGGGCTCTCCCCTCGCTATTGCTGCGAATATCTAATGTCGATGAGCAGCGATCGGAGCAGTGTTATCCGGGTTCTTGCGGCGGTTAATCGCCACTGATGTGGCGCTTGCTGTGTCTGAGCCCAAAGCTCTTCATCTCGAGGATGTGAACGTGGTGGGTAAGGCCATCGAGCAGCGCGCCAGTCAGGCGTAATTCATTCCGCTCCGCCCGAACAGGCGGCGGGACCACACCTACACCACCCAGCCGGTCGGATTGCTACCGCCGCTCGAATCATATTCCCTGCGCCAGCGAGTCCTCGATGGCAGACGCGTGTTTATGAATGCGCCTCGATCCCCCAATTCAGTGCGTTGCGAATCAACGTCCGGTACTCCGGCGTCTTCTACGAGCCGCGGAAACCCTTGGGAGTAGTTCCCGAAGGCTCGACGCTCGAATCGACAAATGGCTGAACGTTACTTAGCGGTGCGTGACAGTGGCCGAGGGCGAAGTAGACCACGCCGCCCTTGCCGGTCTCGCGTGTGTATCCGAGCACAGGGGTTTTACCGTCGGGCAATAGCGAAGTGTCCCGCCTGCCGGACAGTCTAGGGTTTTGAGGTTCAGCGACGACTGCCAATGGCTGGCCGGTGGAGGAAAGTGGATTCGAACTGGCCGTCCCGATCTTGAACACTTGCCTATCGCAAAACCAAAGTCGCTGTCCCGTGCGCGTTCACACGCTTGAAATGGTCATTGGAGGAATACGGTTTTCGATCACGAGGATGCGTGGGACCGCGGCCACGATTACGGGGGCGTGGATGATTTGCCTGGTTGCGAGATGTGGCGGGTAACGCGTTTCGTGCTGCGGCGGTCGCCGGAGTAGAATCCCGGCGGTCCTTATCAATGCGGCATAGTGCAGACGCGGGCATGTCGTGCGAGGCGCAGCGGGCATGAACGCGCGGGAGCGTCAGGCCTGGATTATTGCGGCGAGTCTGTTCGTCGCGCTGTTCCTGGTTTGGGGCGGCGGCGTGAACACGGGGCCTGTATTCCTTCCGCCGCTGCTCAAGTACTTCGGATGGACACGCGCCCGAGTTTCGACGCTTGGGTCCGCGGGCGCGCTAATGGCGGGTGCGTGCGGCCCGCTGGTCGGCTGGCTGGTCGACCGGATCGACGCGCGCCGGGTGATGCTGGCCGGCGCGATCACTGTCGGGGTTGGTTTCATCGCTGCTAGCCGCTCCGATTCGTACTATATCCTGCTCGCCGCCAATCTGATGATCGCGATCGGTGTCACCGCGGCGACGTTGATCCCCGCATCGTTGGTCATCGCAAGCTGGTTCGGTGAACGACGAGGACTCGCGATGGGCCTGACGTTCGCGGGCACTTCACTGGGTGGCGCGGTGATGATCGTGGTGGCGAACAAGGCTATCGCCTTTGGAGGATGGCGGGCCGGGTATGTCGCGATGGCACTGCCGATGCTGGTGATCGTGGCGCCGCTGGTGCTGTTCGTGGTGCGCAGTCGTCCCTCGGCAGCCAGTGACCGAGCGGAGCCGACTGGTTCACGCTTCGAGCCAGTGGTAGTGCCCGGCGTTGAATTGAGCGAGGCGTTCCGTACGCGTTCATTTTGGCTGATCGCGATTGCCGAGTTCTTCTATGCCTGCGCTATCGGCGGGATTCTGGTCCATCTGGTCGTCTATCTTATCGGAACGGGGTACACGGCCACCCTTTCCGCCAGCAGCCTCAGCATGATCTATCTGATGTCGACGGTGGGAAAACTTTCGCTGGGTCCCTCCGCGGATCGGCTCAGTCCCCGGGTCGTGCTTTCGCTCGTCTTCGTCGGAGCCGCAGCCGGCACGATACTCCTACTCGCGGCTGGGAGCGGCCTGATGCTGGCGGGATTCATCGTTCTGGTAGGGATCGCGGCGGGCACGCCGCTGGTGCTGCTGCCGCTGGTATTCATCCAGTCACTGGGGCTGAAGCGTCTGGGTTCGGTGCAGGGCGCGGCGGGAATCCTCGCCACTATCGGAGCCGCGATCGGCCCGGTCGCGGCCGGACGGATCTTCGACGTGAGCGGCAGCTACGCGATTGCCTTCGGCGTGTTTGCGGCGATGTGGCTCGGAGCGGCGCTTGCGATATACGCGTGTATTCCGCTCGAGCAGGAGATCGCGCGACTACGTCCGGTCCTCGCCGGGCCCGATGCGGTCAACGCCTCAGCCTGACGTGCACGCGGCTAATCGCGAAAGTTCACTCCGCGATCGCTACCTACATGATGTTGTTCAGTTGCCCGCGGAAATTCAACGTTCCCGACAACACCTCCGTTCATTTCAGTTTTCCTGAGTTCCCTGACCCTGGAACGCCGATTTCCCTTGAACGCTAACCTGAATTTCGAGTAGCGAATAACTTTGTGCTGGCGCGCCGCGTCCCACCATTCGCGAGTGTCGGGATCGGGTAAAACGCGGAGTTTCGAATAGTCAATTGTCACTGGCATTTGATGCAACCCTTCAAGCTGTGATGCCGCGCAGGATGAGGCAGCTCGCCCCCAGTTGGATCAGCGTGGTGAAGGTGAAGGCGTCCGTAGCACGAAACGAATAAAAGCGAAGCGCCGCAGTCGGAGTTTGCAACATACCGATGGGTTTGTATTTCCACCGTGATGAGCAGATATTGGTGACATCACAGACAGACCCCGGTTCCACTCTCAGATTGAGGTGCTCCTCATGGCGGAATTCGATTTAGTCATCAAGAATGGGATGGTGATCGATAGTACCCGCGCGCCGCGCTTTCGTAGCGATATCGGGATCAAGAATGGACGCATCGCCAAGATTGGCCGCATCGCGTCGCATCAGGGCTCGAAGCTGATCGACGCGGACGGGCATATTGTCGCGCCGGGTTTTATCGATTTGCACACTCATTACGACGCGCAAATCTTTTGGGATCCGTATCTCACGATTTCGGGCTATCACGGCGTCACTTCGGTGGTGATCGGGAATTGCGGTTTTGGGTTCGCGCCTGTACGTCCCAAGGACGCTGAGCGCGCGATGCTCACGATGGTCCGCACCGAGGCGCTACCATTGCGTGCGATGCAGGCCGCGATGCCGTTCGACTGGGAGAGCTATCCGCAGTTCATGGACAAGCTCGACCAGCTCCCCAAGGGTGTAAATCTGCTGCCCTACGTCCCGATGAATCCGGTCCTCGGCTATGTGATGGGAATCGAGGAGTCGAAGACGGGACGCATGCCGACCGATGACGAACACGCCAGAATGCGCCAGATTCTGCATCAGGCGATGAACGCGGGTGCGTGCGGATGGTCTGCGCAGCGCCTGATTCCCGGCGGACCCAGCGCGGTGCAGCGCGACTTCGATGGTTCACCGATGAACACCGACGTTATGCACGATGAAACCTGTATCGAGATGGCGCGCGTGCTCGGCGAGCGCGGCGAGGGCTTCCAGGAGCTGACCCTCGCGAGTTGGGATCCGAGAAAAGACGCCGACCATTTTGAGAAGCTGGCTGAAGTGAGCGGCCGTCCCATCATGTACGAAGCGATCGTCACGAATGATCGCTTCCCGCATCGTCATCGCAACACCATGAAGTGGCTCGAGCGATGCCGTCAGAAGGGTCTGCCGGTCTATGGACAGGGCACGACGACCGACGCGGGCCTGACCTTCACCTTCGAGGATTGGAACCTCTTCGACGATTCCGATGCATGGCGCGAAGCGACGACCGGCACACTAGCCGATCGCGCAGAGAAGCTGGGTGATCCTCGCCGACGCACGGTACTGAAGGCGCAGATGCCACGCGAGAGCCTCATCACCAATTACTTCGATGAGATCATCATCACCGAATGCCGGAATCCTGGGAATAAGAAGTTTGAAGGTATGACGCTTCGCTTGGCCGCCAAAGAGACCGGCAAGGACATCGTAGACACGATGCTCGATATCGCGGTCTCTGAAAATCTCAGGACAGAGTTCTTCGCTCCCGCAGTGAACTCATCCGATCTGATGAAGGAGATTCTCGACTATCCTTACATTACGTTCGGCGTGTCCGATGGCGGCGCGCACACCAAGTTCCTCACCGCTGGACGCTATCCCACCGAAGGCCTGATTCGCTTCGTTCGAGAGAAAGAATGGATGTCGCTCGAAGACATCCACTGGCGGATGTCGGGGCTTCCTGCATTTTGCGCCGGCTTCAAGGATCGCGGTTTTCTGCGCGAGGGCGCTCCCGCTGATGTCGTCATCTACAACCTTGATCGATTGAAGGTGCTGCCGGTCGAGATCGTCCACGATTTGCCGGGTGACGAATGGCGCCGCGTGCAGCGTGCCGAGGGCTATAGCCACGTCATCGTGAACGGCCAGATCACTTGGGCAGGCGACCGCTTCACCGGCGTAACTCCGGGCAAGGTTTTGCGGCACGGAGTGTCAGCATAGGCTCGACGCCGACCTTCGAGAAGTATTGGACGGATACCTGCCCATCGGGCGGGTATTCGTCTTTTCGTCTCGTCTTATGAATAAAAGCTCGGCGAGCGGGCGCTAGCGACCCATCTTCAACGGGTCTTCGCCAACTGTGCCTAAACTCCAAATGCGCCAAGACATCTGGAGTTTTGCGAGTCACCGCCGTTGCGTTGCCCACATGCCTACGCTCGTACGTTGTGCCCGCCGACGATGGAAGGCGTGGCGGTCATGAGCCGGCTCTGATCCGGAAGGTATCGGATCGCTTACTGAACTCCATCGCGTCTGTCGCAATAATCGCCTCTCGTGAGGTAGATCGGACGAGCTTCATACCGAGGCTTGTCGTGCGCGTTCTGATACACTGAATGAAGAGACGACGCAGTAACCCATCGTTCACCGCATCGGCTGCGCGCTGACTTTGCGCGGTTCGCGTTTAGTTCATCCTGTGGCCGGGTCATCCGGACCGAAAGGCAAGTTTGAGTCTGCTATTTCTTCGCGCGCCTAAAGGACCGGCACCCGGCTTCGCCCATCCCGACGAGCCGATCCGTGCGGAGCTGTTCAGCGTCGAGCGCCAGGAACAGCACGGCGAGACGCTGGCGGTTGCGCAGCGCGTCACGGAGCATCCGGGGCGCGGAAGGCCGATGGCGCCGCGCGTGCGGGAGAACGGGCGGGAATTGCTCGCGGCATATCGCAGCATCGCGGCTGCAATCCGCGAGGAGCGCGCGATCACGCCGGCCGCCGAGTGGCTAGTCGATAATTTTCACGTCGTTGAAGAGCAGATTCGCGAAATTCGCGATGACCTTCCGCGCGGAT
>DATDGX010000229.1:0-7665 GCA_036521875.1 Binataceae bacterium (SeqCode)
GAGCATCGTCGTCGCCAGCGTCGCGGGGCTGAGCGTCCAGGTTTCGAGCAGGGCCTGCGTGGCGGGACTCACGAGTTACGATCCTATGACGGCGACGGCCGCGATCTCTCGATGGCGACTTTTTCGCGACGCCAATACTGCGTACGTATGGCAGCCAATCTTGGACACGTCTGCGGAATTAAGGAAAATTTAATGCACCCCTTTAAGTTCCCGAATTGGCGGCCGGCGGCGCGGGTGGAATTCCCGGCTTCGATGCGTTGCGGGCGGCTCGGCGCGGGGATGCATCGTCTGCAGGAACGCGACGATCGCGTTGACTTCCGCCGGGCTCAGATTCTTTCCGTACGCCGGCATGTTCCCGCCGCCCTGGATTATCTGGCGCACCATCTGGTCGCGAGTCATGATCGTCGCGGTGTCGTCGAGCGCGGGGCCGCGCAGGCCGCCGGCGCCGCCCAGCGAATGACAATTGCGGCACTGCTTTTCCTGGATCAGCACCGCGCCCTGCAACTCGAGCGGCGTGCGTCCTTTCACATATTCGATCGGCGTCGGCGCTGCGCTCCACGCGTCCATCACCGGCGACCACGGCGACGGGAACCCGAGCCAGGTCAAAGTGCCCAGCGCGGTGAATGTCAGGATGACGATCACCACCGAGAACGGGCGGCGGCGGAAACTTTTCTCGCCGGTCCCCGAAATGAACGGCAGAATAAACAGCGCGCCGATCGCCAGCGGCGGCGCCGCCAGCATCAGCACGGTCTCCGTCCACGGCGGCAGCAGCGCGAACATCGAGAACATAAACAGGAAAAAGAAGTCGGGGCGCGGCACGGTCTGGATAATCGTCGGATCGGGCTGGCCGTTGGGCCCGAACGGTCCCGCGACCGCCGCGATTACCAGCAGGCTCAAAATGATCAGCCCCGCGAACACGATGTCTTTCTGCGCGGCCCATGGGAAGAATGACTCGCCGTCTTTCTCGACGAGCTGGTGATACTCCTTCAGATAGGTTTCGCGCCGAACGATTCGTCCCGGCATCGGATATTCGTTGATGCCGATGCGCAGCACCAGGAACAGATGCAGCCCGACGAACGCGAGCAGCAGCGCCGGGATGACGAACACGTGCAGCGTGAAAAAGCGCGACAGCGTCTCGCCCGCGATGATCGGGCCGCCGAGAAGCAGATGCACCAGCTTGAAGCCGATTATCGGAAAGCGCCCGATGATCGCGGCGCCGATTCCGAGCCCCCAATACGCGTTCTGGTCGAAGCGCAGGACCTGCCCGGTGAACGCCATTCCCAGCGTGCACAACAGCAGTACCACGCCGGCGACCCAGGTCAGCTCGCGCGGAAATTTGTACGCGCCGAACAGAAACACCTGCACCATATGCACCAGCATCAGGGCGACCATGAAGTTTGAGCCCCATCCGTGCAGCGCGCGCAGGTACCATCCGAGCGGTTGCGTGTAATTGAGATAGATCAGGCTGGCCCACGCACTGTCGGCCGCGGGCGTGTACACGGTCGCGAGGCAGATGCCGGTGACGATCTGCAGAATCAGCACCACGAAGGTCGCGCTGCCGAATACGTACCACCAGCTCGCCGAGCTTCGCGGCACCGGATGCTCGGCTACCTCGACGATTGTGGTGCCGAGGCCCAGGCGCGCGTCGAGCCACGCGCCGATCGATTTGAGGAGCTGGGTCAGGGGCATCACTTGAATGAATTTCGCCGGTGCCCTTTTAGACTTCGCGCTGGCCGAGCGTCGGCAGCTCGCCGGCCTGAATCCAGAGCTGACCGGATTCGACTTTGTATTTGTATTGATAGAGCGGCGCGGGCGGCGGCCCCGACGCGTGGCGCCCGTCGGAATAGAAAACGCCGCCGTGACACGGGCACATAAACAGTTCCGATTCGGCGAACCATCGCACCGGACATCCGAGATGCGTGCAGTTAATCGCGAACACCTGGAACGCGTCGCCGCCGAGGCGCCGCACCCAGCAGGGAATTTTCGCGGTCTCGCCGTCCCACGGTTTGACGTAGGGATTGAGATATTCCGCCAGCCGCGTCTGATGCTCCGGGAAGCCGGTCAGCGCGCCGAGCGGAATCCATTTTAGCCAGGTGAAGCGGCGCACCGGTGAGAGCACGTAGCCCAGGATCGGCACCGCGAACAGCGCCACCGCCAACGCATTCAGCACCAGGCCGACCTTCAGCAGGAACGCGCGCCGCGTCGTTCCATTTTGCGGTCCGCCGGTCGCGGCTTGCGACGCCTGGTTGGGGCGCGATTCATCGTCCATCTTATTTTCTCGCGTAGCCTCTCGCGTAATTTCTCGCGGGTCGTGGTTTCCGGTCAGAGATTGCGCGCGAGGGCTGCGGGGCGTTTCGCGGCGAGCCATGCTACGACGTCCGCGACTTGCTCCGCGGTCATCGGCTTTCCTACCACGTAGTTTTCCCAATCGGGATGCCCCAGGTCCGGACGTCCCGCGATTATGATCGTGCGCAGATTCTGATCGCTGACCAGTGACAAGTACGAACCATCTACAATCGAGCCCGCCTTGGCGCCGCCGCTTCCGTCTGCTCCATGGCAGGACGCGCAATATTCCGCGTACACACTCGCGCCGCGACCCGCGTCGCCCGATGCGGCGGAGTAGGGCGGCGCTCCGGCGAGCAGCCCCGCACCGTTCCCGGCCCATCGACTGCGGATGCCGCCGGCGACGATGTCGATCTGCTCGTCGGTCATCGCGCCGCCTGCACTGATTGCAAAGGGAGGCATCGCGGTGCCCGCGACGCCGTTGGAAATCACGCGGCGCATCGCGGCGTCATCGACCAGCGCCAGGTAGACCGGATTGTTGAGCGAGAGCGCGGCGCCAAATTTTCCATCGGCGCCGTGACAGCCCGCGCAATTCTCGCCGTATAGTTGCGCGAAATCCTTCACCGCGGTCGGACGAATCGGCATCTCCGCCTGGGTTGGACGGCCGGGCATCGAGTCGCAGCCGGCGAGTGTTGCGGCAATGATCACGGTCATCTTCAAGGCCGCGGCGAACGCGCCGCCTCGCATCAACTTCATTCGCGACCCTCGCGATGACCGACACCTGGCGCCTCGACTCCCATGCGGACCGCGAACGGCAGATGCTGAAGCGTCCCGATCTTTTCCGAGCGCGCGATGACGAAGCCCGCGGTCAGCCCGAACGCGATCTGGCATACGATGAACCATCGCCACTCGATCCGCGCGTCGAGCACCGGGTTGATCACATCGAGCGTCGCCCATAGCAGCCCGGTCCACAGGAGCGGCGCGACGACTCCGCCGAATAACTCGGGGCGGCGCGGGAACATCGGAAGCAGCACGCCGTAGAGCAGGCCCACCAGGATCGACACGGTCGCATGAATGATCAGCGCGACGATGAAAGCTTCCGGGATGAACGAGGCGAGCGTCGCGGTGCTGGCGTTCGCGAGATTCGCCATCGCGGTCGCGGCCATGATGTTGATGGTGTACCAGGGGCTCCCATGCAGCACGATGCCCTCTGCGCCTGCGAGCGCCGCCATCACGATGCCGCCGGCAATGCCGCCCTTGATTCCGGCGGTGTACGGATAGATCGCGAGCGGCAGCCGCGCGCGGTTGCCCTCCTCGCCGACTTGCAGGTACCCGATGGCGACGCGCGGGTATGCGATCTCCGCCTCAGGAACGATCGGCACCGCCTCGCGCTCTTCCACCGGCATGACTGCGCCGAACCAACCGACCATCCCGGCGATGAACATCACGATTCCGACCACGCTCACCGAGGGGCTGGTGACGAGCCCTCCGAATGCGAGCGTCAGGCCGAGCGCCGCGAGCATCGGCCACGCCGTGGGGGCCGGCACCTCGATCATCTGAGCGGTCTCCGGCGTCTCCGGCATATTTGCGCGAGTTGGCTGTTCAGCCATCGGCCAGGTCCTCTCGCTCAGCGCCCAATCACGTACACGGTGATGAACACGACCACCCACACTGCGTCGACGAAATGCCAGTACCAGGACAGAATCTCGGTGCGCTCGGACTGGCGGCGATCGACGTAACCGAGCGCGGTCAGTATCAACACGATCAGAATCAGCAGTAATCCGACGGTGACGTGCAACGCGTGCAAGCCGACCAGCGAGTAGTAAGTGGTGCCGAACAGGTTGGTGCGAATCGTCAGGCCGTCGTGATAGATGAGCCGATTCCATTCCAACGCGGTGCCGGCCATGAACTCGAGTCCGAGCAACAACGTCACGAGCCACCAGAGCGCGAACGCGCCGATGCCGCCTCTGTTTAATGCGCGCACCGCGAGCACGATGGTGATGCTGCTGGAGAGCAGGCAAATGGTGTTCAGGATCGGGACGTGCAGAACGTCGCGCGGGAGCGGGCCGCTGAGACTTTTCCCGATGTAGAAGACGTAGGCGGCGACGAAGATCGAGAAGAACGCGCTCTCGGTCAGAATCAGCGCCAGGATGCCGACGCGTCCGCGCTTTGGCAGCGTCCACGCGACGCCGGTGGAAATGGTCGGGGCGGAAGTTTCCATCGCGGATGCGGATGCCGGCGTCATTATTACGGATAGCTCCGGTTCATCGTTCTTATTCGTACTTCCAGTCGGGATCCTCGGGATGCTTCAAGTCCCACAGTGGGCGGCGGCTGCGAACGACCGGCAGCGTCGCGAAGTTGTACTCGGGCGGCGGCGAGCTGGTCGACCATTCGAGAGTCCACGCATCCCACGGATCGTTGCCCGCAATTTCGCCAGAGCGAATCGAGCGGATAACGTTGATCACGAAAAAGAGCACGCCGGCGGCCTGGAAGATGACGCCGATCGACGCGACCAGGTTGAGCGTCTCGAGTCCGCGTCCCGGCTGGTAGGTGTAAATCCGCCGCGGCATCCCGCGCAGGCCCGCGAAGTGCAGCGTGTCGAACGTCATGTGGAAGCCGATCAGGAACAGCCAGAAATGCCACTGGCCCAGGCGCTCGCTCAGCAAACGGCCGGTCGCCTTGGGGAACCAGTAGTAGATAGCAGCGAAGATCATGAACACGATCGCGCCGATCAAAACGTAATGGAAATGCGCGACCACAAAGTAAGTGTCGGTGAGCTGCCAGTCGAAAGGCGCTACCGCGAGCATGATCCCGGTCAGCCCCGCGATCAGAAACTGGAAGAGGAAGCCCAGCGAGAACAGCATCGGCACCCGGAAGCGCAACTTGCCGCCCCAGATGGTCCCGAGCCAGTTGAAAATTTTGATTCCGGTCGGCACCCCGACCAGCATCGTCGAAGTCGCGAAGAACGCGTTGCCCGCCGGCGTCATTCCGACCGCGAACATGTGATGCGCCCATACGCCCAGGCTGATGAACGCAATCGCGATCGATGCCGCGACCATCACGTGGTAGCCGAAGATAACCTTGCGCGAGAATACCGGGATGATCTCGGAGGCAAACGCGAAGGCCGGGATGACCAGGATGTAGACCTCCGGATGACCGAAGATCCAGAAGAAGTGCTGCCACAGAATTGCGGAGCCGCCTGCCTGCGTGTCGAAGAAGTGCGCGCCCAGGAAGCGGTCGAGCAGGAGCATGGCCTGCGCCGCTGACAGCGGCGGCAGGGCGATCAGCATCATGAAGGACACGACGATCGCCAGCCACACCAGCACGGGCATCTTCTGCAGCGTCATCCCCTGGCAGCGCATACAGAACGCGGTCGCGATCAGATTGATCGCAGTCGCCGTCGAGCCGACGCTGGTCAGAAAGATGCTCAGAATCCAATAGTCAGTGCTGTTGCCCGGCGAGAACGGGCGCTCGGTCAGCGGCGCATACGCGAACCATCCGACGTCGGGAGCGCTGCCCGCGCCGTAGAGTCCGTCGCCGCCGACGTAGCTGAAATAGAGCAGCAGGGCGCCGAACGCCCATAGCCAGAAGCCAAACGAGTTGAGCCGCGGGAATGCGAGGTCGCGCGTGCCGACCATCAACGGAACCAGGTAATTGAAGAAGCCGGTCAGAATCGGCATCCCGACCAGGAACACCATCGCGGTGCCATGCATCGTGAGCAGGCGATTGAACACCTGCGGGGGTACGATGTTCGCCTCCGGCCACGCGAGTTGAAGGCGCATCGTCGCCGCCTGCAGCCCCGCAACCAGGAAGAAGAACAGGCCGCCTCCGATGTACATCATCCCGAGGCGCTTGTGATCGACGGTGACGACCCACTCGTGCAGCTTTCCAAGGACGGGGACGGAGACGCGTTCCTGCTCCGGGCCGAGCGCCATATCCTGTTCGATGCTGCCCATGTTTTTAATGGTCCCGCTAACGCAGCGTCTCCATCCAGGCGACTAAATCGTCGAGGTCGTGATCGGAGAGATTCATCGCGGGCATCAACGCGCCCGGCTTCATCACGCTCGGATCGTGAACCCAGATGCGAAGGTGTTCGGGCGTGTTGATCGCGACGCCGGCGCCGAGCGTCTCGCGCGTCATCAGATGCGTCAGGTCGGGTCCGAAGCGGCCGTTGGCGTCGGTGCCGCGGACGGTGTGGCAATTCACACACGCGGTGGACTGGAACAGCGCGAGGCCATGCGCGACTGATGCGGCCTCAGCGGCGGGCGCGGCCGGAACTGGTCCGAAATTGCCGTGCGCCGTGTAAGCTTGCCACTCCGGATTCTGCGCCAGATTCTGCGCGGCGGGCGCGCGCTCGGCGGCAGCCCAGCGATCGAACTGGCCGCGCGGCTCGACGATCACGCGCAGCAGCATCATCGCGTGCTCGGTGCCGCAGAACTCGCCACATTGCCCGAGGTAGGTGCCGCTCCGATGCGGATCGATCCACATCGAGTTCTTCTGATTCGGAATGACGTCGGTCTTGCCCGCCAGGCGCGGCACCCAGAAGCTATGCGCAACGTCGGCTGACTCGAGATCGAGAAACGTCGGCGTCGGATGGCGCGGGTCACTCACCGGAACGTGGAGCTCGTTGGCGGTCACGACGCCGAGGTCGGGATAGCGGAATTCCCACCACCACTGATGGGCGATCACGTGCACGTTGATCGCGCCCGGCGGACGCGGAGCCGCCTGCACGATGTAGATGGTGCGCGCAGTGATGAGAATCAGCACGAACACGATGAGCAGTGGAACCGTCGTCCACGCGAACTCGATCGGATTGCTGCCGTAGACCTGCGGCGGCTCGCGGCCGTCGTCGCCGGGGCGGGTGCGGAAGCGCACGATACTGTAGGCGAGCAGCCCGGCGACGATGAGGAAGATCGCCACCGTGATCGCGATGACGAAGAACGCGACGGTTTCGATTTCGTGGGCGGGAGTCGAGACCGGGCTGAAGATGCTGCTCGGCGCGATGTGCGAGTTGGCCTTGCCCATGCCCCAATCGTTGGCGAAGGCGGGGAGCGCGCTCGCACTCGCGACCACGCTCATGACCATGGCCATAATCATGAGAAGCCAGCGCTTCATTCGTTTCTGTCGCGAGCTCGGTCCCGCCAAGATAGCCCCCGCGGCCCGTTGCGGCGCCGTCGAGTCCCCGATCGACTGCCATCGATACCACAAAACGATTTCCATCTCTAAGTCGAAGGGTGAAGAAGGTAGGTCGGAAGGGCGAAGAATGTGCGGCTTTCCTCTGCGCGGCAGCATTTTTTCCTCCGCCTGACGGGGCGGGAGGCGGTTTGTACCGCCGGGCGGTCCCCGGTCAGGGCTGTCTAGATATATTTCCCAAACGATGCT
>DATDGX010000230.1:0-2448 GCA_036521875.1 Binataceae bacterium (SeqCode)
GTCATTCGCCAGATTGGTGCCGATCTGAATCAGGATCGCAGCAACCAGGGTCACGAGTCCGACCGGCGCGTTCAGGTGTCCCGCCCGCCGGGCCAACGCCAGACCCACCAGCACGGGCGCTATGGCCGCCGTCAAGGTCCGCGGGCGAGCAGCCCCCACCCAAACCGCAAAGTGCGGCGTATCGATCCTTGCAATCGCTTGACCGCTCACGGCAGGCGCTTGAACCGCGAGAAATCAGGCTTGCGCTTCTGGTTGTACGCGTTGCGGCCCTCCTGCGCCTCTTCTGTCATGTAGAAGAGCAGCGTGGTGTTGCCCGCCAGTTCCTGGATTCCCGCCATCCCGTCCATCTCGGCATTGAAGGCCGACTTGAGACACCGCAACGCCATCGGGCTGAGCGCCAGAATCTCGCGGCACCATTGCACTGTGGTCTCTTCCAATTCCGCCAGCGGCACAACGGCGTTTACCAGCCCCATCTCGAGTGCTTCCTTCGCGCCATAGCGCCGGCAGAGGTACCAAATCTCGCGCGCCTTTTTCTGGCCGATGAGCCGCGCGAGGTGCGAGGCGCCGAAACCACCGTCGAAACTCCCGACTCGCGGCCCGGTCTGTCCGAACACCGCGTTGTCCGCCGCGATCGTCAGATCGCATACCACGTGCAAGATATGGCCGCCGCCGATCGCATAGCCTGCAACCATCGCGATCACGGGCTTCGGAATGCTCCGAATCAGCTTCTGCAGGTCGAGCACGTTAAGCCGCGGAACCCCGTCCGCGCCGATGTATCCCTGCTCGCCGCGCACGCGCTGATCGCCGCCGCTGCAGAACGCCTCGTTGCCCTCGCCCGTCAGAATGATCACGCCGATCTCGCTGTCCTCGCGCGCACGCGTGAAGGCAGCGGTAAGCTCCGTCACCGTGATTGGTCGAAATGCGTTGCGAACCTTGGGGCGGTTGATGGAAATGCGGGCGATTCCTTCGGCCTTCTGAAATTTGATGTCTTCATAATCGCCCTCGTCATGCCAATCGATTTTCACTGCTCTTCTCCTTGGGTGTCTCGGAATTCTAGATATCACTATCTGCCGTCCAGAAAATCCGCGACGACACGGTTGAACTCGGTGGGACGCTCGAGATGCGGTAGATGCCCTGCGCCGCCGATCACTTCAAAGCGGGCGCGACGAACCTGCAATCCGAGGTGCCTGCCAATGCTGGCGAACTTCGAGTCCAACGCACCCGCGATCGCGAGCACCGGCATCGAGAGCTTCGATAGTTCGTCTCCGAGCCATGGTTGCGCGCCGGTTCCCATCCCGCGCAGACTTCGCGCCAGCTCTTCGGCGGAACAAGCAAGACGTTGCTGGCGCAAGCGGCGCATCCTGTCCGGCGGCAGAGTCGCCAGCGACTCAAACAGGGGCAGAGATTCCCATCGACTGACGAACGCTTCGATTCCCGCACTCTCCGCGAACGCAGCAAGCTCTTCGTCGGCTTGCCTTCGGCTGGCTCGCTCATCCGGATCCGAAATTCCGGGCGAAGCGCTCTCAAGCACCAGCCGATTGATGTGCGCGCCATACTCGAGCGCGATAAACAGCGCGAGCCTGCCGCCCATCGAGTACCCGACGAGTGAGAAGGACGGGATCCCGCGAACGTTCGTGAGCAAGGCAATGACCATCGCTGCCGCGCCCCCGATCGAATAGTTTTCAACTTCCCCGCCGACCCGCGTACCTCCGTGTCCCGGCAGGTCGATGCTGATCACCCGCCGATCTCGACTGAGCTCCTCGCGTAAATCGCGCCAACTGTCCTTGCTGCCGGTGAAACCGTGCAGCAAAACGACCGGATCGCGGAGCGCCATCTCGGACGGCAAAGCACGCGGACCCTCGTCGCTGAATTCGATCGTCGCCGTACCAATCTCGACTCGGCGTATCATCGTATGCTTCCCAGACCGGCCGCGGCGCGAACCTGACTGAGCGTCTTCTCGATCAATCGGCGATGCATTTCCAGGTTGCGCGTTCGATCGCTTACAACCTCCAGCAGGTGCAGACCGGGTGGATGATCGAGAGCCTTGCCAATGGCATCGGCGAATTCGCTCCACGAGCCAGCGCGCGCGTATCGTGCTCCGCCCAGTGCCGAAGCTTGCTGGAAATCAAGTCCGTGCGGCGTAGCGAAGAACGTTTCAAAGGAATCGCCTAGCGAGGCTTGCGGCAGGAATGAGAATATTCCGCCGCCGTCGTTGTTGATCACGATTACGAGCAGGCGGATCGGGTAGCGTGCCGCAATGTGGAGGGCGCCGATATCGTGGAGAAAGCTCACGTCGCCGAGGACGAGAACCGTCGGGCGCTTCCTCGTCGCCGCCGCGCCCAGTGCAGTCGAGAGCACTCCGTCGATGCCATTCGCGCCGCGGTTGCAGAACAGGACCGTATCGCGGTCCGACTGTCCGGCGAACGTATCGAAATCGCGGACTGGCAT
>DATDGX010000231.1:0-5203 GCA_036521875.1 Binataceae bacterium (SeqCode)
TGTCCCTGGCGCCGACTGGCGTCACCCGGAAGGCCCGAACAGTGATTTGCAAGGCCGCGAAAAGTATCCAGTTGTTCAAGTCGCGTATGACGATGCCGCAGCCTACGCAAGGTGGGCCGGCAAGCGGCTGCCAACCGAAGCCGAATGGGAGTTCGCGGCGCGCGGCGGTCTCGCAGGTAAGCGTTTCGTATGGGGCGACAAGTTGAAGCCCGGCGGCAAGTGGCAAGCGAATACTTTTCAGGGTGAGTTTCCGGTGCAAGGCCGCGATACCGGCGAGGATGGCTTCAAGGGCATCGCTCCGGTCGCGCAGTATCCTCCGAATCGCTACGGCCTCTACGACATGGCTGGCAACGTGTGGCAATGGTGCAGCGATTGGTACCGCGCCGACTACTACGCAACTCTCGCCGCACAAGGCGGCGTCGCGCGCAATCCGCAGGGTCCTGCCGATAGCTTCGATCCGGGCGAACCGGGCCAAAAGAAACGTGCGCAACGCGGCGGATCATTTCTATGCACTGATCAGTATTGTTCGCGTTACGTGCTGGGCTCGCGCGGAAAGGGCGAGAGTAGCTCCGGCGCCAATCATATTGGCTTTCGATGCGTGATCGGCAAGAACGCTCGTGCGGCTTCAGGTTCCGTCCGCGGCTAGCAGCCGGTAGTAACCACTCGCCGTCATCGGCTTTGCGGCTCGTGCCAGGTTTGGATGTAGCTTGGAAGTCCCTGGTCGTGTCGCATGCGATCGAACAGCTTGAATACGGCTTCAAAATACGGCGCACGCGCGCGATCTTTACAATAGGATCTTATGAATTGCTTCTGCGTATCCAGGGACAAACTGTTAAGGTTGGTTTCGCCGTGTTGCAATAGCTCGGTATTGAGCCCCGACATGAAGCCCAGGGCCCAGGAGAAAAACAAGCTCTCATCCTTGGGATGCTGGCTCAATCCTCCATTAAACTCCGCACAAGACATCGTTCCGGGACCCATCCACGCTGCCTTCTGAGCAGCTAAAGTTGGGACCGAGAGAGATGTCAGTGCCAGTGCTAACGCAAAACGCTTCATCCAAGTCATCGAAGTCAATTGATGTGGATGAGCGGGATTACCATACCGCTTAATCCTGTTCGAACAGAGTCTCGGCACCCGCCCGGTCAGCCGGCGACGCAACGGCGCGCGCGGAGAGCCATCTGCGGACGGGATGCGTTCCGGTCACACCGCGCGGAGTTTTTCGGACGGCTTTGCACCGTGCGCGCGGCCGTCGGCGAGGCCTGGTGCCGCGAGGCCGTTCGTGTCCAGGACACGTCGCAGTTCGAGGAGGACCGGAGAAATTTCGCGGTTCCAATCTCCGCCCTGCGCGTCATGCGCAAGCTGTTCCTGCTCGACCATCAACCGGTCTTGCGTGAAGACCGATTCGGCGAAGTAGCGGATCACCGGCCACGCGAGAGTCAGCAGGCCCGGAATCCCGGGACGCCGAATCATCAGCAGGCCAAAGCTCCGGTTGCGCCGCTGCTCCGCATCGAGCGGAACATACGATGCAAACAAACGTATCGCGGGGATCTCTGAGTTCGCACGATAAACCGTCAGCCCCTGATGCGGATAGTCGGTGCGGATCGTCATCAGCTCGTAGTCGCGATCGACCGCCGTCCCCTCATCCTTGCCACCCATCACCAAAAAGTCAGCGCCGGCATGCTGCTTACCGCCCTCGAACTTGTATTGCGCCTCGACCCAAGTATCACCCGCGCGATAGTCGATGAGCGCTGGTTGGATGCTGCCCATCAGTCTGCGATGGAGAAACTGATGATTCATATCCATCAGGTTCTCGTGCATGAAGCTGTAGTGACACTTCACCTCGCGCGAAAAATACATCGTGCGGTAATCAGCCGATGAAAACTCCGGCAGCTCGGGAAGCGGCACGCGATCGGCCATCTCCGGCGCACCCGGAAAAATGAAGATTAGCCCGTACGCTTCGCGGCACGGATACGAACGCACCCCGCGTGCCTCGGGAGGAAGCTTGCCGCCATCGGAGAGGTACGGGATTCTGGCCAGCTTCCCTTTCGAGTCATAGCACCAGCCGTGGTAACCACACTTGAGCTGCCCGCCCTGGACCACTCCGAGGTGGAGCGGGACCTGGCGATGGGCACACCGATCTTCGAGCGCGAACACCGCGCCGGCGTCCGTCCGCGCGAGCACAATTGGCTCGCCGGCAAACCCTGCAGCGAGCGTCGCACGCCGCTTGAACTCGCGCGCGAGCGCGACGGGATACCAGAAATCGGGGTCAACCCCGATCGCGCGCAGGTCAGGATGGTTGCTCCGACGATCAGTCGGGTCCATTTGCGTTTGCCGTTCGCACTAGTAGTCTCCTGGCAATCTCTCGAACGGGACTCGGTTCGGTCCTGAATTTCATGCCGGAGATCGCGGCGACATGCAAGCCGTGACGACGGGGCGCAAAGCGGTCCAGGCGCTAAGGTCCCGCCGCCGCCATCCGCCGCACCTGCAAGCCTGCCACAGCGCATCTTCGCCCCGCCTGAGCTGGCGCACCTTCACGTTTGCGCTTCGATTCAATCTACCTGCGCTCGGATGCACCGCGGGCGGCGGTCGTGCCCGCGATTCGGCCGAACACCGACCCTGACATGAGGCCGGTTCCGCCCGGATAGTTGAAATAGAAAAGCCCACCGACTAGCTCACCCGCTGCAGCCAGACCTTCAATAGGATCGCCGTCGGTGCTGATCACCCGAGCGTCACTATCGACGCGCAGTCCGCCGAACGTAAATGTTATGCCGCAAGTTACCGCATAAGCCTCGAAGGGCGGCGTGTCGATCGTGTTCGCCCAGTTGGTCTTGTCGACTGCGAGGCCCCGCGTGCGCCGGCCGTCTTTGATGTTCGGATTGAACGGCGCGCTGCTATCGACGGCAGCGTTGTACGCGCCGACTTCGTTGATAAAACCGGCCGCATCAACGTCCTCGAGTTTAGCCGCCAGCGCCTCCAGCGTATCGGCGCTGACCTTGGTGACGCGTTTGATCCGATACTCGTCGCGCAGCAGATGCATCACCTTGCGATCGAAGACCTGCCAGGCGAATTGCCCCGGCTGCTCCAGCACTGCGCGCCCATACATGGCATAAGTATAATTGCGGAAGTCGGCGCCCTCATCGACAAAGCGCCGTCCGCGCGCATTGACAATTATTCCAAACGGATAGCTATGCTTCTGGAAGCCGTCGCCGACGCTCAAGTCGCCGAACTCGGGCGCGTTGCGATCCCATCCGACTGCGTGACATCCCGACCAGTTACCATATGGCATCGCGCCCGCCTCCAGCGCCATCCGGATTCCGCCGCCGGTGTTGAACCGAGTACCGCGGACCTTCGCGAGATCCCATCCGGGACCGAGGTAACGGGTGCGCCATTCGGCGTTGGCTTCGAAACCGCCCGAGGCGAGCACCACGAACCTTGCGCCCACGGTGGTCGTGCGCCCCTCGCGCCGAATCACGACTCCGGTCACTCCGCGATCGTCGCGCTTAAGTTTTAGCGCCCGGCTGCGGTACCAGATCGCGATTCCGTTGCGAGCCGCCGCGCCGTAGAGCGCGTCGATCAGCCCGGGACCGCCGCCCCACGTCTCGACGGTGAGTCCTCCCCAGAATTTGAATCGCCCACCGACGTTGAACGCCTGCCTTCCATAGATCGGCTGAAAGCGCACGCCCTTGGTGCGCATCCACTTCATGGTCTCGAAACTGCGCCGCACCAATAGCTCGGCGAGTTCCGGGTTGGTGCGATACTGGGTGACCCTGGCAAGGTCGTCGAAGAACTGGCTTTCGGAGTAGGTGCCGAAGTCGGTGCGTGCTTTGTCCTCTTCGCTGAGATCAGGCATCAGCTCCGACAAGTCGTCGACGCCGTTATACGCAACCCGCATCGCGCCTGCCGTGAAGCGGCTGTTGCCGCCGCGCTCCGCCTCGGGCGCGCATTCCAGCACTAGCACGCTCGCGCCGGCTTCGCGCGCCGCCAGCGCCGCGCACATCCCGGCGTTACCCGCGCCGACTACGACCACGTCGTAAGATGAAGGCGCATCGACAGCTTTGCTATCCATCGCCATGAATGCTCTCCGGTTCCTCCGATCGAAATCGATAGTAGTTCACCGTCGCGGGATCACGCGAGTTCGCCGCTCCTCGATGGCGCGTCCTGCCCGACGTTTCATAGCCGTGGCATCAGGCGGAGCGCTCAGGCTAGTATGCCGCTGGTCAGGGTCTCGCGAACACCGCTTGCAGTCGCTTCACGTCCACATCTGAACGACGCCAGGCACGCGCCAACGCAGATCGACCGGGGCCGCGTTGCCTACGACAGCGCCTTCGCGAAATCGGGATTCGTTGAGTTCGAAACCTCCTAACCGGCACGGCCGACGCCGAAACCATTTACCTGCGTCGTTGCGATGGCGCGAAGGTGTGAGACGATGACTGCAGCCCAGCCCGCGATCGAAAGAGACTTTGCCGAGCCGGAGAGCCAGACCGGCGCGGCGCTAGCACCGCATCTGGTCAGGCGCGGGCGTGCGCCGGCACCTGGACGCATCAGGCATCCGCTGATGCCCACTACGCCATCTGGCTATTTGATTGCCTTCTGGTTGGTATTGATTCATGTGCTCGCGGCGCTCGGACTAGTATTATTTCCGTGGCCGGGTTGGCGCGTATTTCTGGCCGCGACGATTCTGGCGTTCCTGGGCGGCGCCGGCGTAAGCGTCTGCTTCCATCGCGCGCTCGCGCATCGCTCGGTAACGCTACATCCGACGGTGCTGCAGATATTCACTTTTCTCGCGATGTTCAACGGCTCCTCGGCGCCCGGCGCCTGGATACCCACTCATCGTTATCATCACGCGATGACTGACACGCACGACGACCCATCGAGTCCGGTGTGGGGCGGCTTGTTCTGGGCGCATCTGGGTTGGATTTACCAGGCGCCGCCGCCGCCCGCGAAATACTTGTTGGAGTCGGAGCGGAAGTACTTCCAGTTCTGGTCGCAGATACAAATTCCGTTGCTCGCGGCCGCGTTGTTCGTCGGCGCGCCGTTCGGATGGGCGGCGTTCTTCTGGGTGGGCGCTATCCGGCTGGTGTTTTCACTGCATGCGACTGCGCTGGTGAACAGCGTATGCCACACTCGTCCCGGCGCGCCCGCCGGAACCGATGCGTCGCGCAACGTCGCGTGGGTCGCGCTGATGCAATTCAGTATCGGCGAGAGC
>DATDGX010000232.1:0-27820 GCA_036521875.1 Binataceae bacterium (SeqCode)
TTGCGATCCGGCGCACGAAAATAACCGCGAATCGTGTACGGGCCGCGGCACCAGAGCTCGCCGATCTCGCCCTCCGCAACGTCGATGCCCGCCGCGTCGACGATCCTGATTTGGTCGGCCGGCGCGAGAGGACGTCCTTGCGACGCACACGCGGCGTCGTCGGAGTCCTCGAGACGCGTGTAGCAGAGCAGACCCTCAGCCATTCCGAACACCTGCTGTACGGCGATCCACGGATACACTTTTCTGAGCGCGCGTGCCGTGGGCTCCTGGAGCCGTTGACCGCCGACCGTTATGACCCGCAGAGAGCTGAGTGATGGCCGCGCGGCGGCGGGCAGGTCGAGCAGCGCCATCGCGACTGTCGGCACGCAAGGCAAGTGAGAAATTTGCTCGCGCTCGATCGAGGCAGCCAGTTCCACCGCCTGCGCCGATTGTGTGAAGACTGCCGTCGCGCCGCTAAGCATCGCGCCCAGCAGCCCGGGACAGGCGAGCGGAAAATTATGCTCGGCCGGGAGCGCGATGAGAATCCGCGAGCCCGCCCCGAGGCCGCATACTTTCGCCGCCGCCCGCGCATTGTACAGGTAGTCCGCGTGAGTGCGCGGAATCAGCTTCGGCAGTCCGGTGGTGCCTCCCGAGAGCAGGAACAGCGCCACTTCGAACGGGTCGCCACGATGCGAGCGCATCGGCCGCAGCTCCCCGTCATCCTCATGCCGATGCAGCTCGACACAGCCCTCCGCGGGGCCGGTAGAAAAAATCGTCTCCAGGCCGGGAAGCGCAGATCTGACTTCGCGCGCGAGGGCGGCGTGTTCGAATCCGCGATACTCGGGTGCGATCGCGATCGCCTTGGCGCCTGCGAATGAAACCAGGTACTCGAGTTCGGCGCGCCGGAATGCGGGCAGCGCCATCACCGGGAGCGCGCCGATCTCGAGGCAGGCGAGGAGTAGAGTCGCGAACTCGGTGCAGTTGGGAAGCTGGATGACGACGCGGTCGCCGCGCTTGATTCCGTGACGCTCGAGTACCGCCGCGAAACGCGACGCCTCAGCGAGCATCTTGTTATAACCGAGACGCCGGACTGAATCGGCGATCGCAGTCGCCCGCGGCTGGCGCGTCCGAGCCTGGGTCGCTGCGGCAGCGACCGCCTGCGGGATCGTCTCCGCGCACCAGTAGCCCTCGCGAACGTAGCGCTCGGCAAACTCGACCGGATATGGCGTGCACCCTTGGATCATCTCGCGCGCGCCGCCCGCGGGCGGCCTCTCAGCGGGTCGCGATCGAGCCGGCCACCATCCGGAAGCATTCCTCCATGATGCTGGCGCGTTGCTCGTAGTCGCGCGCCGGATCGTACCAGGTGTAGAACCAGTTCATCGCGCCGAAAATCAGCGACGTCATGATGCGGCTTTGCTCGCGATCGAGCGGACGACCGCATTTGAGTGCGTACTGTTCGAGGATGCGCCGGCACAGGCGCGAGTATTCGCGCTTCAGCCGTGTGATGTCCGTCGCGTAACGGCCTGATAGCGAATCCGCTTCACGCACCAGCACCTTCATCTCCGCGAGGTTGGCCATGTGATATTCGAGATGACCCTCGATGAAGATCCGGAGGCGCGCCTGCGGGTCCTCGACATCCTGCAGCCGGCTCTCCGCGGTACTCTGGAGCTGTTCGAACGCACGTTTCGAGATCAGGTAGAGCAGCTCCTGCTTGTTGCGAAGATAGTAGTAGATGCGCGGGAACGAGATTCGCGCGCGCGACGCGATGTCGCGAATCGAGGCGAGGCCGAAGCTCTTCTCCGCAAAGACCGCGGCCGCGGCGCCTAATATGTGATCGATATTCGCGTCGTAGCGTTCTTCCGGCGCAAGCGCGCGCATCGCGGAACTGAGTTTCATGACGCGCCGCGGTGCGGCCTGAGTGCCTGACTTTCTCAACGTAGTCTCCCGATCCGAACCGCGCGCGACTTCCGAGCCTGGCCGGCGGCGCGCACAGTTTCGATTTGAATCACAGTCTAGCTGAAGCGCCGTCCCGCGTTCGGGTCAGGAAGCGGGATGTCGAGTTTGGTGAGCAGGTTGTTGACCTCGGCGGTGAACGCGTCGCGCATCTCTTCGTTGGTGCGCCGCCGCAGTCCCAGGCGCAGGTAGTCGAGCTGTCGCTTCGAGCCCGACCTGCCAAACATATCGAGTCCCGCCGGGTACCACTTCTGCAGATGGGTGATGAGACGTTCGCGGCCGGCCTCGCCTTCGCGCTGGAGGTAGCGGCGCATCAGCCGCAGGCCGAACGCCGCGTGGCCCAGTTCTTCCTTGTATACGCGATCGGCGATTCGCGCGAGCGGCTCGTAGCTGCACCCCAGCCACTCGTATCCCATGTACGCGCCCTGGCGATCGGCGAAAAAACTGAACAGCCCGTACTCGATCCAGTCCTCGGCCTGATCGCGCATCTCGAAGATGTAGATAGGCATCGGCGTCGCCATGAACGCGTCGTCGACCTTGACGCCGAGACCGTCGAGCAACTGCATCCAGTAGCTCGCGTGGCGAACTTCGTCGGACCAGAACGCGGCGTACTCCGCCTTGTCCTCCGGAGTGGGAGCGAGCGCGAGCGGTTTCATGAGGGTGCGATCCGCCGCGAGCATATATTCGGATTCAATTCGCGATTGGATGGAGAGCATCCGCACGAGCAGGTCCTTGTAGAGCGGGGGAAGGCCCTCGGGTCCCGCGAAACGTACCGGTTCCTGCTGCGCTGGGTCGCTCATTTCTCTCCTGATTTCTCCTGGCGCGTCTTCTGCAATTCCGTCTTCCGATGTTCTGAACGCTAGTTCAGATACCATCCGCACCGCAAGCGTTCAAGTCCGCCAGTCATCCCGCCATCGTGAGACCGCCGCTTACGCTCAGCACCTGGCCAGTCGCGAAGTCCGCGTCCGGCGAGGCGAAGAACGCGACGGCGCCCGCGAGATCCTCTGGCTGTCCGAGCCGGCGAAACGGAATTCCCCGCGTCATCGCCTCGAGCGCCCCGGCGCGTCCCGCCATCGCTTCGCGCAGCAGCGCAGTTTCCGTCGGCCCCGGGCATACGACGTTTACGTTTATATGATGGCGTGCGAGCTCACGCGCTAGAGTCTTCGAGAATCCGATTATCGCGGCTTTGCATCCGGAGTAAACCGCCTCGCCGGTCGAGCCGACGCGCGCGGCGTCGGACGAGATCGAAACGATCTTGCCGCTGCCACGCGATTGCATCCGCGGCGCGATCGCTTTGCAGCAATTCAGCACGCCTCGGTAGTTGATCGCGATGATTTTGTCCCACGTCTCCGGCTTGCTCTCGACGAACGGCTCGAGTTTGTCCCATCCGGCGTTGTTTACCAGGATGTCGATCGGGCCAAGCTCGCGCTCGACCTGATCCGCCGCCGCGACCGCGCTCTCGAGGCTGGTCACGTCGATTCGCACCGCGAGCGCCGCGCCGCCCTCGCTCTTGATCTCGCCGGCGGTGCGCTCCGCGGTCTCGAACTGGATATCCGCGACCGCGACGCTCGCGCCTTCGGCGGCAAGCCGGCGCGCGATCGCGCGCCCGATTCCATTTGCCGCGCCGGTCACGATTGCTACTTTGCCCTGCAGGCGCGTGGTTGCCTGTGCCGGTGTCATTCCGATCTCTCGTTCAGAGCTTAGTCTACGAACCCATCAGCGCAAGTCGCATTACGATACCGTCCATCCGCCGTCGATGATGAATGGCGCGCCGGTTGCGAACGAGGCGTCGTCGCTCGCGAGCCATAGCGCGGTCCGCGCGATCTCTTCCGGCTTGCCGATGCGGCCGAGCACCGAGATGCGCGATACCGCGTTCGGCGTCATCCCGCCTTCGCCCTGGATTCTCGCGACCATCGGAGTGTCGATCGCGCCGGGGCAGATGCAATTGACGCGGATGTTATAGCGGCCGTACTCGAGGGCGGCGACGCGAGTGAGCGCGATAACGCCGGCCTTGGCGGCGCAGTATGCGGCGGCGCCTTTGACCGCGACCATCCCGGCGATCGATGCTGTGTTAACCACCGCGCCGCCGCCGCGCTTGATCATCTCCGGCAGCGCGTACTTCATCCCGAGCCACACGCCGCGCAGATTGATCGAGATCACTCGGTCGAAGGCCTCTTCACTGAGCTGGGCGAGGAAGCCGCTGTCGCCCTCGATGCCGGCGTTGTTGTAGATGATGTCGAGCCCGCCGAATTTCTTCACCGTCTCCGCGACCATAGCCTCCGCGTCCTTCGCGCGCGAGACGTCCGCGCGCATCGAGATCGCGTCGCCGCCTTCGGCTTTGATCATTCGCGCGGTCTCCGCCGCAGACTCGCCGTTGACATCGACCGCGGCCAGTCTGGCTCCCTCGCGAGCGAACAGAAGCGCTGCCACGCGGCCCATCCCGGAACCGGCGCCGGTTATCAGTGCAACTTTGCCTTCGAGTTTCATGAATTCATCTCCGAATGATTCAGGGCTGTTTACGCCGCGGAGAATAGCGCATTCCAGGCGCGGCGGGTTAGCCCGTTTTACAAATCGCGGCGCGCCTGATACGCCACGGCGAGAACGGATGCACGCTCCAAGGAGGTCCGCGCGATGGCAGACTACAGCCGCTACGAATTTATCAAGGTCGAAAATGATCACGGAGTCGCGACCGTCATGCTCAACCGCCCCGACTCGCTCAATGCGGTCAACGGCGGATTGCACAGCGAGCTCGAACGCATCTGGGGAGACCTCGCGGACGACTCGGAGATAAACGCGATCGTGCTGACCGGTGCGGGTCGCGCGTTCTGCGCGGGCGGCGACGTGAAAGGGATGTCGTCAGGAGCCTTGACCGGGGCGCCGGCGGGCACCAGCCGGCGGTCGTCGAGCTTCGCGACCGCGGCACATGGGCGGCGAATCGTGCAGAACATGCTCGAGGTCGAGCAGCCGATAATCGGCGCGATCAACGGCGACGCGATCGGACTTGGCTCGACCATCGCGCTGCTTTGCGACGTGATCGTCGCATCGGAGAAGGCGCGCTTCGGCGACACCCACGTCAAGGTCGGAATTGTCGCGGGCGACGGCGGCGCGGTCATCTGGCCGCTGTTGATCGGTCCGGCGCGCGCGAAGGAATTCCTGATGCGCGGGAATCTGATCAACGGCGCCGAGGCCGTCAAGATCGGACTGGTGAACTATGCCGTGGCGCCCGAACTGGTGGTGCCCAGGGCGAACGAGATCGCGCGTGAACTGGCCGACGGCGCCACGCTCGCGATCCGATGGACCAAGCTCGCGGTCAACAAGTGGCTGAAGGAGCAAGTCAACCTGGTGCTCGATGCGTCGCTCGCGTACGAGATGCTGACGATGGCGACCGAGGACCATCGCGAGGCCACGCGCGCGTTTGTCGAAAAGCGCAAGCCCCAGTTCAAGGGCAACTAGAATCGCGGCGCAGCCGCGCATTCAGCGCGGCCGCCGCGATATGAGCGCCTCCATTTCGGGATGGCCGATCAATCCATCGATCGGCGTGTAGGTTCCGGCACCTAGCAGTTCCGCCGCGATTCGCCGAGTGATCGTCATCGCGACTCGCGACGGCCATCCGCCGACGCTGACGCGCGCGACGCCAAGCTGTTCCAATTCGCTGACGGTCGGAAAGCCGGGACCGGCGAGGATGTTCAGGGGACCTTTGAGCGCCTTCACCGCACGCGCGATCGCGTCGCGATCGCGCACTCCGGGCAGGAACAGGGAATCGGCGCCCGCGTCGAGGTAGGAATTGAGACGGCGCGTCGCTTCGTCGAAGCGCGACTCGGGCGCGCCGACGCCGGCGACAAACGCGTCGGTGCGCGCGTTGATCACGATCGGCACGCCGGCGGACGCGGCGGCCTCGCGCGCGGCGCGGATCCGATCGACTGCGATCGGCAAATCGTGCAGCGGACGCGTGCGGTCGTGCGACGAGTCCTGAAGATTTATTCCGACTGCGCCGGCTTCGATTACCAGCTTAATCGTCTCCGCTACTTCTTTTGCGTCGCGTCCATAAGCCGCCTCGATATCAGCAGTCACCGGCACGCCGACGCTCCGCGCGATTCGTGTTGTCGCTGCTATCATCTCGGCGCGCGGAAGCGCCTCGCCGTCAGCATATCCAAGCGCATTCGCCACGCCGGCACTGCTGGTCGCGATGGCGCGCGCGCCCGCCTCTTCGATAATTCGCGCGCTGGCGGCATCCCACGCGTTGGGCAGAACGAGGATGCGCGATCGGTCGTGCATCTTGCGGAACGCTTGCGCCTTGTCGCTTTGCAGGTTGACGTCCATTGGATGATGTCCTCCGTCGGCGAATTCTCGCACACCGCAAGTCGCGCAACTAATGAAAATCGTGCGAGGGCGGCAGCGGGCCGTCGAGGTGGAGCTCGGCGAAGCGGCGCGCGCGAATCGCGGTCACTCCGTCGACCTGTTGCAGCACGCCCTCGGCGAGCAGGATTCCAGCGCCCCTCAACAGTGAGCGATTTTTCTGAAACAGGTCGGGCGTCACGATCAGATTCGAGATTCCGGTTTCGTCCTCGAGCGTGATGAACAGGAAGCCCTTGGCGGTGCCGGGACGCTGGCGCACGATCACGACGCCGGCGGTTTTCACCCACGACTCGTGCGGGGCGCGGGTAAGGTCGGCAGCGCTCAGGATTCCGCGCGCGGTGAGCTTCGCGCGCATGTAAGTCATCAGATGCGGTCCCGTGGTGAGGCCGGTCGCCGCATAGTCGGCGAGCGTCTCCTCCATCTCCGACATCCCGGGCAGCGGCGCGGTCGTGGGTTTAAGCGCGACGCCGGCCAGGATGCTTTTGGGGTCGCGCTCGACGGCGGCGGCGTTCCACATCGCATCGCGGCGCTTAAAGCCGAAGGTCGCGAACGCGCCCGCGTATGCGAGCGCGTCGAGTTCGCGGCGGTTGGGGGCGGCGCGCGCAGTGAAGTCGGCGATCGAAGCGAACGGACGATGCGCCCGGGCTTGCTCGGAGCGTATCGCGACCTCCTCACGCAGGCCGCTCACGTAGCGCAGTCCCATCCGCATCGCGAGGGCAGGGCGCGTCGCGTCCGCGCCGCGCGCCGCGGCTCCTGGAGCGGCTGCGGGAGCCTTGCCTGCCGGGACAGGCTCCAGCGTGCAATTCCAGTCGGAGCGCGTGACGTCGATCGGAAGCGCGACGACGCCGCGGCGCATCGCGTCCTTGACCAGCGTCGAGGGATGGTAAAATCCCAGCGGATAGCAGTTCAACATCGCGGCGAAGAACGCCGCCGGATGATGGTACTTCAGGTACGCCGACGCATAGGCGATAAGCGCGAAGCTTGCGGCATGCGACTCGGGAAATCCATAGAGCGCGAACGCCGTGATCGATTGCACGATCTCGTCCTGCACTTTTCCCGCAATCCCGTTGCGCGTCATTCCAGCGCGCAGCCGCTCTTCGATTTTTTCCATGCGCTCGGCGGAGCGCTTGAAGCCCATCGCGCGGCGCAGCTCTTCGGCCTCGCCGCCGCTGAATCCCGCCACCGTCATCGCTACGCGCAGCAATTGTTCCTGGAACAACGGCACGCCGAGCGTGCGCTTCAGGATCGGCTCGAGCGATGGATGCGCATAGGTCACCGGAGCGCGGCCGTTGCGGCGGTCGAGATACGGATGCACCATTTTGCCGACGATCGGCCCGGGGCGGATTATCGCGACCTCAACTACCAGGTCGTAGAAGCGCCGCGGTTTCATCCGCGGCAGCGTCGCCATCTGCGCGCGGCTCTCGATCTGAAACACGCCGACGGTGTCGGCCCGCTGGAGCATCGCATACACATCGGGGTCGTCCGCCGGCAGATGCGCCAGGTCAATCGCGACGCCTTCGTGCGCGCTGATCATCGGGATAGCCTGCTCCAGCGCTGCGAGCATCCCGAGGCCGAGCAGATCGATCTTGATAATTCCCAGATCGGCGCAGTCCTCCTTGTCCCACTGGATCACGACCCGGCCCGGCATCGCGGCCGGCTCCAGCGGCACCACCTCGTCGAGCGGCTGCGCCGCGATCACCATCCCGCCGCTATGCTGTCCGAGATGGCGCGGCACGCTCTGGACGCGCCGCACCAGGTCGACCAGCATCCGGATTCGTGGCGCCTCGGCGTCGACGCCGCCGCGTCTCAGGAGTGCGACGATATCGTCGTGGCGATCGCGAAATTCATAGACTTGGTTGAGCTTGGCGAGGCGATCGACCTGCTCGGGCGAGAAGCCGAGCGCTTTGCCGACCTCGCGCACCGCGCTGCGCGTGCGATAGGTGATCACGTTGGCGGTCATCGCGGCGCCGCGCTCGCCGTAACGGCGATACACGTACTGGATGACTTTCTCGCGCTGGTCGCCGCTCGGAAGATCGAGATCGATATCGGGCCATTCGCCGCGCTCCTCGGAAAGGAAGCGCTCGAAGAGCAGTTCCATTTTGACCGCGTCGATCGCGGTGATGCCGAGCGCATAGCAGACCGCGCTGTTGGCCGCTGAGCCGCGTCCCTGCACCATGATGCGGTTCTCGCGGCAGAACTGAATCACGTCCCACACGATGAGGAAGTAGCCGGCCAGGCGCAGTCGCTCGATGATGCCGAGTTCGTGCTCGAGCTGATGGCGCGTGCGGCTATCGGCGGCGCTGCCCCAGCGCTCGCGTGCGCCGGCGTAGGTGAGAATTCGCAGGTAACTGTCGGGCGTTTCGCCGGGTGGCAGCGGATAATCGGGGAATCGGTAGCCTAGATCGGTGAGCGTGAATTCGCAGCGCTCCGCCACTGCGCGGGTCGCCGCGACGGCGTCCGGGAGATCGCGGAACAGCGCGGCCATCGCATCCGGCGGCTTCAGGTAGCGCTCGCGATTTGCCCATAGCGCGCGCCCGGCCTCTTCGAGCGTGGTCTTGAGCCGGATACAGGTGAGCACGTCGAGGAGATCGCGCTCGGGTCCGCTGTGGCACACGTCGTTGGTCGCAACGATCGGGAGCCGGCACGCCGCGGCGAGCGCATGGAGCTTGCGGTTGAGCCGTTCCTCGCCGGCGTCGAGATGGCGCTGCAAATCGATGAAAAGATTTCCGCGCCCGAAAGTGGTGCCGAGCCGATCGCATAGCGCGCGCGGATCCTCGCCGCGAATCAGCGCGCGCGAAACCGGGCTCATCACGCCGCCGGCAAGGCAGATCATTCCGCGCCCATAGCGCTCGAGGTCGTCGAGGGTGACGCGGCTCTCGCCCTTGGCCGGATAAAGCGGCGGCGCAATTGAGCCGTCACGCGCGCGCGCGTCCGGATTGAGAATGCGCATCTTCGCGGCCGTGATCATCCGGCACAGGTTCTTGTAGCGCGCGCGGTCGGGGACCAGGAGGTAGAGGCGCGAGTCATCGTCGAGGGTCACGTCGGCGCCGATCAGCGCGCGGACCCCGGCGGACTTGGCGCCCTGATGGAATCGCGGCGCGCCGTAGACGCCGTCGCGATCGCCAAGCGCGAGCGCGTCGTAGCCGAGCTCAGCCGCGCGGGTGGCTAGATCTTCGGGCGTTGCCGCGCCTTCCAGGAAGCTGAACGCGCTCCGCGCGCGCAACTCCAGGTAGTCAGAGCGCTTCGTCATGGTTAAGTCTCTGCCGCGCAGCGTCCGCGCGTGGCGCTTCGTTAACGATCCTCGCCGCTACTTAAGATCCTTGAAATCAAGTTGCCGCTCCGGGATGTCATGGGTTCTTCCGTGCGCGATTGCCGCCGACCAGGTGGAGCGAGCGTTGAGGTTCGCGTCGAAACGGCGGTCGCTGAAAATCACCACCAGTTTTTCGCCATGCCAGAAGTGCGCGTACCAGCCGGGCTGAAGATGGCTCTGGAAAAGGGCGACATCGCTCTCGGCGCATAGCACGCGATAGAGATGCCAGCGGCCGGTGACGCGGGCCGCGCCCTTCGACGGTGGCCATTCAAACGGCGGGGAAATAAGCGCGCGTTCGACGGGGAAGCGGTTGATCATCGTCGGATCGTGAGACTTTCGGCGACTACCACTCCTTTCCAATCTGCCATCGCAACTCTCCTTTGCGTCAGTCGTAGACTCCGTCGACGAACCATTGGTCGGAATTCAAATCGCGGAAGATGCGGTAGACGCCGCCGTCATCAAGCGCGAGTTCGTAATAGTCGCGAACGAAACCACGCCTGGCGCTGGTTCCCTCGCGCAATTGAGATTTAGGTTGATGCGCACCTTCGCGCGGAGTTTGCGCGTCCGGAGTTTTCTTCGCGGCATACGGCGAGCGATTCAGGAATCTGATGTCTCTGACCGCAACCAGCGGGGGAGATTCCGGCATCAGGCTGGAGGCGTCCGCATAGCGTTCGTCGCGCGAAAGACCCGGCCAGCCAATGCCCTCGCCCGGTCCTCTTACTCTGCGCGCGAGAGCTTCTTCGATTCCCGCATCACTCGTTTCTGATTCTTTGCCGGAGATTGTCAAAGCGAGTGCGGTCTGGCGGCGGGGGTGGCCGTTCACGATTTGCAATTCGTGCTGGTCAAGGCGATGACGATTGTTATCAGGCGGGCACTGCGCAGAGGTGCCTGCAGCGTCAGGATCAATTTGCTGCCACCATTCGCCGTCGCGCCGCCAAGGTCCCGCGATCGACACCACGCGCGCGCCGAGATTCGGACCGCGCACGAACTCCGGCCCGCCGCGCGAGCACATCACCTCGATTTCGACGGCCGGCCTTACCGCGCGAATCACCAGTTGCGCCACCGCGTGCTCTGGCGCGTCCGGGTTGACGGGCGGCGGAGGCGGCGGTGCAAACCGCTCGAGCCGAACCGCTTCGGGGCGATGCGAATTCTCCGGCATCAACGTGCCGACGCTAGCCGGACCGCATAGCGCTGCCAGGCGCGCGATAGTGGTCTCGAGCCGATCCGGCGCGGGAGCCGGCGGCAGGAACATGTCGTTCTGCGCGGGTCGTGGAGCGCGCGGCTCGAGATCGATTCGGATCGACTCGACTGCCGCCTCGGGCGGCGCCGCTTCGAGGCTGAGATTGATCAGCGTGAGCATCGCGCGCGCATCATTCGACGGCGCCGCGACCGCGATGCGGCGGCTCAAATTGCGATGGCCGCCGATGCCCAACGCGAGAATGATGTCGCCGGCGACCAAGCCGCGCAGCGCAAGCCGTGCGGTGAGCCGGTCGAGCATCGCGCGCATCATGAAGCCGAGCGGCTCGAGAGTTTCGATTCCGTATTCGAGTTCGATCGACTCGGTAAACGTCTCGGTGCGCTGCCGCGGCTGAATCGGCCGCGAATCGCCGCCGCGTGCGAGCCGCACCAGCTCTACGCCGCGCCGCCCAAGGCGGCTCCCCACTGCATCGGGGTCAAGCCGCGCGAGATCGCCGAGCCGCTTGAGGCCCCAGCGCGCGAGCGTGAGCTCGAGGTCGAGTCCACTTTCCGTTGGCCCAAGCTTGAGCACGTCGAGCGGGAGCCAGTCCAGGAACTCGCGCTCGAGTCCCGGCGCGATCACTCTTATTCCACCGCATCGCGCGGCCAGTGCCGCGATCTCGCGATTCGCCGCGACGCCGACCGCGGCTTCCATCCCGAGTCGCCGCACGCGCCGCTGCAGCTCCGCTGCGACTTCTTCCTCGCTTGAGTAAATTCGGCCGAGCCCCGCGAGATCGAGCCATACGCATCCGGGCGCGCCGACCTCGACCGCCGGCGAGATCGATTCCGCGGCGTCGGCGAGCGCGGCGGCTGCCGAGTGCTCGGCGGCTTGCGAGCGCGCCCGGATGATTAGATCGGAGGAGATCGCGCGCGCCTGCGCCAGCGTCATCGCGGGACGAATTCCCCGTTCGCGCGCGCGGAGCGAAAGGACGCTTAGCTCCGCGTGCGCTGCGGTGCTGTCGGCGATCGCGAGGACAGCGCCTTCAAGGGTGGGATTAGCGCGGACCAGCGCCGCGATCGAAAAATCGGAAACGAGAATGCATGCAATACGTCCCATCGCATTTCGCGGCGCTAGCTTTGCAGCCCATGAATTTTCCGGAGATCGTTCCTGCGATGCGATTGCGGCAAAATAAATTGCGCCGCCGGATCGGTCATCGCGTATACCAGCGCGCTGGCGCCGCGACCGCCGAGCTTATTGCGCGCCACGGTGGCATCGATGGTGAGACCGTCGAAGAGCGAGGGCGCGCCCGGTGCAAGCCGGCCGAACGACGCCTCGACGCGCCGCAGCACGAGGCTCAGCACCGCGAAGGTCCCGCACATCCGATGCGGCGCGATCATGAGCACAACAGCGCCGCATCGTTCAGCGGCGCGCGCGAGTCGGAGCGCCGCGCTCGATGAGATAGATCGCGCCGCGTCGCCGAAGTCGACCACCACGAGTCCGAAGCCGCCCGCCTCGAGCACCAACTCGACGGCCTTTAGAAGTGCGGATTGTTTTCGCACGATCGGCGAGGGTTGAAATTGATCGCGCGAAGACGATTGTAGCGCACGCGATTCAAATTGACGCGAAGACAGTTCAAATGACTTGCAGGATGGGGGCACGCCCGACCGAGTCGAGATCGAGGCCCACAGCACGCGTGCGAGGTCGACGCCCGAGGCCGCGATGCTCGCCGGGTCGAAGGCGCCGGACGATTCGATCCACGCGGCGACCTCGCCGCGACGGGTCGCCGCGGCGGCGAAGGACGCGGCGAGCGAGGTGCGTCCGGAACCGGCGCGACCGATGATTTCGCTGATACGACCGCGGGCGATTCCGCCGCTGAGAATAGTGTCCAAGGTTGACAAACCTGAGCTCAGGCGATCGTCCCGGTCCTTGCGAGTGAGCTCGTGACCTCGAAAAACCCCTGAAATTTCAGGTAGTTGCGAGACTTTGACGATCGCGGGCGAGGCGGAAATCTCTGCCGCGTCATCAAGTTGACAAACGTTGACTGTCAACCTCGTCATCGGCCTATTTTCGCTCTTTTTTCGCTTTTGTCAAACGAAATGAGCGACAGCTAAAAATGCCAAATCAAGCCACGACGGAGCGCGCGCTGTCGGAATGGGCTTCGCCATCAGCAGTGCGCTTCAGCGACGCTTCGTCATCATCGATGCCCCCCGGCGACGCACCATCGTAGAAAGCGCGGGCGACGAGCTTTTCTGGCGAGGCCGCCATCGGTGGGTGCCCCATTTGATTCTCGACGCCGTAATCGGCTTTAAGATCAGTCCGTCACGCGAGTATCCGCTGATTCGCGATGACGAGATCGTCGCGCGCCGAAAAGTAGTATTTTCCTCCCGAAGGAACAGCAAGCGAATCCTGACCGGCTTCGAGTTCCTGGTCAACGGCCGCCTCTACGACGAGACCAGCGTCGATCCGACAGTCAAGCTCGGCACCGCCGAGGAATGGACAGTGGTCAGCGACTCCGACGGCAGCCATCCGCTGCACGTGCACGTGAACTCATTCGAAGTGCTCGGGGTGCCGTGGGACGCCGCCTATCGGCGGATGCACGACACCATCTGGGTTCCGCCGTATTCGCAGCTCAAGGTTCGGATGCGCTTCAAGACCTGGAAGGGCAAGACCGTGTATCACTGCCATGTCCTGCCCCATGAGGATTCGGCAATGATTCAGAACTTCCTGATCTCGTGAGGAACAGCGCCGCGATTTATTTCTTGCTGTGGGTGACCGCCTCGATATTGTGGCCGTCGGGGTCGAACACGAAGGCCGCATAGTAGTCGGGAGTGTATTGCGGCCGCGGGCCGGGCTTCCCGTTGTCACGGCCGCCCGCCTTGAGCGCGGCGTCGTAAAATTTCTTGACTCCGCCGCGGTTCGCAATTCCCAACGCGACGTGCTGGCCGGTTTTCGGCTTTCCGGGCGTCAGCCACACGCTGGTTCCGTCCGCGCCGAAGTAGCCGACGACACCGGCCTTCTGATCGACGAACCCGGCGCGATAGCCGCATGGCGCCAGCGCCGCGTCGTAGAATTTCTTGCTCTTGGCGAAGTTGGAGATGCTGATTCCGACGTGCTCGATCATGATGGAGTGCCTCCGTGGAGAATGTGCATCGATTCGTTTAGCACATCGCGCCGCGATGAAGGAGCGGAAAAAGAAAACTTGCGAAACCCTTCACGGGTTTCGCCCTTCCCGGTGGGCAAGATGCGCGCTACGCGCTGAGAACTTTGGGCGCGGAGATCCATGCACTGAAACCTCATCGAGGTTTCAGACTTGCGTGTGTGATAGAAAGGGAAGCGCGAAACCCGGGTGGGTTTCGCCAAGGCTTTAATCAGTTTTCTGAATTGGCCGTAGTAATGGCATTCGATTTTCATCCTGATCCAGCGCTGGCAGGCGCGTTCGAACGCGGCGATACCCTGCCTGCTCGGTGGTACGTCGATCCCGATGTGTTCCAGGCGGAAAAGGAGCGCATCTTCCATCGCTCATGGCAATATGTGGGACATGCCGGACAGGTGCGGCGCGGCGGCGATTTTTTCACAACCCGCCTGGGCGACACACCGGTCGTGATCGCTCGCGATAGCGACGGGGCGTTGCGCGCATTCGCGAACGTATGCCGCCATCGCGGGAGCGAGGTCGTGCTGGAATGCTCCGGAAACCGCAAGACGCTGCAGTGCCACTATCACGGATGGACCTACAACCTGGACGGGTCGCTGCGCTCGGCGCCGCGCGAGAGCGAGCAGCGCTCGTTCGCCAAACAGGATCTCGGGCTGGTATCGTTGGCGATCGAGACCTGGGGCCCGCTGATTTTCGTCAACCCGAGCGCGGGCACGAGCCCTATCCGCCAGGTGATCGGCGAATTGCCAGCCATCTTCCAGAATGCGGGCATTGATCTCGCGCAAATGCGGATGAGCCGGCAGGACACTTACGAATTCAAGTCGAACTGGAAAATCGTGGTCGAGAATTTTAACGAATGCTACCACTGCCCGATCGCGCATCCGCGGTTTTCAGAGCTGATCGATACCAATCGCTATAGGGTCGATATCGATCAGGAGTATTACTCCATCTATTACGGGCCCCTGATCAGGTCGCCCGGCCAGGGCGTTACCTACGCGACGCTATGGCCGAACGTGATGTTCGCGCTTTCGGCAAATCCGCCGAGCATGCAGGTAATCCACGTGATGCCGCTCGACGCCGAACACACGCGCGAGACCGTCGACTACTTTTTCGCTGAAGATTTGAGCGACGAACAGATGCGCGAGTACGTTGAATTCAACGACCTCGTCACCAGGGAGGACATCGTGCTCTGCGAATCAGTGCAGCGCGGGCTGCGCTCGGGCGCGATCGAACACGGGCAATTGATGCTGTCGCGCGAACGCGGCATCCAGCACTTTCAGAAACTCGTCTATCGATTCCTGAGCGCCTAGTCCTCGGTATCGCGATGGAAGGGGGAATATCCGGATCTTGAATCTTGATGAGTTCAGATTTCCTGAAACCTCACGGAGGTTTCAGACTTCCCTTTGTGCCAAGATGCGCGCTCCGCGCTCCTGTTCCGTTTCCCTGCTGCTCGCGACCTTCATCGTCGTGGGGTTGATCACATCAAGCGGTCATTGCCAATCCGCTGATCTGTATAGTTCAGCCATCACTGATAACCTCAAGTCACCCGACGGGCGCCTCGAACTGGTGAGCGAGTGCGCCAAAGCGCCCGAAGGCAGCGAGTTTCATCGCTGTTCGATCTTCGTGAAAGATTTAAGGTCTGGCGCCAAGAGGCCGTTCTATGAATGGGATCGCCCCGTCGGCGGCAGCGCCGATCTGTTCTGGTCTCCAACCTCCAAGGCGGTAATTCTCAACGACTATATGAGCAATACCAGCGAGAGCGTCCTGTTGATTCTCGAGCCGCGATTCAAGCGGGTAAACTTGTCAGAAGTTGTCCTCGACGCCCATCCTCCGAAGCTTCACCCGGACGACATACACGCATACTCGGGAGCGACCTGGATCGACGCGAACACGATCCAGATGAAGCTGACCGGTCATCACGACACGCCGCCGACCACCGGCTTCACCTATACGTACATCTACGAGGTGAAAGAACACTCATCTCGTCTGACAAAACATGTTGAGGATTGCGACGAGGCGCACGATCAGTGTTGAAGCGGCCCATAGGCGCTACGACTTCGCGCGCCTTGAGGACCGGAAGCGCCGGACTCAAATCGCCACTACGACCTCTTCGCGAATCGGCTGGCCGGTCGGCGGCGTCTCGGGCGGGATTGTCTCGCCATCTTTGCGGAGCCCTTCGAGATGGCAACGCAGCGCATCGCGCGCCATCGCACGCGCCTCGGCGAGGGTCCGGCCGAAGGTTACGATCTCGGGGAATGCAGGAAACACGACGGCAAAACTGCCGTCGGCCTGCGGCTCATAGTAAACCATGTAGTGGTAGGAGCCGTGTCTTGCCGTCGTTGCCACTTCCTTCTTGCTCTTCGACTTCATCGAACTTGAGAATACTACGGTGAGCTCTCTTACCTCAATGAGTTCACATTTTCCTGAAACCTCATGGAGGTTTCAGACTTCCCTTTGTGCAAAGATGCGCGCTTCGCGCTCGGTTCCGATCTAGCACCCGGTGCTACGGGACGAACAGTTCCGCGCTGCTCAGCGCGTTGCCGCTGTTATCGAGGCCACCGGTGACGAGGACTCGCCCACCCATCCCTGCGCCCTGCGGCCCCGACGCGAAGATGGTCGCAGTGCTGAACCATCGAGTTGATTGCATATCGCCGGTTGCGATGAAGTGGCCTCGCCGCCCGTCATAGAACTCCGCAGTTGCAAGGACGCTGCCGCCGTTGTCGAGTCCTCCAATCAGCAGGACGGTTCCGTCCAGGAGCAGAGTTGCCGTGAAGTCCTCGCGGGAATCGGTCATCTCGGCGACGCGAGTGAACGACCGTGATGTAGGGTTATAGAGCTCGGCAGTATCGAGAGTGGTGCCGGCGGCGCTGTCAATTCCTCCAGCGATCAGAACTCTTCCATCGCCCAGCAGGGTTGCAGTGTGGACCGCGCGTGGACCGCTCATGCTGCCGGTCGACGAGAAGCTCCGCTTCTCCGGATCGTATAACTCCGCGCTCGAGAGGAAATTTCCGTCGTTGTCTACGCCGCCGACGATCAGAATCAGCCCGCTGCGCAGCAGGGTCGCAGTGTGATCGAGGCGCGACGAGCTCATGTTGCCGGTGGTGACGAACTCTCCCTCAGCCGGAACGTAGAGTTCCGTGCTCGATAGATACTGTCCCGTGTCATCGACGCCGCCGGTCACGAGAACCTTGTTTTTCAAATCTCCCGAGGTGAAGAGGGTGGCGGTATTCAGCGCGCGGTGACTGTTCATGTCGCCGCTATTGGAGAAGGTGCCGGTGTGGACGTCGAATAGCTCGGCAGCGTCGGTCACTCCTACGCCATCATCTCCCCCGGCGATGAGGACGCGGCCGTCAGCGAGAAGGGTCGCCGTGCTGCTGGCCAAGGAGGTGGTGAGGTTGCCGGTCGGCGAGAACCTTTGCCGCTCGGGATCGTAAAGTTCCGCGCTCGAGAGCGGTTGGTTGTTGGTGTCCGCTCCGCCAGCTACCAGGACCTTGCCATCGGCCAGTAGAGTCGCCGTATGGAACGCACGCGCGTGTGACATGGCGCCAGTGCTGATGAAGCGGCCGGCGACGGGCGAATTCAAAGATACCGTTTCAGCGCGTCCCGATCCGCACAGGGCGAGCAGAAGTAGGGCCACCGTTGCGACATATCGTGAGGTGGAAAACAGCACGACGACAAGTCGTGCAAGTGCCATGCCCCGAGCGATGCAAGAGTGCGTTCACGATACCGCAGCGATGACGGTTTCCTTTGCTATGCGAGAGTCACCACAGGGTAGCTATCTCTACCGCGGAAGAGTCGGTGTTGTGAGTTGATTCTTCAGCGCGCTTCGTCAATAGCGGCACTGGAATGGCGGAGCAGGCAGGCGATTGTTCGAACTAGATGACCGAAAAGGAATGAAGCAGTACCCAAATGAACTCCGGTCGGACTCAGAAAATCGCGTCGCCGAACCAGTCAGGGAGTTGGAGGTGAATACGCGAGCAAGGCGATCCGCAACCGCGCCTTATTACTGCTGGCTGTAGACTGGATGCACTACCGCGCCGTCTTGGGCTGCTTGTCCTACGTTGAGCGCTACCAGGTCGGTGCCGTGGACGTCGCCGTTGACCACGACCATCTGACCGTTGTCATAACCGAGTTGGACCTCGACCAGGTGCAGGCGATCGCCGCGCACTAGTGGCACCAGGACCTTGCCGTCGCGAAACACCAGCGCGTCGTCACGCACCATCTGGCCGGGATGAGCGGATGCGACCGTAACCGCCATCTTCGCGTACATTCCCGGAAACAAGGAGTGATCGTCGTTCGGCAGATCGACCTCGACCAGCATCGTGCGGCTCGCGCTGTTAAGCGCCTCGGGATGACGAACCACGGTGCCGGAGAATTTCCGACCGGGGATTTCGTTGGCCGTGATGACGACCGCGTCACCATTTTTGATCGACAGCGCGACACTCTGCGGCGCGTCGACATAGACCCGTAGCGGCGAGAGTGTCGCGATCGCCAGTATCGGAACACCACTGCCGCTGGTGGAGTTGATCGCCTCCGGAATCAGCGCGCCCGGATCGACGTAGCGCGCGGTTACGATGGCGTCGACCGGCGCGGTGATAACCTTGTAACCCTGCTCGGCGAGCAATTGCTCGTAGGCCGCCTTGGCCTGCAGCATCGTGTAGTGCGAGTTGTCCGCTTCCTGCTGCGAGATCACCCCCGCTTTGACCAATTCCTGTTCGCGCCGGTCGGTCACCTTCTGCAGCGCGTAATTGGCCTTCGCATCGGCCACCTGCTTGTCCAGGTCCGGCGTCTCGAGGACGGCCAGGGCCTGGCCCTGCGTTATCCGGTCGCCCTTGTCGACGTTGATGGTCTTCAGATAGCCCGCGACCTTCGCGTAGATGGACGCCTCGGTATAGCCATGGACAGTCGCGGGCAGGTTGATAGTCTGCGAACTCGGCTGCTCGAATACCTTGGCTACCATCACGTTGGTTCCCTGTTGCACTCTTTGCTCGAGCTCGGAGGTTTGCCGCCGCACGATCAAATCGTGGCCGAGCACCAGACCCGCGGTGAGGGCGATTATCACGACCACCGCAACGATCATTCCGGTGGTGAAAAACTGTCCCGGCTTCGGACCCTGATATTTTCTTGGATCGTCTTCCACTGAATTTTCATGCGCCTGGCAGAGTCACCGCCGAGACCTCCGCGTCGCGCTCTTTCTTTCCTTTCAGCGTGCGGCTCACGATCGCGTACACCGCCGGCACCACGAACAGCGTCATCCCGGTCGCGGCCAGCAGGCCGCCGATGACGGCGCGTCCGAGCGGCGCATTGAGCTCGGCGCCCTCGCCCAATGCCAGAGCCATCGGGAGCATCCCGAGGATCATCGCGAGCGCGGTCATCAGGATCGGACGCAGGCGGATACGGGCCGCCTCGATCGCGGCTTCGACCGGGCCGTAGCCTTCTTCGCGCAATTCGTTGGCGAAAGTGATCAGCAAGTTGCTGTTCGCCACTGCGACGCCGATCGCCATGATAGCGCCCATCAACGATTCTACATTGATGGTCGTGCGAGTCAGCACCAGCATCCACAGTACTCCCGCGAGCGCACCCGGCACCGCCATCATGATGATCAGAGGTTCCAGCCAGGATTGAAAATTCGCCGCCATCATCAGGTAGACCAGCACGATGGCGAGCACGATGCCCAACTCGAGGGTGCGGAACGACTGGTTCATCGCCTGGCTCTGTCCGCGAATCACGATTTGCATGCCCGGGGGCAACTTGCCGAGATTATTTATCTCGCGCTGGACCGTGGCGCTGACGCTGCCGAGGTCGCGTCCGGAAACGCCCGCATTCACATCCATCACGCGTTGCACGGTGTAGTGCGCGATCACCGACGGGTCGTTGGTATGGGTAACCGTCGCGACATTGCCGAGCACCTGACTCGGCGGCGCGGTGGCGTCAGTCTGCGTGCCGGGGGCAGCGTTGCCATCGGCCGCAGGCGTGGTCGAAAACGAACCCGCGACCGGAATCTGCTCGAGCGCCGCGACCGAGTCGATGAAGTGCTGCGGCGACTGCGAGATGACCGTGTAGTTCACGCCGTTCTTTGGATCGAGCCAGTAGTCCGGCTGCAGCAGGCTGTTTCCGCTGAGCGTGGTGAGCAGGGCGGAAGCGACCTCTTGCTCGTTGACGCCAAGCTCGAGCGCGCGGTCGCGATCGACGTCGACCTGGAACGCCGGGTAATCCAGCGGCTCGGCCACTCTGACGTCGACCAGGCCGGGGATCGTCCGCATCCGATTCTTGAGCTGCGAGGCGATCTTGTAGTCGGCCTGCAGATCGTTTCCGGTGATCTGCGTATCGATGGCGGCGGGCAAGCCGAAATTCAACACCTGGCTCACGATGTCCGCGGCCTGGAAATATCCGGTGACATTGGGAAAGTCGCTCGCGAGAATATCGCGAATCTTGTTCTCGTATAGGGCAGTTGCGTGATGCCTGGGTTGCAACTGGATGAGGACGTCGGCGTCCTGCGGGCCGGTGCTGTCGGTCTGGTAAAACGCGAGATCGTAGGAAATCGGGAGCCCGATGTTGTCGCTGATTCCTTGCAGCTCGGCGGCCGGGATGGCGCCGCGGATGGCGCGCTCGAGCAGGTCGAGTACGTACTCAGTATGCTCGATGCGGGTGCCGCTCGGCATTCTCACGTGCAGGCGCATCATGCCCGCGTCCACGGTCGGAAAAAAATCTTCGCCCGCGACGCCAGCCAGGAACATCGAGGCGCACAGCACAACGGCGACGCAGCTTAATCCGAAGACCCGGCGCTCGATGAACTTCGCGAGCAGGCCCCGATAGGCTTCGCGCATGGTAGTGAACTTCGCGTTAAACCAGCGCACGAAGCGATCCCAGCGACCCGGCCCATCGTACTCCTCGCTTTCATTGGCGAGCAGGTGATGCGCCATCGTGGTGACCAGGGTTCGCGACAACAGGTATGAGGTCAGCATCGCGTAGACGACGGCCAACGCGAGCGGCGTGAACAGGAACTTCGCGACGCCGGAAAGCAGCGCGACCGGAAAGAACACGACGCAGATCGCGAGCGTGCCGACCAGCGTCGGCGTCGCGATCTGGCTGGCGCCGTCGAGAATCGCGACCAGCAGCGGCTTGTCCATCGCATGATTGCGATGGATGTTCTCGACCTCGACGGTGGCGTCGTCGACCAGCATCCCGACCGCCAGCGCCAGGCCTCCCAGGGTCATGATGTTGAGCGTCTGCCCGGTGAGCTTGAGAAATATGATCGCGGTCAGGATCGACAACGGTATCGAAGTGATCACGATCAAGGTGCTGCGCGGAGAGCCGAGAAACACCAGCACATCACGGCGACCAGGAATGCCGCGATGGCGGACTCGCGCACCACCTCCCACAACGCGCCACGCACGAAGGTGGACTGATCGAATGCCAGCGTCATCTTCAGTCCCTTCGGCGCGGCGGCGAGAATCTGCGGGAGTTTCTTTTTCACCAGGTCCACGACCGTCAAGGTCGAGGCATCGGCGTGCTTGATCACCATCAGGTAGGTGCCGCGCTGGCCGTTAACCCGCACCACGTTGGTCTGCGGCTGATGGGTATCGGAAACCGGCGCGACATCGCCGACGTGAACCGGCGCGCCATTAGTGACCTTGATGGGCAGCTTGTTGAACTCGGGCACCGTATTCGGGCTCATGTTGAGATCGACGTCATACTCGTAGTCGCCCATCTTGGCGGTGCCGGACGGGATGACCACGTTGGCCGAGGCGAGCGCGTTGCCGACGTCGGCGGCCGAGACACCGTTGGCGTAGAGCATGGTCGGATCGAGGTTGACCATGATCGCGCGCTGCACGCCGCCGAGCGGCGCCGGACTGGAAAATCCTGGAATCGTGAAGAGCTGGATGCGGATGAAGTTGAGGCCGTAGTCGAAAAGCTGCTGTTCGGAGAGGGTGTCGCTGAAGATATTGAGCTGCGCGACCGGAACGTTCGCGGCGTCGTAGGAAATTATCTGCGGCGGCACCGTGCCCCGCGGCAACTGGGAGAGAATCGACTCGGAGACGCTGCTGATCTGTGCGATCGCGCCGCCGATATCAGAGCCGGGGTAGAAATATATCTTCAGGATGCCAAGGCCGTTCATCGAGGCGGAATCGATGTGCTCGATTCCGTTCACGGTGGTCGAGGCCCCGCGCTCGCTGATCCAGACCATGCGGCGTTCGATCTGGAGCGCGGAGAGTCCCGGGTAGTTCCACACCTCGAGAACCACCGGCAGGTTGATCGCGGGAAAGATGTCGACGTTCATCAGCTCAAAGGAGAGGACCCCGAGCACGAGCATCAGCATCGCCATCACCGCAACCGAGATCGGTCGGCGCAAGGCGAGACGGACGAGGGCCATCATAGAGGAACTACTCCGAGGTACATCGCTGGGCGGCGCGAATCCCGGAAGATGGAATGCGAACTAGGTTAGCATCTGTTGTGCCAAAATGATTTGCGGACCTGCAGGTCCAAAAATTATCATGGCGAAAATTCTCGAACAATGAAATTTCTGGACGGCGCCCTCCATCACCGCTGCGCGAAAGGCGAAATGCGATCGGCAATTTGCGAGATGCGAGCTAGCTCTCGAGGCGGACCTGGGTAGCGAGCTTACGCCTCGCGGCCGATCTGATCGTCGATCAGCATCGCGAGTCCGTCACGGAAAACGCCGGCGCTGAGCTGGCGCATCAGATCGCGCGCGATCTTGACCTGCGCCGCCGCCATCGCGCGCGCCTCGGCGACTAGCGTCGGATCACGCAGCAGGGTCAGCGCGCGATCGAGAGTAGCGTCTTCGATCCGCGCGCCATTCTGGAACAGGCGGCGCAGTTCCGCGCTGCGCTCGATTCCCAGCACCACCGGCAGCGAGGGAATTCCCGCACGCAAATCGGACCCGACCGGTTTCCCGATTTTTTCTTCCGGCCCGAAAATATCGAGCAGGTCATCGACCATCTGGAAAGCCAGGCCCATAGCAGTGCCAAGATTCGCCATCGCGTCGATAGTTCGCGCAGGCGCGCCGGCCAGGTCAGCCGCGACCCGTCCGCCGGCCTGAAACAGCGACGCGGTCTTGCGCGTGATCACGGCGAGGTAATCCTTGAGCGTCGCCGCCGAGTTGTGACGGAAGCGTCCCTCCATCACTTCGCCCTCGCTGAGCTGGATGCAGGCTTGCGCCGCGGTGCGTATCAGTCGCTCCTCGAAGCGGGCGCATAGATCGAACGCGCGGCAGAAGAGGTAATCGCCCGCGATTAGAGTCGACCCCAATCCATAGCGCGCGAACGCCGACGGTTTGCCGCGGCGTAGGGCGCCGCCGTCGACGATGTCGTCGTGGAGCAGAGTTGCGGAGTGAATCAGCTCGAGCGCGATCGCGGCGTCGATCGGGTCCTCGACGTTGCGATCCGATCCGCCGCACGCGCGATAGACGAGCAGTATGAAGGTGGGCCGCAGGCGCTTGCCGCCGCCGTCGACCAGGTAGTGGCAAATTTCCGCGATCAGCGCTTCATTCGAGTCCAACAATCGCGCCAGCTTGGCCTCGACGGCGACCAGGTCGCTGTCGACGAGGCGCGCGGGGCCGCTCAGCTCGAGCGTCGGAGCGGGCGAGAGTTCGGTCGCTTTTGCGCGTTTCGCGGGCATCGTGGTCAGCGGAACAAATCCATTTCGGCGGGGCGAATCAAGACCTTCGCGCTGCCGTCGAAAGGCTCGTAGTTGTATCCGCGCACCACGATCGCGGGCGTCGCGGACGCCTTTTCCATGAGCAGGCCCGCGGCGGATGCGATCTCGTCGGCGATCGCGACGACGGTGTGATGCAATTCGCGGCCGCCGAGGTCCTTGCTGCCGCGCAGATCGAGCATCGGATTGATTCCGGAAATTCCGAGACAGATTTCAGTGAGCCCGTCGCGCCACGGACGTCCGAAGGTGTCGGTGATGAGCACCGCGATCTCGACGCCATAGCGCCGGCGCATCTCGGCGCGCAGTTTTGCCGCGGACGCGTCGGGGTCTTCGGGCAACAGGATCGCGAGGCCGTCTTCGAGGCTGTTGGACTCGTCGACGCCGGCGTTGGCGCAGACCCATCCCGGTCCGGTCTCGACGATGATCACGCCGTGATCGTTGCGCACGATGCGGCTGGTCTGGCGGAGCACGATCTCGACCGCGCGCGGATCTTTCTCCCATCGAAGCGCCAGGTTCTTCGCGAACGGAGACGGCTCGATGTCTTTCAGGTCGACCAGTCGCCCCTCAGCCTTCGAGACGACCTTCTGGCACACGACCAGGATGTCGCCGCGCTGGAGTTTTATCCCGGTGTGATCGAGGCCGAGAGCGACCAGGTTGCCAAGGTCGTCGCCGGCCTGCACCATCGGGATTCCCTCGATCGCGGTAAGCGTAATCGAACGCATCAGAATGACAAGCCTACACAGAAAGCGCGCGCAGAACTACGTCCGCAAGCCGCGCAGCGCGATCCGGCGACGACATTATCGTGTCGGTTGCGATCGCGCGCATCCCGAGCTGCTCGATCGCCGCGATCAATTTACGGTCCGCGTTGTCGAGCACGAAGGTCCCCACGATGTCGCGGTAAAGGCGCGCGACGCCGAGTGGCGAGACCTCCATGCCGAGCCCGCGCAGCATCTTGTCCGCGGGTCCCTTGATGGTCTTGCCGCCGACGATCGGACTTATCGCGGCGACTCGATCGCGCACCGAGCGCAGAGTCTCGCGGACGCCACGTAGCCCGAGAATCGGCCCGAGCGAGACGAACGGATTGGACGGCGCGAGGATGGTTGCGGCCGAAGATCGGATTGCGCGAATCACCGCGGGAAGCGGGCGCGCCCGCGCGACGCCGCGCAGCACGATGCGTTCGACATTGCCGCGCGCGCGGTGGCGGACGAAATATTCCTGAAACGGCATCGCGGGGCGGCCGCCGACCTTGACGAAGGTGCGCACCGAATCGTCGCTCATCGGAAGAATTTTCGAGCGCACCCCGAACGCGCGCGCGACCTCCGCGGTCACGCGGCTCAGCGAGGCGCCGCGGGCCAGGCGATCGCTTCTATATAGATGGGTTGCGAAGTCGCGATCGCCGAGCGCGAACCATCCGCGGCCGTACAGCCGCGCGAGCTCGTCGAGGGTGGTGAACGATTCGTCCGCGCGGCCCCACCCCTGCGCGCGATCGACGACGCCGGCAAGCGTGTAAGTGACGGTGTCGATGTCGGGGGAGACGTGCAATCCGTAGAAGGTCTCGTCGTCGCCGGTATTGACGACGACCGTCACCCGCTCAGGCGCGATGCGCCGGACCAGTCCGCGCAGAAACTTAGCTGCCCCCACTCCCCCCGCAAGCGTGGTTACCGATTGAGTCTGCGGGTGACGAGATCGGACGCGCTCCATTGGGTGCCTTTTTTCCGTAGAGCTTCTTGTACAGCGTGGTGCGTTCTACCGCGACGCGACCCATCTCGCGCGCCTTTTCCTCGATCAGATCCACCGCAACAAACTCGCCCGAGTCGCCGCCGGCCTGGGCCGTGATGCTCTCCTCCATCAGGGTGCCGGAGAAATCGTTGCAGCCCGCCTTGAGGGTGATTGCGGCGAGGTCGACGCCGAGCTTGACCCACGAGGTCTGCAGATTGTCGATTTGCCCGCGCAGGAACAAGCGCGAGAACGCATACATCTGGAAGTCGAGCATCCCCTTTGGCGGCGGCGAGACTAGGCCCTTGCGAAACAGCACCGTGTTCTCATGGATGAAGCGCAGCGGAACGAACTCGGTGAAGCCGTGGGTTTCCTTCTGGATGTTGCGCAGCAGGTTCAGGTGATTGACGACGTGACGCGGGCTCTCGAGGTGGCCGTACATGATAGTCGAGGTGGTCGGTACCCCGAGCGAATGCGCGGTGGTTATAATATCGACCCACGCAGCGACGTCGACTTTTTTGTGGCTTAGAATTTCGCGCACGCTGTCGTCGAGGATTTCCGCGGCGGTGCCGGGAATCGAACCGAGGCCGTGCTCGCGGAGCATCGCGATATACTCCGGATATTCCATCCGCGTGCGCTTCGCGCCGTACATGATCTCCATCGGCGAGAATGCGTGCACGTGAATTTCGGGGAAGCGCCCTTTGATGACGTCGAGCAGGTCGCGGTACTTGAACGCCGGCATCTCGGGGTTGATGCCGCCCTGCATGCAGACCTCGGTAGCGCCGCGCGCGACCGCGTCTTCGAGCTTGCCGATAATTTTCTCGTCCGAATGATCATAGGCGTCGGATTCCCAACGCTGGCGCTTGAATCCGCAGAACTGGCATCCGACGAAACAGATATTCGTAAAGTTGAGGTTGCGATTGACGACGTAAGTGACTTCGTTGCCGGCGTCTTCGGCGCGCGCGAGGTCGGCGCACTTCACCATCGCGCGCAGATCGGCGCCCTCGCTGGTGTAGAGGAGCAGGCCTTCTTCGGGCGTGAGCTCTCTCCGCTCGAGGCTTTTTTCCAGCGCGGCACGCACTGTGGGCGACGCGCCGCGCAGCATCGCTTCGAGCGGAGTCGCCTCGATCTCGTCGACGTAATCGCGCCATTCTTGAAGGTTCACGCTTCGCCTCCGGCAATTCGATCGCGCATCTCGCGCACGCGCGGCGCGATCGCGGGGTCGAGCCAATCATCATTGATGTATTCGGGGTAAATTGCGAGCCTTTCGCCAAGGCTGAATCCCGCGCGCGCGCATCGCTCGCCCAAGCGCTCGGTATGCGGCCACGGCGCCTCGGGATTCACGTAGTCCTTGCTCAGCGGCGAGATGCCGCCCCAGTCGTTGATCCCGGCGTCGAGGAAAAGCTCGATCTGATGGGGCGAGAGATTGGGCGGCGCCTGCACGTTCATCGCGGGGCCCAGCACCAGGCGCGCGGTTGCGATCGCGCGCGCCATGTCGAACGCATCGGGCTCCGGCGCATTCGCCATCGCGATTTCCGGCTTGGCGCGGAAATTCTGGATGATCACTTCCTGGATGTGGCTGTGGCGCCGATGCGAGTCGCGAATCGCGATCAGGCTCTGCGCGCGCTCCGCAGGCGTCTCGCCGATTCCGAGCAGAATTCCGGTGGTGAACGGAATCTTAAGCTCGCCGGCTTCGTCGATCATTTTCATCCGGAGCGCCGGATCCTTGTCGGGAGCCGCCTGATGAACGCCGCCGCGCGCGCGCAGCCGAGGCGAAATATTTTCCAGCATCAGGCCCATGCTGGCGTTGAGCGGACGCAGCATCCGCATCTCGTCGCGCGTCATCAGGCCGGCGTTGGTGTGTGGAAGGAGACCTTCGGCGATCGCGAGTTCGCAGGCGCGTCCGACATATTCGATGGTTGTGCGCATGCCGAGTCCCGCGAGCGTCTCGCGATATTCCTTGAAGGCGACCTCGGGCTTGTCGCCCAGACACATCAGCGCTTCCTTGCATCCGAGCTGATGTCCGCGCCGCGACCATTCGGCGATTTCCTCGGGCATCATCGTCCACGCGCCCGGATCGCCAGGGTCCTTGCGGAACGTGCAGTAAGTGCATCGGTCGCGGCAGAGATTGGTGACCGGCAGGAAGACCTTGCGCGAGTAAGTGACGGCGTGCCCTTTGCCGCGGTCGCGGAGCTCGGCGGCGGCGGACATCATCGCGGGGAGGCCGTCATCGGGACACTCGACCAGTGCTATCGCGTCGGCCTCAGACAGAAGATCACCCCTAAGCGCGCGGTCGAGCAGCTCGCGAAACGGCGCGCGCGAGGGCGCAAACGCAGCGTGTGCAGATGAAGCCGGCATCAATCGCGTTTATAGGCCAATGGGTATGGGGAGGCAACCTGAGTTGCAAAGCACTACTGACTCGCGGTTTCGATTGCCGCGCGCGTGCCCCATGCGCGAGAATCGCACGCTTCAATTCAATGCATTCCAAGAATGCGAGGTGCTC
>DATDGX010000233.1:0-19267 GCA_036521875.1 Binataceae bacterium (SeqCode)
GGCCTGGAAAATCTGGCGGCGGCGCGCAGTGACTAGCGTCTCGTCGTGGGGCAGGGCTCTGAGAGCTTCGGCCATTTCCTTCTTTGTCGCGCTACGGAGTGCAGCTAAGCTGCGAGCATTCCAACGTCAACTATCGATCGCACAGGCCAGCCGCTGAGGGACCGTTGCCGACCGCGGTGGGACCGTAGGCATGGCTCGACACCTGCCTAATTTGTATTGAATGAACGTTCATTTGTCAATCGTATGCGGGAGTGTGGCAAATATCTCCCTTAGCTGAATCCAATCTTACGAAAGTAGCGAGGATAACAAATCGGACTAATTGCGACGGCCGTTAGTCCCGCGTTCGTGATGCCTGTGCCGTCAGCAGGAGAGCGATCGTCTCCTGCAAGATCGCACACCTTCCCGCGACAGCCCCGGTGACTGCACCTTTGATCAACTCGCCACGGTCGGCATACTGCTCCCGATGAGCGAGCTTCGCCTGATGTGGCGCAACACCAGGATGGTCGTGCTATGCGCGATCTCCGCCGCCCTCTATGCCGCCGTGTTGGTCCCCTTCAAGGTCATCCCGCTGATTCCCGGCGTCACCGAGCTGCGGCCTGCCAACGCGATCCCTGTCGTGTGCTCGTTTCTGTTCGGGCCCGCCGCCGCGTGGGGCAGCGCTATCGGCAATACCATCGGCGACTTCTTCGGTGGCGTCTCGCCCGGCGACGCGTTCGGCTTCCTCGCGAATCTCGTCTACGGATGGATCCCCTATAAGATGTGGGAGATCGTGGGCGGCGGACGCAGTCCCATTAGCCGATCGCCCGCGAGTCTCGCGCTCTATGGTCTCTCATGCCTCACAGCGAGCGTACTGTGCGCGGTGATCGTCGGTTTCGGTGACGCGGTGCTGGTGCTGCGTCCATTCTGGGTGCTCGGCAACGTGATCATTTTCAACAACATGGCATCCGCCGTGCTGCTGTCGCCATTTATACTTGCCGCCGTGTATCCGCGCGTCCAGCGCGGACGGTTGCTATATGCCGATGTGATGCCCGAGCGCACCGAACCTCCGCGGCCGGTGCGGATCGCCGGATTCGTGATATTGATCGCCGGCACCACCGGCGCATGGCTCGCGGGAAACCTTATCTCGACCGCCCGCTGGGTTCCGCATTTTCTGCCCGCGCGGATGGTGCAATTCCCCTATGACAAGCCGATCCTACTGATCGTCGGCCCGCTGATCGTGATCGCCTGCGCAGGTCTCGCATTAATGTGAGTAGTGAGTAATGAAATGACTAATTGGAAGACGTCACGACCCTGACCGCCGTGAAAACCTGAACCGGTGAAAACCGAAGCGCAAATCGAAATCGCGGCTGCCAATCCGCTCTCGCGCGAGGCGGTCGGCGTTGAAGGCCTGACCTTTACCTACCACGGCGGCGAGCGACCCGCGCTGTTTGACGTGAGTTTCTCGCAGGCGCACGGGGAGATGATCGGCGTGATGGGCGCGTCGGGCGCCGGAAAATCGACTCTTGCCAAATGTCTCAACCGGATCATTCCGGAGTTCGAGGATGGTGATTTTCGCGGCGTGGTGAGAATCGGCGGCGCGCCGCTCGCGGATCTGCGCATCCACGACGTTGCGCCGATGGTCGGGATGGTGTTTCAGGATTTCGAGGCGCAGTTGTTCTCCACCAACGTGGCTCACGAAGTTGCGTTCGCGATGGAGCAGGTCGGGATGGGCCGCGACGAGATGAACGCGCGCATTGCTCCGGCGCTCGACGCCGTCGGACTCCACGGCTTCGAGCATCGCGACCCCACTTCGCTCTCGGGCGGCGAAAAGCAGCGCCTCGCCATCGCATCGGTGCTCGCGCTTCGGCCCTCAGTCATCGTGCTCGACGAGCCGACCACCGACCTCGATCCCGAGGGCAAGGCGGAAGTCTTCGAGCTGATCCAGAAGCTGCGCGCGCAGGGGCTGAGCCTGGTCGTAATCGAGCACGAATCCGTCGAGCTCCGCGCGAGCGATCGCGTGATCATACTGCGTGAAGGCGCGATCATCGCCGAGGGCACGCCCGCGAAGGTGATGACGGGGCTCGACCTGCTTGAGGAATGTGGCGTCCATCCGCCGGATCTCAACCGCGTGTTCCAGATGCTCGGCATCGGAGGCCACGCGACTAGCATCGATCATGCGTACCTGGAAATCGTGACGCGATTCCCCGCGCTCCTGAGTGTGCGCGCCGAAAACCTCGTGCCGGCAAGTGCGCGGCACGATTCAACCGTTTCAGTTGCCGATGCGGCTCCTTCGTGCCAGAGCTCTCTGCCGCCACCCGGGCGCTCTCTCTCGCACCCGCTCGTGGCGATCGAAAATTTAAGCTTCGCGTATCCCAACGGACCGCGGGTTCTCGAGGGAGTGAATCTCGCGATCGGGGAAGGAGATTTTCTCGCGATCGTCGGACAGAACGGCTCCGGCAAGACCACGCTCGCCAAGCATATCGTGGGCCTGTTGAAACCGGCGTCCGGCCGCGTGCTGCTCGGCGGCCGCGATCGGGCCGGGATGAGAGCCGCCCAGACCGCGCGCGAAGCGGCCTACGTCTTTCAGAATCCGGATCATCAGATTTTCGCTCCCAGCGTCGAAGAGGAAGTCTCCTTCGGGCCGCGGAACTTCGGGCTCGCCAAAGACGATATCGAGCGGCGCTGCGACGAAGTGCTGCGCTCCGTGGGACTCGAGAACCAGCGCCAGAGCGATCCGTTCTTGCTCAGCAAGGGCGAACGGCAGCGGCTCGCGGTCGCGAGCGTGCTGACCTTGCGCCCGCGCCTCCTGATCCTCGACGAACCCACCACCGGATTCGACTACCGTGAAATCCGCACCATGATGGCGCTCATCAGCGAGCTCAACCGGTCCGGGATCGCGATCGTGATGATCACGCATACGCCATGGTTGGTCGCGGAGTACGCGCGGCGCGTCGTACTTATGCGGCGCGGGCGCAAACTGTTCGACGGCGCGGTCCGCGAGTTCTTTGCCGACACCGAGCTGCTTCGGACCTCCTCGTTCCGGCCGCCCGAGGCGACCGAACTTGGCCAGCGCTTCGGAACCCTGGCGCTTACGCCCGCGGAGCTCGTCGCCTGGATCAAGGAGCGCGCCTGATGCGCACCAATCTCTATCTCGACCGCAACACTTTCGTGCATCGGCTGCACCCGACGGTCAAGGTCTTCGCGCTGTTCGCGATGTTCTGGTCGGTGTACTGGGTCGACTATCCTCCCGCGCTAGTCCCACTCGGAATTTTCATGTTGTGTGTCGCGCAGTTGACCGGCGCGTGGCCCAACTTCTACCTGTTCCGCTGGCTCTTCATGCTCACCGTTTTCACCACCACCCTCACCTGGATGATCTCGTTTCGCGGCGGCGCGCCGATCGTGAGCATCCCGTTCTTTCACGTGAGCCGCGCTTCGATCGAGTACGGCCTGGGCCGCGGCATGAAGTTGGCCGAGTTGATCGCAGCCTCGGTGCTGTTTCTCTCCACCACCAAGGTCGAGGAGCTGACGATCGGGTTGCGGCGCCTGGGCGTTCCCTATCGCGCCTGCTTCGCCATTTCGCTCGCCTTCCGGCTGGTGCCGCTGTTCGTCGATTCCGCGCTGACGATCGTCGATGCGCAGACGCTGCGCGGCTACGACTTCAGCAAGGGCGGCTTCTTCGAGCGGATCAAACGCTACGTGCCGGTGATGGTTCCGGTTTTCATGGGCGCGTTGCGCAAGGCCAACAATATGGCGATGGCGCTCGAGGCGCGCGCCTTCGGTCGCACCAGCGAGCCCACTACTTACATCGACTATCCGGTGCTCGGCTCCGATGTGGTTGCGTTCGCGACGCTGCTCGCAGTCGGCACCCTCTACTTTCTGATTTACTATACCGGCCGCGGCGCCATTTCGTTGAAGTAGCTAGTCGAAGTGGCTATCTGACCTACTGAACGGTTGCGTCAGGTACCCTGGGCGGTCGCAGCGGAAAGCCTGGCAAGATAGCGCTCGAGATTTTCAAGCGAACGCTCCCAGGCGGCCAAGGCGAACGAACGCGATTTAAAAAGGACTGCCGCGTCGCCTCGGCGCGGCGCTGACGTCTCTTCGAGCGAGGCCAAGGCCTCTTCGATTAGCCAGGAGGCCTCACGTACCGCTTCCGCCTCACTAGCGGCCGCGCCGATAACGCCACCGCTCCGATCCGGATGGTGATTAATCACAAACCAGAACCAGGTCTGTTGCGCTTTCCACACCTCGAAACCGGTGCCCAGGTAAAGTTTATAACTGCGCATACGTTAATCCTCTTGAGTTTGCGGCTGAGATCCTGAGCGCATCGCAGCAACTTCACAGCATCGACGCGCGATCACGAGTGGTGCTCCTCCGAACCGCAACACGAGTCTGATCCCTTAGGCCCCGTGTCGTAGCGATCGTGATGCCGCACCCAATCCATGGTGAACGGGTGGCCATCCTCGTCGCGGCCCTTTGGTACGAGGTCGAGGTAATTGTACGTCCCGAACAAGATGTCGCTACCGCGCGCGTAGGTTGAATAGGTATGAAAGACGTCGTCGCCTCCGTCCTTGCAGAAGACGCTGGTCCCGTGGAGTTCTTCGCCTGGAGCCTGGCTCGTCCTGTAGTTGTAGTAGACCTTGCCCTTCGCGATTTCGTCCTTCGTGAACGACACCTGGTAGTCGTAATTGAAATCGCTGCCGTACGACGATACCCATTTGAAGTGCCAGCCCATCCGCTTCTTGAACGCTTCGACCTCAGCTAGAGGCGCTCGCGAAACTGCCGCCAGCGTCACGTCGCGTTGAGCGAGATGAACGAGGGCGCCGTCGATGTGATCGGCTCTGAACGAGCATATCGGGCAACCCTCATTCCATCCGGGGCCTAACATGAAATGAATGACGATCAATTGGCTACGCCCGTCAAAGAGATCGGCGAGCGTCTGCTTACCCGCTGGCGCGTCGAACACATATTGCTTCTCCACCCTGACCCAGGGCAATTCGCGGCGTTGCCGGCTCAGCTCATCGCGCAGCCGGGTAAACTCCTTCTCCTTCTGCAAGTGTTGCTTGCGGGCCGCGATCCACTCTTCCCTGGTCACTATTGGGTGATGGTTCATGACGAGCTCCCCTCCGTCCGTCTTGCATCGACTAAGCCGTTGCCACGTACTCGGCGAGGCAGTCCAGCGCGGTGGTCCAACCGCCTCGATGCGCGTCGCGCGCCGTGACCGACTCGAACGTCGCTTGATGCAGGGTGAGCTTCGTTTTCCCTCCGTGTTCGGCGAAGGTCAGCGTCACCAGCGTCTCATGGCCGGACTTGCCTTCTGCGTCGACCCAGGCCCAGGTGTAGACGAGCCGCTCCGGCTCCTCGATCTCGCGAAAGACGCCCTGCGTTCGATGCTCAGTGTCCGCGGGCGAGCGCATCTCGAAGCGATAGGCGCCGCCCGGGCGGAGATCCATCTTGCACGAGGTCATCGTGAAGCCTCGCGGCCCCCACCATTGCGCCATGCGCTCGGGCTCGGTCCATGCTTTGAATACCAGCGCTCGCGGCGCATCGAAGATGCGCTCGATGACGAGCTCGCGCTCCGCCAATTCTGTCGCGGCACTACTTAATGCGGTCATTTTTTTCTCCTTAACTTGCAGCTCGCGTTTACAACTTGCAGTTAAAGCTCGAGCAGATAGTCTTCGTGCGATCGCTCATCCGCCGGAGAGCGCGGGGTAAATCCACACCTCGGAATCATGCGTGACCTGGGTTGCGCCGCCTTCCGCGAAGCGCACGTTCTCGCCCGCGACGAACACGTTGACGTGACGGCGGATGTTGTTCTGATCGTCGAGCACGCGCTGCCGGATGCCCGGGTAGTCGCGGCCCAGCATCACGAATGCCTCGCCGATCGTCATGCGCATGTCGAGGGCAAGCCGCAGCTCGATGATCTCGTTGCCGCCGGCCCATTGACGCAGCGCAGATGGCAGATGAAAGCGCATCGCAGTATTCACCAAACCACCGCGGCTTTCACGCACAACACCGCGGGCAGCCAGTCCGCGATCGCCCGCCAGCTTTCTCCCTCGTCAGCGGACGCGAACAGTTGGCCTCCGCGAGTACCGAAATAGAGACCCGCGGGATCGAGGCTGTCGGACGTGAACGCATCGCGGAGCACCGAGAAGTAGGCGTCGCGCTGTGGGAGCCCGTTGCCGAGCGGCTCCCATGACGCGCCCGCGTCGCGGGTGCGCCAGACCTTCGGGGCGCCATCGATCGGCACGCGAAAGCTGTCGGACTCGAGCGGGATGAGGTACGCGGTATCAGCGCGGCTCGGATGGGCGACCAGCGGAAAGCCGAACTGCGACGGCAGTCCAGCAGCGATATCGATCCACGAATCACCGCCGTCATCGCTGCGATAAACGCCGGGATGGTTCTGCAGGTATATCCGTTTGGGATTTTTCGAATCGAAACGCAACTTGTGCGCGCATTGCGGACCAAAATGCGGCGCATGCGGCGGACCGGCCTCGAGCCGAACTCCCTGGTTCCGCCTTGTCCACGTGTCTCCGCCATCGTCGCTGCGATAAACACCGGCCGACGAAATGCCGACCATGATGCGGTTGGCGTCGCGCGGATCGGGCAAAACTGTATGCAGACAGAGCCCGCCGAATCCTGGTACCCAGTATGGGCGCTCAGGATGATTTAGCAGCGACTCGAGCGGATGAAAGGTCTCGCCGCGATCGTCGGAGCGATACAGCGCGGCGGGATCGACGCCCGCGAATACCACATCACGCCCGATCAGTGGCGCGTCTTCCAACGCCCACACCGCATTCAAGGAGAGCCCGCTCTTAACGGGAAATTTTACGTTGCCGTCGGCGGGTTCCTGCCAGCTCGCGCCGAAGTCATCAGACCAACTCACCAGCGCGCCCCAATGCTCACTCTTGTTACTCATCAGGATCCGCGGTGCTCTTCGGTCTGGAAGATACGCCGCTGAATAAACCGCCTGACCTTTGAAGTAGGGTCCGGCGATCCGGAACTGGTGGCGGGTGCGATCACTGTGAAAAATGAACGCGCCTTTGACGGTCCCGACCATTAATATAACGTCGCCGCTTTGTGGCGTGATTCGCTCGGCGTACTCCATACTTACCTCTCAGGGGTCCTCAGAGACGCGAAGTAGACCTCAACCTCTTTGATCTTGTTTCCTTCGATCCTGAAAAATTCCGTGCACCGCCACTTGCCACCATCGTTTCGTTCACCTTCATAACGAACAAAGGCTTCGTCGCCTTTTTCAAATAGCTTCTCGATCTGAAAAGCGCGAATGTTCTGACTATTCGGCCAGCATCGGTTGAAGTAGATCGTCTTGTCAATGTGATCATCGAGCGGACTACTGAAAGTGAAGTCATCGCTCAATAGTTCTTCAATTGCTTTCCGGTCTTTTGATTCGTAAGCAGCAAAGTACCAGCGAACCAGATCTGATACGTTCTTGTGCGTTCCCATGTTGAATGTCCTTGCGAAGTTCTGCGTTATGGGGACTCAGGCCGCCGCCAGGTATTCGGCCAGCCGCTCGATGCTGGCGCTCCAACCGCTGCGATGCGCATCGCGCGCACTGACCGATTCGAAGATTCCGTTGTGCAAGGTGAGCTTGGTCTTCCCGTTGTGCTCGGCGAAGGTCACCGTCGTCACGGTTGCGGGCCTCGTTGGCTTGCCGTCCGCATCGACCCACGCGCCCGACATCACGATTCGCGACGGCTCGACGACTTCGCGAAAGACGCCCGCCACCCAATGGTCGTCGCCCTCGGACCCGCGCATGCAGAAGCGATAGGCGCCACCCGAGCGAAAATCCATCTCGCATACTGGCAGCGTGAAGCCGTTCGGACCCCACCAGTGCGCCAGGTGCGCAGGCGCGCTCCATGCTTTAAAGACTAGTTCTCGCGGCGCGTCGAAGACACGCTCGATAACGAGCTCCAGGTCGGAGGATTCGACTGCAGCGTTATTCCTTGCGTCCACGTTTCCTCTCCTTCATCCGCTCATCGCGCGAATTCGCTCAGGCGGTCGCGAGATATTCGCTGAGGCGTTCCAGGCTTTGCGTCCAGCCCGCTTCCATCCCGTCGAGATACCTCGGGGCCTCGGCGGTCGATTTGGTCACGCGTGCCTTCAACCTAAGTGTCGTCTTGCCACCCTGTTCGGAGAACGTCACAGTGTTCAGCACTTCAAAGAGCGGCTTTCCCTCCGCATCCAACGCCTCGCTGACAAAGACGAGCCGCTCCGGCTCCACGATTTCCTGGAAGACGCCCGTCATAGGATAGTCGGTGCCGTCGGGGCCGCGCATGACAATCCGGATTGCGCCGCCCGTTCGCGCGTCCAGTTCGCAGACCGGATTTGTAAATCCTTTCGGACCCCACCAGCGCGCTAAATGCTTCGGATCCGTCCACGCCTTGAAGACGAGCGCACGCGGCGCGTCGAAGACCCGCGTGATGACGAACTCGCGCTCCGGCGCTTGGGTCGACGCAGAGTGAGACATCATCGCCGTGATGGGTGACTGCGTGGCGGTGAGTCCCGTGCTATTCGCCAGGTATTCGGCGAGGCAGTCAAAGGCGCTGTTCCAGCCGCCCTGATGTCCGTCGCGCGCCGTGACCGACTCGAAGCCCGACTGCCGCAGGGTGAGGAGCGTCTTCTCCGCGCCGTGATCGGCGAAGGTTATTGTCAGCAACGTTTCGTGGCCTGGATTACCCTGCGCATCCACCCACGCCCAGGTGTAAACGAGCCGCTCTGGCGCCACGATCTCGTGATAGACGCCTGACACCCGATGGTCGGTACCCTCGGGCGAGCGCATGGAGAGGCGATAAGCGCCGCCCGGTCGAGCGTCCATCTCGCAAGAAGTCAGCGTGAAGCCGCGCGGGCCGGTCCATTGCGCCATGCGCTCAGGTTCGGTCCAGGCCTTCCACACCAGATCGCGTGGCGCATCGAAGACCCGTGTGATGACGAGCACGCGCTCGTCCGATTCCATAGTGGCGCTATTTCTTGCTGCCATTTTTCCTCTCCGTCACTTGCCCCTTCTCCTTTGTCTGAAGCTCACGCAGGTACTCCTCTAAACGATCGAAGCTCTGCTCCCAGAAACGCCGATAGTGCTCGAGCCAGTCGGCGGCGTCCTTGAGCGGTCCGGCCTGGAGCCGGCAGGGCCGCCATTGCGCCTCGCGGCCGCGCGCGATTAAGCCGGCGCGCTCCAGCACCTTGAGATGCTTGGAGATCGCGGGACCGCTGATTGCGAAGGGCTCGGCCAGTTCGCTGACCGTGGTCTCGCCCGAGGCAAGGCGCGCGAGGATCGCGCGCCGAGTGGGATCGGCGAGGGCGGCGAACGTTGTGTTGAGGTCTAGTGACATAGCTGCTGAACCGTTCGGTTAAATAACCTGATAGTTAAATACATCCGACTCTGTCCATTGTCAAGCGGTCACCTTGTCAACCTGGTCGCCCTCGCGCGTGACTATTTTTACCCGCGTCGCATGGTCCTCTCCTCATCGCCGCAAACGCCGTCGGACTCCGACGCCGACAAGCGCGCGGGACCTGCGGCAATTGAGTAAGGAAGGGCGTGAGCAATTAACCGGGGCGCCATGGTCGCTTGCGCGCGAGCAACGGAATACCACCTGAATCGAACCGAGCGAACCCCGACTCGGGCTTCGCGTTTACCTTCTTAAACCAACGCGCCGCTTTCGCCTTCAAATCGATGGCGCGCGCGCCTTCTTTCGATCCGAGCCGCCATGCTAATTATCTCAGGCTCAGATCTCGCGGAATGGAAGCAACTCGCGATGCTCTACGTGATAATCGGCCACGACGGCCCCGACGGCGCAACCCTCCGACCCACGGTCCGCCCCGCGCACGTCGAGAACCTGAGGCCCCTCGGCGAGCAGGGCAAACTGGTGATCGCGGGTCCATTCCTCGACGGCTCGGGCAGTCTCATCATCGTCGATATGGACAGCGAAGCCGCCGCGCTCGAATTCGCTCATAATGATCCGTATACGACCGGCGGAGTATTCGATCGCGTCGAGGTCAAACCATTTCGCAAGGTCTTTCCCGAATGAACTGTCCTGGATTTCTTCCGGCGGTGCATTGATGGCGGGTGCGTTATCCGATCTGAAAATAATTGAACTCGGCGAGATGGTCTCGGCGCCGTACTGCACCAAGATGTTCGCCGACATGGGCGCCGACGTGGTCAAGATCGAGCGCCCCGGCGCTGGCGATCGGGCACGCACCCGCGGCCCATTTCCCAAAGACGTCGCGCATCCGGACAAGAGCGGCCTCTTCCTCTACCTCAACACCAACAAGCGCGGCGTGACCCTCGATGTCGCCACTCGCGACGGCTTCGAAATTTTCGAGAAGCTCGTCGCCGGCGCCGACATCCTGGTGCATAATGTGGCGCCGCCCGAGATGGATCGCGTCGGCCTGAATTTCGATCGGCTGCATCACATCAACCCCGCCCTCATCATGACCTCGATCGTCCCATACGGACTGAGCGGACCGTATCGCGACTACCGCTCCGAGGATTTGACGTTGTGGTGCGCGGGCGGCGTTTGCGTGCTGAACGGCGGCGGCCCCGAGCATCCGGAGTTGCCTCCCCTCAAGACCTTCGGCCATCAGGCCGGCTACCAGGGTGGCGTCCACGCTGCGACGGCGACTATCGCGGCGGCCTTCGCGCGCCTCCTCGGCGAGCCCGGTCAGCACGTCGAGGTCTCGGTGCAGGAATCGATCGCAGCGCAGCTCGAGATGACCTTCGAGTACTGGCCGTACATGGGGATGATCGCGACGCGCCTCGGTCAGAAGCCGCTGCAGCCGGTCGAGACGATGCAATGCAAGGACGGCTACATATACCTCTGCTGTATCGAGGAGCATCAATGGCGCGGCTTCGTCGAAATCATGGGCAGCCCGGAGTGGGCGGACGAGGAGATTTTTTCCGACCGCCTTAAGCGCGCGCTGAACTGGGACGCGCTGAAGGTGTTCCTCGAGGATTGGGTCAGCCAGCAGACGGTGCTCGACCTCTACCGCAAGGCGCAGGCGAAACGGGTGCCGTTCGCGCCGGTCTCGACGATGGGCGACTTGCTCAACTCGGAGCATCTGCAGGCGCGCGGTTTTTTCGTCGACATCACGCAGCCGGTCGCGGGCACTCACAAGTATCCCGGCGCTCCCCTCAAATACCATCGCACGCCGTGGGAGATTCGGATTCCGGCGCCGACGCTCGGGCAACATAACGCGGAGATTTTCGGCGGACGGCTCGGGATGACCGCCGCGCGAATCGACGACCTGACGCGCAAGGGTGTGATCTGAGGATGACAAAGCCACCGCTTTCCGGAATTCGAATCGCCGACTTCACCTGGGTGTGGGCCGGTCCATACTGCACGCTGCAGCTCGCCCATCTCGGCGCCGAAGTGATCCGCATCGAAACCAAAACGCGGCCGTGCGTGACGCGGATGCTGCCGCCGTGGCCGGAAGGCAAGTTCGACAGCATCAACAAGTCGGGCTACTTCAACCAGTACAACCAGGGCAAGAAATCGCTGTCGCTCAACTTCAAGCACCTTGAGGCCAAGGAAATCGCGTGGCGGCTGATTAAGTCGGCCGACGTGGTCACCAACAACTTCGCCGCGGGCGTGATGGACAAGATGGGTTTCGGCTACGAGGCGATACGCGCGGTCAAGCCCGACATCATCATGATCTCGCTGTCCGGCTACGGCGACAGCGGACCCTATCGCGAATACGTCGCGTACGGTCCGGCGCAGGTTCCCCTCTCCGGGCTCTCTGCGCTGACCGGCTACGAAGGATGGCCGCCGATGCATGCCGGGTTCAGCTACGCCGACCCCAACGCCGGAGTTCACGGCGCGTTCGCTGTGATGGCCGCTCTGTACCATCGCGCGAAAACGGGCGAGGGTCAGTTCATCGACATGAGCCAGTGGGAATGCGCGATGGATCTACTGGCGGAGGGAATCCTCGAGTACACGATGAATGGGCGCGAGCCCAAACGCGCGGGCAATCGTGATCCGCAGATGGCGCCGCACGGCATTTTCAAATGTCTCGACCTGCCGGAAAAAATCATGGACATGACCATCGACCAGTGGATCGCGATCGTATGCGCCGATGACGCGGAGTGGAGCGGCCTCGCGCGTGCGATCGGCCGTCCCGAGCTGGCTGGCGACGCGCGTTTTCACACGCTCGCCGCGCGCAAGCAAAACGAGGAGGCGCTCGAGGCGATCGTCACCGAATGGACTTCGACGCGGCGCGTTGCCGACGCTGTATCCGCGCTGCAAGCCGCAGGCGTCGCGGCGGGCGCGTGCGCCGACAACAAGTATCTCACCGAGGATCCGCATCTCGGCGCGCGCAAGTACTGGGTCGAGCTCAACCATCCCGAAGTCGGCGTGAAGCGCCACTGTGGTATTCCGTGGCGGATGAGCGCAACGCCGTGCGAAGTCAAAGCGCCGGCGCCGCTCTTGGGCCAGCATACCGACGAAGTCATGACCGGACTCCTCGGCTACAAGCCGGCCGAGGTCGAGGCGCTGCGGAAAAAGGGCGCCCTCGACTGAACGGCGGGTACTGAACGGCGGATGAAGAGGACGCATGCGCACGCTCAAGACTCTGCTCGACGGACTCTGTTTCCCCGAAGGACCGCGATGGCACGACGGCCGGCTCTACTTCTCCGACATGCACGGCCACCAGGTGATGGCGGTCGACATGGCCGGAAAGTCGGAGGTCATCTGCGAGGTGCCGGCACAGCCCTCCGGACTCGGATGGCTTCCTGACGGTCGGATGCTCATCGTCTCGATGACCGACCGCAAGCTGCTGCGCCTCGAGCGTGACGGCCTCAAGGTGCACGCCGACTTGAGCGCGCTCGCGTCGTTCGACTGCAATGACATGGTCGTCGACAGCAAGGGCCGCGCGTACATCGGCAATTTCGGGTTCGACTTGCATCACAATGCGAAGCCCGCGTTCGCCGAGATCGTCTTGGTCACTCCCGATGGAAAGGCGAGCGTGGTCGCCGGCCAGATGGGATTCCCCAATGGCACCGTGATCACTCCCGACGGCAAGACCATGATCGTCGGCGAATCGACCGGGCGGCGGTTAAGCGCCTTCGACATTCAGGACGACGGTTCGCTGACCAATCGCCGCGTATGGGCGGAGCTCGGAAAGGATCGCACCGCCGACGGGATCGCGCTCGACGAGGAAGGCGCGGTCTGGGTGGCGTCGCCGTTTGTCTCGGAAGTTCTACGCGTGCTCGAGGGCGGTAAAGTCACCGAGCGCATCAAGGTCGCGACCGACGCGTTTGCGTGCGCGCTCGGCGGCCAGGGCCGCCGCACCTTGTTCATTGCGACCGCGCCGAACTCGAATCCGCAGGATTGCATCGCCAAGCGCGCGGGCCGGATCGAAATCACCGAAGTCGAGGTCCCCGGCGCGGGCTGGCCATGATTCGAGGATTCGAGGAGGGCTGGCGCGAACCGCCGCGCCGTGGCGTAATCGATAGCAATGGGTCTCAACGGTAACGCCGAAACCTTCCGTGCGCGCCGCAAGCTCTTCCTCGCCGCGATAGGCGAGCGCGCCACTGCTATCTTGCCGAGCGCTCCGGTCGCGCTTCGCTCCGGCGACGTCGAGTTCATCTACCGTCAGGACAACGACTTCTACTACTTGACCGGATTCACCGAGCCCGAGTCGGTGGCGTTGTTGTCGCCCGGCCATCCCGACGGCGAGTTCGTGATGTTTGTGCGGCCGCGCGACAAGGAGCGTGAGACCTGGACCGGCAAGCGCTCCGGCATCGAAGGCGCGATGATCGATTACGGCGCCGACAAGGCGTACCTGATCGACGAACTTGAAAAGATCGTTCCCCGCTACCTCGAGCGCAGTGAGCGCGTGCTGTACCCGTTGGGGCTCAACGACAGACTCGAGGAACGCGTGATGAAGCTGGTGCGATGGTCGCAAGCGATGCGCCCGCGAATCGGCTCGGGACCTTCCGCGATTCTCGATCCACGCGAGCTCGAGCACGAAGCGCGGCTGCACAAGGAGCCGGGCGAGCTCGATCTGATGCGGCGCGCGATCGCAATTTCGGCCGATGCGCACCGGCGCGCGATGAGTAAGGCGCGCGGCGGAATGATGGAGTGGCAAATCGAGGCCGAAGTCGACTATGCGTTCCGCTCGCAGGGCGCGACCGGCCCGAGCTATCCGTCGATCATTGCGTCGGGACCCAACGCCGCCATCCTGCATCACATCGAGAACAACCGCGAGATGCGCACTGGCGAGCTGCTGCTGATCGACGCGGGATGCGAATATCAGTTCTACGCGTCAGACATTACGCGCACCTTTGCGGTCGCCTCGCGCTTCAGCCAACTCCAGCGCGACCTCTACGAAATCGTGCTCGACTCGCAGCTCCAGGCGATCGAAACCGTCAAGCCCGGCGCGCGCTTCGATGATCCGCACCAGGCGGCGCTGCGCGTGCTGGCCGAGGGGATGCGCAGCGTCGGCCTGTTGAAAGGCTCCGCCGACGAGATCATCGAGAAAGGCAGCTACCGCCGCTTCTACATGCATCGCACCAGCCACTGGCTCGGGATGGATGTGCACGACGTCGGGCTCTATCGCGTCGGCGGCGAGTCGCGAAAACTCGAGCCGGGCATGGTGCTCACCGTCGAACCGGGAATCTACATCGACGCCGACGATGACGACGTGCCGGAAAATTTCCGCGGAATCGGAATCAGAATCGAGGATGACGTGCTCGTCACCGAAAATGGTCACGAGGTGATGACCGCCGCGGTGCCCAAGCAAGTCGCCGACCTCGAATCGCTGACCGCGCCCTGACTCTCAACTACCATATCGCGCGGGACGTTCTGAAAATGGCCCAGAGTTGATAACCGCTCGCGGGTCTCGGGCGCGGTTCCAGTTCGGAGCTAAGAATAAAAAACTCGGGCGCGAACCGAAATCAGTCCGCGCCCGAATCAATACCAAGTGATGTTCGCGATCGACTATGCGTGCGCCGCGGACTCCGCCGCCAAATTGCTCCTGGCAATCGCCTGATCTTCGACCGGTATCAGCTTCTTCAACTCCGGCATTACGGTGCGCGCGAACATCCGCAGGTTGCGCTCCGCCAGGTCGTAGGGCATCCCGGCGTAGCTGAACACTCCGGTAAAGGCCTCGGCGTCGGTGCGCTTGCTGAAGCCGACGATCCGCTCATAGCACTGCTCCGGCGTTCCCCAGATTTGCAGGCCCAGGAAGTACTCGGTCATCTTGTCGATCGGCGGCGGACCGTCCGCAGGCTGCATCGTTTTGTAGGACTCATAGCCCCTGAGCTTGCTGAGATAGTCGTCGAGCAGTTCGTAATGCTTGAGAACCGACTGGTAGTAGCCGCCGATATATTTGCGCGCGCCCTCTTCGGCGCGGTCCGCATTCTCGTCGCAGAAGACCCAGCCAGCGAGCACCGGCGGCGGCGCGGCCGCGCCGTTAGCCGCGCGGAAAACCGCGCGATAGTTGTCGAGATCAGCGGTCACCTGATCCCACGGCTTCTGCGGAATGATCAGAAGCCCGACGCCCAGCTTCGCCATGATCGATGACGATTCCGGCGAGACCGCCGCGGCATAGCTGCGGCCGCGGAACGACTTGAACGGACGCGGACGAATGTCGCGCCTCACCTGCTTGATCATTTTGCCGTCGAACTCGCAGTAGCCGCGTTCCAGTCCTTCCAGGATCATCTGTGCGAATTCGACGAACATGTCGCGGCTATTGTTCTGATCGATGCCGAAGCCGCCGAACTCGATGCGCGCCACACCGCGTCCCATGCCGAGAATCAGCCTGCCATTCGACATGTGATCGAGCATCGAGACCTGCTCGGCCACCCGCATCGGATGATGCCACGGCAGCACCACCACCATCGAGCCGAGACGAATTTTGCTGGTGCGCCCCGCAAAGTAGGTCAGGTACTGCAACACGTCGGGGCACATCGTGTAGTCGTCGAAGTGATGCTCCACGCCCCACAGCGAATCGAAGCCGAGCGGTTCAGCAAGGTCTCCCAGACGGAGGTCGTTCTGATACACCTCGCGATCGGTCCGTCCCTGGCTGTCGCCCTGGAAAATTACTGCGGTTCCTACGTGCACGGGATCACCTCCTGAGGTTCGCTCTGGAACTCAACAATATTGGGTCCAACTCGTTACTTAGTCCAACCCTGGGCAAAGCGAAAGCGCGCGGCATTTCACGGGATATAAGAGTGGCAGGTGCTCTTCGCGTAGTCGCATTGAATCAGGCAGTTCCCGATCAAATTGTGGCAGTAAAATTCGTCGTTGCCGGCGACCTGACAGAGCTGGTACTGCCGCTGGCATTCGGAGCGGCATTCGGCCTGCCGCTTCTCGCATCGCGTCGCGCATCCGGCGACCACCAACGCAATCATCGCGGCGGACACGCTGGTGATCGTGATCAGGCGCACCGCAATTCGCGGCGCGTTTCAGTTAAAGCTCGAGCGCGCTGGCGGAGCCCACTATAGTCTTGGTGTTGTCGGATTTGTCGCACCACACCTCGGCTTCGGCCCGCGTGCGCTTGCCCTCGGGACGGTGCTCCACGACGAGGCCTCGCGGTCCGGTGGTGTCGTTGCCCCACAGCACGTTCACCAGCCGCAGATCCATTTTGCCGCCGTTGAGGAAGCCCAACCCGAACCGCGCGGTCATCATCTCGGCGACCAGGCATACCGAGAGCATCCCTTGTACTACGATCTCCGGAAAGCCGAGCTTGATCGCGGCCTCGCGATCGGTGTGGTAGTTGCGCGCCGGGCCGGAGAACGCCATGCACATCGCTTCGCTGATATGGCGCATCGGCGCTTCGAACGGTTCGCCGCCGCGGTCACCGATTTTGAACGATCGCTTGGCGTCCTTTTCGCGCGCGCGGTCGACGACGAAGCCGTCCGATTTGGAGCGCTCAGGAAGGAGGAAGCTCTGATGCGTCCGGCTCCGCGATACGACTCGCCCCGCCGAATTACTCACGAGGACTTCGTTCACGACGTACTCGCGATCGCGCTTGAGATAACGCTCGATGATGACCGCGCGAGTGGTCAGCCGCTCACCGACCATGACCGGCGCGAATAGCTCCCACTCCTGGCGCGCGTGCAGGTTGCCGTAAATGTTCGGCAGGTACCATTCGACGGTGCGGTAGACGGCGGAGTGCAGAATCAACGCGGGAGCGACCGGCGCGCCGAGTGGCGAGCGATCGCGATACCACGGATTGTCGTCGCCGGTGCCGGCGATATAGGCTGCGACCAGTTCCGGCGTGATGTCGTAAGTCGCGCCGCCGTAGTCGCGTCCGACATAGACTTCCCTGGCCTCGAAAATTTCGTGACTCATCTTTCTTATCGGCGGCTCCGCGTCAGCTTTTGAGTTTGGGTTTCAGGCGTTCGTTGAATTTAGCGGTATCGATCACGGCGCGGCGATGGGTTCCAGAGCCAATCTGCTCAGTCTCGTCGAACGCGCTCACCTTGAACTCGAGGCGCCGGCCCTCCGCCTTGGTGACCTCGGCTTCGGCGCGCACCCGATGCCCCGGTGGCGTCGCGGCGGTATGCTGGATCTCGATTGACATTCCGACTGAGCCTTCGCCCGCGTCCAGGTAGGAGCGGGTCGCATCCATCGCCGCAAGCTCCATCATCCCGATCATGGTCGGCGTCGACATCACCCTGGCGAGCGACGGCTCGAGCTTGCTCGCGAGGTCGTCGGGACCGACCGTCTTGCTGAAGGTCCCTCGTGCTCCGACTGGAATTGGTTTCATGTTTGCGCTCGTCCTTCCGATAGTTCCGCGTATGGCTCCGCAGATGCTCGCGCGGCTGTTCGCGCCGTATCAGCGCCGCAGCCCGAGTGCGTCGAGTTTTTTCGCGAGCCACTCGACCCGGTCGTTGCCCCAGAACGGTTCGCCCTGAACGATGAATGTGGGCACGCCGAATACTCCCTGGCGCTCGGCATCCTCGCGCGCCTCCTTCAGTTCGCGCGGCCCGTCGCTGAGCGCGTAGCGTTTGAAGCCGTCGGCTTCGAGGCCGGCTTCTTTCATCACCGCGGCCAGCGCGGCGCCGTCTTCGATATCCAGCTCGCGCTTGAAAAATCGCTCGAACACGCGATCGGAGTAGGGGCGGAAGCGGCCATGCCGGTCCGCGTAGAGTCCGCTCATCAGCGCGAGCCGCGAGTCGAAAATTTTCTGCGGCCCGCGAATGATCAGCCCGCGCGCGTTGGCGTAGCGGCGCGCGTCGAGGTAGAGGTACCGCACCTTGCGCCAGTTGCGCTCATCGCGCTGTTCGAGATCGCCGCCGAAGCTGCCGCGCACGTCGAGCTCGAATGGAAGGAAGCGGAACTGGATGCGATACGACTCCTCGAGCGCGTACGCGGGCGCCATCGCGAGGTAGGTGAAAGGACTCTTGTAGTCGTAGTAGAGCTTTACGATTTCGCGCGCTTCGGCCATCACGTCACCGCTCTCACGGATATCGCAAAACCCGTCCGTGCGCCACGAATTTGAAATTGCGAAATCGTCCCGATTTAACAGGACACTTTCGGGCGTTGCGTGCGCACCAGATGCGAAACCGCCGACCCCGGTGCCGCTGGAAACACCGTGGACCAAAACCGGCTAAACCCTTGCAAAGGAAGGCAGTTCGGGGCTATACGACGACTTGGAATCGGAGAGTCTAGACGGAAATCCCGCCTCGGTAACCAACCTGTGATGCCGTTCACTGGCCACAGTCGTGTGGTCAATAGAGTGTCCGGCCATTGTGAGCGCCGCGCCGGGAGATTCTGGCGGCGGCGAGGGCAAGTGTGGTGCGCTTCGCAGAAGGTCTGCGATGACAGGCTTGATCATCCGACCCTACGGATCTCCGCTTCAATTATTGGTTGGGGTAACCGCACTCGCGTTGGTGATCCTTCGCTGCGGGGCCGCAAACGCGGCCGCCTCATCCCAGGAAACTCCATCGTCGTCAACGGCATTTTCGCCGGCCCACGCTGCAAGTTCGCAGGCTCTCGGAGCGAGCGCGGTAGGCGCGAGTTATATCGGCAGCCAGGCTTGCCAGGGATGCCATCAAGCCTCCACGAATGCGTTCAGCGACACGATGATGGGCAACATCTTCATCAAGCATCCGCGCGATACCGCCGAGCAGCACGGATGCGAATCGTGTCATGGGCCCGGCAGCCTGTACGTTCCGGAGATGGCAGCGGCAATGGGCAAGGGCGCGACCCCTGAACAAGTGATGCATGGGCCGCCGACAACGCCGTCGCTGATTACATTCCGGCCCGACTCCGGCGAATCGGCGGCGCGCGAGAATGCCGCCTGTCTCAATTGTCATCAGAAGGGCGAC
>DATDGX010000234.1:0-11739 GCA_036521875.1 Binataceae bacterium (SeqCode)
TCGCCGTGGTGCTCGCGATGCCCGGTGGAAGCGCGATGCCCGCGAATCGGCGTGCTGCGTTCGCGATAAGAATAAGTCCGTTCGCGATTTGTAAGGAGGTCCGTGATGCCGGGGCCGCTCGATGGATTCCGAATTGTCGACGTGACGCAGATGGTGTCCGGGCCGATGGCGACTCAGATTCTCGCCGATCAGGGCGCCGACGTGATCAAGGTCGAGCCGCCCGTTACCGGCGACCTGACGCGCGCGCTCGGCGGCACGCGCCGCGGGATCGCTCCGACCTTTGCGGTTATCAACCGAAACAAGCGCTCGGTTGTGATCGATCTAAAGGATGCGCGCGGGCTGGCGCTGATGAAGGAGCTGGTACGCGGCGCCGATCTGTTCGTGCAGAACTTCCGCCCCGGCGCCGCCGGCCGGATGGGAATCGGCGAGGCGGAGCTGCGCCGCGTGAACCCGCGCCTCGTCTATGTTTCGATCAGCGGTTTCGGCGATCGCGGACCGTACGTTCATAAGCGCGTCTACGATCCGGTCGTGCAGGCGCTCTCGGGACTCGCGTCTGTTCAGGGCGATCCGGCGACTGGTCGGCCTCGGATGATGCGGCTGATCGTGCCCGACAAAGTGACTGCGCTGGCCGCCGCCCAGGCGATGACCGCGGCGCTGCTCGCCCGCGAGCGCAGTGGAGAGGGCCAGCACGTGAAGCTCGCGATGCTCGATGCGGTCGTCGCGTTCATGTGGCCGGAGGCGATGGCGCGTTACACGTTCCTCGACACCGAAGGCCGCCCCTGGCGCACGACGGTGCGCGACCTGGTGTTCCAGACCAACGACGGCTACATCACGTGCGGCGCCGTTTCCGATCGCGAATGGGACGGGCTCGCGCGCGCGCTCAGGCATCCCGAATGGCTCGACGACGATCGCTTCAAGACCCCGATGGGCCGAGTTAGATACGCCGAAGAGCGTCTCGAGCTGATGCAGGGCGCGCTCGCCACTATGGCTTCCGCCGAGGCGCTCGCGCGCCTCGACGCGGAGCAGGTGCCGTCGGCGCCAATCCTGAGCCGCGAGGACTTGCTCACCGATCCGCAGATCGCGGCGAACGAGCTGATCGTCGAATCGGAGCATCCGCATGCGGGCCGGATGCGTCAGCCGCGGCCCGCGGCGCGTTTCGAGCGCACCCCAGCCGCGATTACCCGTCATGCGCCGCTGCTCGGCGAGCATACCGATGAGGTGCTTGCCCAGATCGGGATCGCCCCCGAGCAAGTCGCGGGGCTGCGCGCCTCCGGCGTCATCGCGTAGGCCGGTTTCGCGGCGGGCGTTAATTCATGCCGCCGTGCTAATTTCGTCGCATGGCACAACTACAAGGATTCGAAGGACCGGTCGGATTCATCGGACTGGGAAACATGGGCGCGGGCATGGCGGCGAATGTCCTCGCCGCGGGCTTCGAGCTGGTCGTGTTCAACCGCACCGCATCGAAAGCCGACGCTCTCGTAGCCAAAGGCGCGCGCAGAGCTGAGCGTGCGGGCGACGCGGCACGAGCGGGCGGCGTCACGATCACGATGGTCGCCGACGACGCGGCGCTCGAAGAGCTGGTGCTCGGCGACGGCGCGCTCGCCCGGCGCCTTGCGCCCGGCGGGATTCATCTCTCGATGAGCACGGTCGCGCCAGCGACCTCGCGGAAGCTCGCGCGTGCTCATGCCGACGCGGGCAGCGTCTATATCGCCGCGCCAGTGTTCGGGCGTCCCGAAGCAGCCGCGGCGAAGTGGCTGTGGATCTGTTTGTCCGGTCCGGCTCAGGCGAGAGTCGCGGTCCGTCCGCTCCTGGACGCGATGGGGCAGGGGGTCTTCGATTTCGGCGACGATCCAGGCGCGGCCAACGTAGTCAAGGTGAGCGGCAACTTTTTGATCGCCGCCGCGCTCGAAGCAATCGGCGAGGCGCTCGCGATGGTGGAGAAAAGCGGCGTGGACCGCGTCGCAGCGATCGAGATGCTCTCGAAGACGTTGTTCGCATGCCCGGTCTACCAGGGATACGGCGCGGCGATCGCGCATCAGCGGTTTACGCCCCCAGGGTTTCGCCTGCCGCTCGGGCTCAAGGACGTCGAGCTCGCATTGCGCACCGCGGCGGAAGTGAAAGCGCCGATGCCGACCGCGAGCCTGCTCCGCGACCGGTTCCTGTCGGCGCTTGCGAAGGGCCGCGCCGAGCTGGACTGGTCCGCCGTCGCGCTCGGCGCCTCTGACGACGCAGGACTGAAACCGCCGGGCTGAGCGGAGTGCGCGCGCCGCGTGGATTAGCGATGAAGTTCCGGCGAAGCACCGTAGCGTCCATGTTGTTGGCGCTCGCGATCGTAGCGCTCGCGGGGCGCGCCGATGCGATCGACTTCTACGAGATCCAGATCTATCCAGTCGAGACCACGCCGCAGAATCATCTCCAGCTCGAACTCCATTCCAACAGCGTCACCACCGCGACCGGCTCCGAGGCGCATTCCACGATCGTTCCGTACCAGATCCACGAGACGCTCGAGGCGACCTACGGGGTGACGCCGTACCTGGAAGTGGGACAATATTTCGCGACCGCGCGCCTCGACGCGGGCGAATACGAGTACGCCGGCTCTCGCAGCAAGGTTCATTTCGGGATACCGGCCTCCGCGGAATGGCCGCTGCAGATCGGCGGGAACGTCGAGCTCGACTACATGCGCCGCGCCGCCGAGGAAAATCCGCTCAACCTCGAACTGCGCCCGATCGTCGAGAAACGGATCGGCAGGTTCATGATAGTCGCGAATTTCGCCTTCGAAAAACCGTTCAGCGGCCCAACCACGCATCGCGGCGTCCAGTTCGCGCCTTCCGGCGAAATCGATTACGACCTGTGGAAGTGGCTCACGCCGGCGCTCGAGTACTACGGCGACATGGGCTCGATCGCGGTGCTGCCCGGCGCGCAGCATCAACAGCATTTCGTGGTTCCCACCGCCAATTTGCATCTGCTCCCACAGCTCGAGCTCAACCTCGGCGTGGGATTTGGCGTTACCCGCGCCAGCAACGGCGTGTTCCTGAAGTCGATTGTGGGCTGGACCTTCTGATCATGCTGATCACGCCGCCGACGCCGCCGCCGATGACGCCGATGGCTCCCGGCAAATTGTACGTTGCGTGCCGCGCTCCCCTAAATTAGTCTCGATAGGCGCGCCCCCGCGCGTTCAGATGCCCTTCCCCAGACAGGTCACGCGATTGGACGAAAAGCTCAGTCTGATTCTGGGCCAGATGCGCTCGGTGCGCGCGCGGATCAACTCGCTCGCCTGGCAGCACATCGTGTTCCGAAGCCTCGCGATCACGATCGCCGCAGGCGCGGTGGTGTTCGCATCGGCATACCTGCTCGCGCCGCTCGGCTTCCTCGTCTCGACGCTGATTGTGGCGTTCGCCGCCGGCGCCGGCCTGGTCCGCGCCATTCACAGCGGATGGATCCTGCGCGCGAGTGCGCTCCGCGCCGCCGAAGTCGCGGACCAGCGCGCCGAACTCCGCGGCCGGCTGTCCACGGTGACCGCGATGGCGCGCAATCCGCATCCCGGCCCGCTGTGGCCATACCTGGTCGAAGACACGCTGGCGCGGCGCGGCGAGTTCGTGCCCGCGAAGATCGAACGGCGTCGAATCTCGCGGTCGGTGTTCGCGCTATGCGGCGCGCTTCTGCTGGCCTTGGCCGCGTATCCACTGACAAAACTCAAGCACGCGCCACAAGCGTCAGCTAACAATCTGCAAAACGATCTAACCGTGGATCTGAACGATTTGCATCTACGTCCCGCCGATTCCGACGACACTGGCCTCGAGGTCAGTGCCGACCCGGTCACGATGCGCCGGCTCCAGGACAAGCTCGCGCGCGAAGGAATCGACGCGAGTGGCAACGCCACAAGCCCGCTTGTCAACCTGGTCGCCCAAGCTCGCAACCTGGCCGGCCACGTCCAAAACAAGCTCACCGGCGGCGCCTCAGCCAAATCGCGACTGACGCTGCATCTCGCCGATGCCGGCGAGGACGCGAATCGCAATCAGGTGCGCGGTCCCGATCAGCCGCGCGACCCATCCGGTCCTCGTGATGAGGCCGGGCAGTTCAAGCAGGAGCAGCACGTCGCCGGCGGAGACGAGCCGCTGCCGCCGATCGATAACTCGCCGCAGCAGAGAGCCGCTCAGCCGACGCCAGGCGCGACCCCTGACAGCGGCAACGAGTTCGCAGCGGGTAAGGACAGTTCCAGCGCCGACTCCGATACTGCCAGCGACCTGGCCGACCAGGGCAATGGCGATCGCGGCAGCAACGGCGGCCCGTCGCACGGCGTCGGCACCGATCCCGACAGCCTGTTCGGCTCGGCGATCAACTCCAAGCTCGGCAACGAAGGTTTCGAAATCGCGATCGAGGCGCGCCCGATGGACAAAGGGACCAAGGGCGCCGGCCACGCATACATCCCTCCCAAGGTCAGGACGCCGCTCAATCCGAGCCAGGCGCCCGACGAGCCGGTGAGCCGCGCCGCGGTGCCGGCCGAAGATCGAACCACAATCAAGCGGGTGTTCGAGCGATGAACCAGGCCGTGGCCGAGGCACCGAGCGTCGCCGATTTCGCGCGCACGTTCCGGCGCATCCAGACTGAAATTCACAAAGTGATTATCGGCCATCAGCAAGCGGTCGAAGAGCTGCTCGGCGCGCTGTTCGCGGGCGGCCACGTTTTGATCGAGGGCGTGCCGGGCACCGGCAAGACCACGCTGGTCAAGACGCTGGGCCTGGCACTGCACCTCAGCTTCAACCGGATCCAGTTCACTGTTGACCTGATGCCGGCGGATATCACCGGCACGCGCGTGATTCTCTCCGGCGACGACGGGCGGCGCGAGTTCAGCTTTCAGCACGGGCCCATCTTCTGCCACATCCTGCTCGGCGACGAGATCAATCGCGCGACACCGAAGACGCAATCCGCGCTGCTCGAGGCGATGGCGGAGCTGCAGGTCACCGTCTCCGGCACCACCTATCCGCTCGCGCCGCCGTACCTGGTGATGGCGACCCTCAACCCGATCGAAATGGAGGGCACCTATCCGCTGCCCGAGGCGCAGCTCGATCGCTTTCTGTTCAAGGTGCGCCTGGCGTATCCGGACGAAACGGAACTGACGCGGATCATTTCCTCGACCACCGGCGTCGACGAGGCGGGCGTCGAGCCGGTGTTCCATGCGTCGGAGGCCGCGGACCGTATCGAGGCGCTCAAGCGTCTGGTGCGCGCGGTGATCGCAGCACCTGCGATGGAGCAGTACGCGGCGCGGATCGTCCGTTCCACGCAGCCGCAAAATTCACGCTACGTCGACGATTCGGCGAGGTCGGTGCATGACGAGATGGTAAATCGCTACGTGATGTTCGGCTCGAGCCCGCGCGGCGCGCAGGCGTTGATTATGGGCGCCAAGGTGCGCGCGCTGCTCGACGGCCGCGCCAATATCGCCCGCGAAGATATCGAGGGAATCGCGGTTCCCGCGCTCGCTCATCGCATCATGCTCAACTACGCAGCCCATTCGGACGGAATCGACGCGGCTCATATCGTCGAGCGCGTGATCAAATCCGTTCGGGCCGCCCGCATCTGAGGATAAGTCTGTGCTCGAGGCGCGTGCATTCGAGCCCGAGTTCCTGCGCAAGCTCGACCGGCTGGTGCTCGGAATCAAGCGCGCGCGCACGGTGCGCGCGGGCCAGCGCACCCTCGGACGGGTGCAGGGGCTCGGTATTGAACCGGAAAATTTCCGCGACTATGCCGAGGGCGACGACCTGCGCTTCCTCGACTGGAACGCTTTCGCGCGGCTCGACCAGTTGACTATCCGCACTTACCGCGCGGAGCGGCAGGTCGAAATCACGATGCTGGTCGACGTCAGCGCGTCGATGGCGTATCCGGAGCGCGACGACAAACTGGGACTCGCGCTCGCACTGGCCGCTTCGTTCGCGTACATCGGGATGAGCGACAACGACGCGGTGCGGCTGGCCGCGTTCTCGATGCGCCGTGGCGCGATGCGCCTGGAGACCACGCCGTTCCATCGCCGTCGCGAGACCTACCTCGATTTCAAGCCATTCGTGAGCGGGCTTCGCAGCGGCGGCGAGACGCGCTTGGGCGCCGCAGTCGACCAGTTGCTGCACGAGCGCCGCGTTTCCGGAATCGTGATCGTCCTCTCGGATTTTCTGGTGAGCCAGGTCGAATACCAGGATGCGCTCGCGCGGTTGGTCGCGGCGCGCCATGAAGTCAAAGTCGTTCACGTGCTGGGCGAGCAGGAATCGACCGGCGGCTACCCGCCCGGACTCTACCGCGTGCGCGATGCCGAGACCGGCGAGGTGCGCGAGACGGTGCTCGGCGCCGAGTCGCGAGTCGCCTCGCGCCGGCGGGTCGAGCAGATAGCGCAGCGGTTGCGCGAGTTCTGCCAGAGCCGCGCGATCGTTTACACGCAGGCCTTCGGCGTGCACAACCTCGAGACCTTCATGGAGCGCGAGCTCCCTGCGATCGGGATGGTGAGGTAGCGGTGGGATTTCTAAACCCGCGCAACCTTGCCTGGGGCGCGAGCCTGGCGCTGCTGGTGCTCATCTACCTGCGCTCGCGCTCGCGCCCGACGATCGAAGTATCGAGCCTGATGCTGTTCGACGAGGCGCCCGCGCCGGTCGCGCGAGTGCGCCTGTTGCGAATCGATTTGCTGTTCTGGCTCGAGATGGCCGCGCTCGGCGCGCTGACGCTCGCGATCGCGGGCCTCTATCTGCGGCTGCCGGAAACGCCCGGCCACGGCCGCAGCCACGCGCTGGTATTCGATCTCGGCGCCGGCATGAGCGCGCGCGACGATTCCGGGACGCGTCTCGACACCGCAAAGCGCCAGGCGCTGGCGGTGATTTCCGCGGCGCCCGTCGGCGACGAGTTCAGCGTGCTCGGATATGCACTCGAGGCGCAGATGCGCCATGCGCAGAGCGCCAACCTGGAGTCGGTGCGCGCCGCGATTGCAGCGCTGCGGCCGATGGCGGTGTCGGCGCGCGCGGCAGCTCTGGGAGCCGCTCTGATGCGCGCACAGGGCGCCACGGAAATTGACGTGTTCGCGGACCGTCCACTTCCGGAGGGCGCGCTCGAGGACGCCGGCGCCGCGGCCCGCGTCAACTTCCATCGGGTCGGTGAGCCCGCGGAAAATCTCGCCATCGTCTCCCTGGACCCCGGCGTGACCGGAGTGTCGAGCGGGCGCGTCGCGGTGCGCAACTTTTCCAACCATCCGCATCTCTGCGAAATCGCGATCGATCTCGACAACACCGAGGTGTTGCATCAATCGCTGATGCTCGCGCCGCGCGAGCAGATGATGGTGCCCTTCGGCCCGCTCAAAGACGACGGCACTTTGCACGCGAGAATCCTGACTCCCGACGCGATCGAGGCTGACAACAGCCGCTACGCGTGGGCCGCGTCGGATTCCAGCGTGCGCGTGCTGGTCCTTTCGCCCGACCCGGCGGTGCGCGACGATCTCGCCCGCGTCCTGCTCGCGATCAACGGCAATTTTCAAATCGAAACCGCCGACCCGGCTAAATATCGCGCCGAAGCCGATACCACCGCGCTAGCGGGCGTGCGGCATCCGTTCGCGCTCGCCGTGATTCACGACAGCGACCCGCCGAATGTTGCGGCCGACTCGACCCTGCTGATTTATCCGCCTCTGCCGCGGGCGCGGGTGGCGCATGGATCCGAACAAACGCCGCCCGCTGCCGCTACCGGTTTCTCGGTCGAAGCCTCGCTTCCCGGCGCCGAGATGCGCGACCGCGGCGCCGACAGTGCCGGCGGGAGCGATGCGCTCGCGCTCGGGCCGACGCGGATAATCGCGCTCGCGGACTGGATGGAGCCGATTGCGACCGCGCGCGGCGGAGAACGCGGCCCGTTTCCGGCCGCTGCAATCGGGCGCGGCGCAGCGGGTCTGACCGGAGTAATCGCGTTCGACGTGCGCAATCACTTTCTGCTCGATCCCGACCATCTTGAGGCGCTGGTCGCTGCGGTCGACGTGATCAAGCGCCTGGTCGCGCCGAGCGATCTGCAGATCGTAACGACCGGATCTTACGTGAGCGTGCCGGTCACCGGGTCCGCCAGGGTGACCGAGCCCGGCGGCCAGGTTCGCACGGTTAGCGCCGATGCGTCGGGCCGGGTCAGGGTTCGCGCGCTTGAGGCGGGCCGCTATACCATCGAGTCGGCAGGCGAAAAGGTGGAAGTGCTCGCCAATTACTATGACGCCTCGGAATCCGATCTGAGTGCCGCGCCGGCGCTCGCGTCGAACGCGAGCCGCGGCGCGGCCCCCGCAACGACTCGTGCGCCGATTCCCCGGCAGGTCCGGCCGCTGGCGCTGCTGCTGATGGCACTCGCGCTGGCCGCGATGGTTATCGAATCGGCGCTGTTGATTCGCCGCGCGTCGCGATGGGGGATGCGCCATGTTTGATCAGCCGCTCCTCCTATGGTTGTTCGCGCTCGCGCCGCTGGTGCTGGCTCCTGGATTGCTCGCGATGCGCGGCGGGCGGCGGGTCGCGGGCGGAGTCGCGCTGGTGCTCCGCGCGCTATCCCTCGCCGCGCTGGTCGCGATGCTCGCTGGCCTGCGGATTCCGGGCAAGGTGGCGGCGCGCAGCGTCGCGATCGTCGCCGCGCTCGATGAGTCGCGCTCGATCGCACCCGACCAGGGCGACTGGATGCGCCGGCAGGTGGAAGAGTTGCGCCGCGCGATGGCGCCCACCGACCAGCTCGCCGTTATTGGTTTCGGCCGCGATGCGAAATTGCTCGCACCGCTCGCCGACCCGCGCCTGCTCGGGCGAATCGGCCACGGATCCGACGGCGGCGCCACCGATATCGCGGGCGCACTGACTGCGGCGCAGAGCCTTTTTCCGGCGGAGGCCGACAAGCGAGTTCTGTTGCTGAGCGACGGCAACGAGACCCAGGGCCAGGCGACCGACGAAATTCCCTCGATGGTCGAAGATGAGGTCAGGATTTTCACCGCCGCACCCCCTCCCTCGGCCACCAGGCGCGTCGCGCTCACCGCGTTCGATTCGCCCGAAGCGGTGCGCGCCGACCAGCGCTTCGCGTTTCGAATTGGGATTGATAGCGAGGCTCCCGGCGTGGTTGCAGCGCGGCTCAAGCTCGCGCGCGACGGCGCGCCGGTCGGCGCCGACTCGGTTCAGCTCAAACCCGGTCTCAACTACTTCGATTTGCCGTTTCGGATGAATGCCGCGGGCGCCTACCTGATGAGTGCCGAGCTCGCGGTCGAGGCGCCGCTGGTGGCGACCAACCCGCGCGCCGAGGCCGCGCTCTCGGTCACCGGCGCGCCGCGAATCCTGGTGGTGTCCGCGACTCCGCCCGACAGCATGGTCGCCGCGCTCAAGCTGCGCCAGTACCGTGTTGAGATCGCGTCGCCGCGAAGCCTCTCCAGCGCCGCGAACGACTACCTGCCTTACCAGGTCGTGGTCCTCGGCGACATTCCCGCGGCCGCGCTCACCGCGCCGATTCAGCACGCGCTCAATCGCTACGTCGCCGATCTCGGCGGCGGCCTGGTTGCGACCGGCGACCTGCTGCGCGAGGAGACGCTGCAGAACGGCGAGCTCGAAAAAGCGCTGCCGGTGAAGTTCGCGCCGCAACCGCCGCCGCCTTCGCGTGAGCCAATCGCAGTCTATCTATGTATCGATCGCTCGAACTCGATGAGCTACGACTCGCGCTATCCCGCGGTGCGCGACGGCGAGCGAATCCGTTATGCCAAGGAAGCCGCGGTCGCGCTGCTGCGCCAGCTCGACGACACCGATCTGGCCGGTGTGATCGCGTTCGACTCGCAGCCCTACGTGCTGGGGCATCTGCAGCCGCTCGGCGACGATCGCGCGGAGCTCGAGAACCGCATCCAGCGCTTGCAGCCCGGCGGCGGCACCGACTTCAAGGACGCGCTCGAAATCGCCGAGCGCGAGATCCTGCAGAGCGGCACTCCCGTGCGCCAGGTGATCCTGCTTACCGATGGCGACACCAATCGCCAGTACCACGACCATGACGACCTGATTCAGGACTTCGTCCGCCAGAAAATTCCCGTCTCGACTATTCGCATCGGGCCCGACCTCGCCAACCTGCGGCTGCTGCAGGACTTCGCCCAGGAGAGCGGCGGCGTTTTCTACCGCGTGCAAGATATCGAGAAACTGCCGCTGCTGCTGGTGGGACTCACGCGCGAGGCGATGAACCGGCGCAAGCAGGGCCGCACCAGCGTCGCGGCCGGAGATTCGAGCGAGATACTGGGCGGCATCGGAATCAGCGAGATCCCGCCGATCGATTTCTTCGCCTCGACCGTCGCCAAGGACGGCGCGCAGGTTCCGCTCAAGATGGAGCGCGCCGACAATTCGTCGCCGCTGCTCGCCGCATGGCAATACGGCCTGGGCCGCACCGCGGTGTTCGCGGCGGACCCGGACTCGCTCGCGTCGCTGAGCTGGATCCGATGGAACCGCTACGCGGAATTTTGGTCGCAGCTCATGGGCTGGGCGATGCGCGAGGGCGACTCGGGAATTTTCACGGTGCGGATTCATAATGCGCGCGACGGCTCGGTAACCGTTGAAGCGGAAAATGCCGACTCCGCTCCGGTCAGCAACCTGGTGTGCAGGGTCACCGGACCGGGCCGCGCGATCGATATCGCGATGACGCAATCCGATGTCGCGCTCTACCATGGCGAAGTAGGCCCGCTGCCGCGCGGAAAATATGTCGCGACTCTGATGCTCAAGGCGGGAGACACGGAGCATGTGCTGATGCATCGGGAGTTCGCGGCGACCGGGACGCTTGCCGCCGACGCGGCAGAGCTCAGGATCAGGCCGGCAAATCTCGATCTCCTGAACCGGCTCGCGAAATCAACCGGGGGCATCTTCGACGCGCACGCTTCCGCAGTCGCCGAGCATACCGGTGCGCTGGTCACCGTCAGGCGGAGCGCCGACTCGTATCTGCTCCCCATTGTAATCGCGCTCTTTTTAGGCGAGGTCTTTGTGCGCCGGCGCTTCCTCGGAGATTGAGGGGCGACACTAAAAGCAGCGCCGCAAGAGCGGCTATCGAATCAGACATGCGATGAAATCAGGACGGCTATGAAATCGAGGCATCGTGGCGCACGCTCGCTCGCGTCACTGATAGTGGCGGCCGGCCTACTGGCGCTTGCGGGCTCACTCGGATCGGCTCGCGCGGCAACGTCGGAGCGCGATGCTGCCGAACTGGGCAAGGCGAGCTACATTTATATCGCGACGGTCCGCAAAGACGGGAATCAGAGCACGGCGGTGCCGGTTTGGTTCACAACCACTGCCGATAACCGGATTCTTATCGACACCGGCCCCCAGAGCTGGAAAGCTAAGCGGATTCGGCGCGGCAGTCCGGCGCTGGTCTGGATCGGAACACGTACCGGCGCCGCCTTCATCGGCACTGCCGAAATCACCACCGACAAAGCGCTGCAGGACAAGATTATCGGCGGCTATCCCGAGAAGTATCTGCTCGCACGGATAGGATTTGCGCGCCCGACGCGGGAGAAGTTCGACGCGGGCAAAATCGTCGCGATCAGGATAATTCCGGTCCGCGATTTGCCGCCTTCGTTCACATCGGAGCCTGGAACTCCGGCTCCCGCGCTCGACGCGACAGCACAGCATCCCAAAGCTCAATAACTCCTCTTGAAATTCGAATGTGATTGGTTCAGCATGACGCGGAATGCGGCTGAATCACCGATGGCTCTGGCTCGCCATGACACTCTTGGTGCTCGCGAGTGTGCCCAAC
>DATDGX010000235.1:0-56399 GCA_036521875.1 Binataceae bacterium (SeqCode)
GGACCGCTACGTAACAATTGTTTGAATACTCAGCGATAGTAATCCACGCGCCGCTGATCGCCTTGCCGTTGCGTCGATGCCAGGGCGCTCGCGTGGCGATGCACGAATTACACCCACGGCTTGTTCACGGTGAGTGCCTTGTCAACCAACGATCGGTATTCAAACGATAGCTACGTAGCGATCCTTCGAGTCCGGCAGCTTCGCTGCGGAGATCGGGTAATCGTGCGTCCAGGCGCCTCGGAGAGCTTATCGCCAGCTCCTCCGCCTTTTCCTTCGCCATTCTTCCTGCTGGAAAGCGCGCTCACGCGGCCGTCGCTCACCTAACCTGCTGACCTTGGTAAAGCCAGATTTGCCAGTAGGGGCCCGGCTGGAGCAGACGAAATCGAGATGCCACGAAGGGCGGCGGAGGCATATCAGCGGGCAGCGCCACGTAGCGCACTTCGAGGGCGCGGATAAACTTGTCGGGATCTCGCGTCACCTCGTCGAACTGGCGCTTGAAACCTTCAATCAATTGCGGCTGGATCGGTTTGAGGAACCAGTGATAACGCACTTCAGCCGAAGTCGCTCGGGCAAATTCCGCACGCTCGACTCCGGTCAGAAGTGCGTTGAGGGCGGCTCTCGACTCCCAGCTTGAATCGGAGAGCCACGCTGATCGGCACGGTCCATCCGCTGAGCATCCGCTGATTTTCGGCAACCGCCGCCAATTCGCAGAAGGCTTCGGATCCGGCGACCCTCGATCGCGGGATAAGCGGGGGGACTCCTGGCGCCATTCGCTGCGTGCGGTATCTGACGAAGTCCTGGAGCTGTTGATTACCGAAGCGGGTGCGGGTTACGTCGATCACGTTCAAGTATATCGCGCTTATAAAGTAGAATATCACAAGCGCCGCGAACGCCAGTCCGTACTTCGGGCGCCGCGGTATCCAGGGCTCAGCGACACTAGCTATCGTGATCAAAACCAGAACAAGCCAGATGGGCCACGATAGCCAGTCAAAGTGGTACTCATGAAAAAAGAGACCGGTGATCAGGCGGCTGTAGGTAAGTAGTATTCCGGCGAGCAGCAGGCTCAATAGATAAATCAATTCGAATCTGCGAGTTTTCCGGATCCAGAGACCTACGAGTATGACAATCGCGATAGCCAGCATCGTGCACAAAAGCGGAAAATCGGGATAGGCGGTTCTCGAGACAGGAACAAACATTCCGAAACGTGTGACCGCTTCAGCCGACACCATCTCTCTCGAGCGCATGCTCAGGACCAAATCCGGCACGCCGATGGCGAAGCCGAGCAACAGCGTCCAGCGGTAAACTTTGCGGCCGGCGCGATCGAAGAGCAACGCGATAAAAAGGCCCGCCGCCACCATCGTCCACAGGTAGAAGTAGAGGTAGAACAACAGGCCGAACGCCAAACCCGACATCCACAGATTCAGGCGCCGCGGACGCTCGCGCGCATTCGCTACGGCAATGATTTGGATAAATAGAAACGGCAGATCGAGGGCGGGATTCGGCGTGCGCCACTGGATGAAAGGATTCGTCCACAGGCCAACCGGATGGATGACAAGCGCACTCACCAGCCGTTTCAATTGGCCGGCCATATCGTGTAGACCGCAAGATACAAAACTCGATAGATGGATTCCACAAAATCCAAATTCCGACATACAGACTATAGTCAACCCGGCTGGTATCCACGGCCGACGGAGAAACCGCCAGAATACCAAGTACAAACTCGCGCCAATACCTACTCCGGCGAAGAGCGACCAGAACAAGGCGACCGAGAAGATACTCAGTCCGAGAGTGCGGACCAGAACAACCACGGGTACATACTGGAGCCATGGGTAGAACGTGACGCCGTCGGCAACAATGGGATCGCTGATGTACCAGAGGTGGTTGTACCAGGCCTGCGCCGCGATCTGGAGGTAGTAGAAGGTTTCCGGCTGCTGCAGACATGCCCACACTCCTGTCTTCAGCCGCCAGACCAGGGCCGGAGTGAGGGCGAGCGCGAGTCCGGCCGCGATACAGGTGAGCATCGGGAGCAGAGGAATCGCAGCGGCGGGCGCATCGGTGGCGGCAACTGGTCTCACTTCGATAGCGGCGTTCCGCACCCTCAACGGCCTCGCTACGCGGCCTCCTCACGTTTTATTTGATCGGGTTCGTCGCCATCGACCGGCGCCACTCAGGCCAATCGATCATCTTCCGATACGGGCGAGATCATTGAGTACAATCTCGCGCACGGCGGGCAGCGCGTCGAAATCACTGGGCAGGTGAAGTCGTCTCACCGGAATCCGATCGACCAGAGAGTGAAGCGCCTTAAACTCCCGGCGGAGCATCGCCTGGTCGGTGGTGTCGAGGCGGTAGGTCGTGCGCAGCAACTGGGCAAAGACTTCGCGCGCGGAGAGTTCAGCTATGCTCGGTGCTTCGCGTTGCGGCGCTTGATGCTTCGACGCGGCACCAGACTCGCCGTCGGCTTTATCCGGAACCTCGCGAGTCAGATGGTAGATCGCGACGAGCGGAGTCCGCCGCCTCGGAATCGTCAACGTATCCGCCGCCGCCGCGCCTTCGACTCCGCGTTTGTTCGTATAGTGTCCGAGGGCCGGATGATCCGCGGCGCTCTCTCCGAGCAGTGACCGGGCGGAGTCTTCCCACAGGCGAACGCTTGCATAGCCCGGCTCGGCCAGCATTTCGCGCCCGCGTTCAACCACCACCAGGCAGTCGTCGCAGAACGCAGGGTAGCCCGCGAGGTCGAAGCTGGCGGCGAGCGTCGACTTGCCTACGCCCGAGGATCCCATGAAGCCGCAGACTCCATGTGGCGTCAGGACCGCCGTCGCGTGCAGGGCGAGGAGGCCAAGCAGGTTGGCGACGCATGGGATTACCTGGTCAAGAGCGAGATGGCAGATCGTTTCGATCGAACCGTGCGCATAGGGCCAGCAACAAGTGACTTCGAGGCCGTTCTGCGCGACGAAGAAATCCGCCAGGTCGGGAAAGCTCAGCAAATAACCGCCGGCGACTTTCGCCTGGCGGAGCGCTGGCCTTCCGTCCGGCGCAGCGTAGGAGTGAAACCATTCCGCAGCGTGGATCCGCTGGTATTGCGGCGGCTTGAGGCGCAGCCGTACGCACGGGCACCCTTCGAGGTTCTCGGGCGATTCGAGCGGGTTTAATTGCGGGAGAGCTACGTCAGAGCTGATCGCAAGCCCATAGACTACATACTCGAACACAATACGCGTTCAGCTCGCGACTTTGGTTTGGGAGGGCCGGCTCCAGCTATGGGCCGGAACCAGCCCTCTGACGAACTAGGCCCCGACGTCGTGATGGGAGCCGGGCGTGCCGTCGGAGGCGCCCGGCGACTTTGCTTCAGTCAACTCGGACACCGTGCCGTATTCGACCAGCTTGGGCGTCGTGTACGGCCGCTTTTCGATGGTTTTTTTCTTTTCCGCTTCGCTCATTGCCACACCCTATCCTCGTTTTGAGGTCGTATCAACTTGAAATTGTTTGCGGTCAAACAGGCTAGATAGTTTGATCGCAAGCCTCGGATGTCAAGCACATACCCGTTCGCTCTCGTTCAGTTGCCGCTCGGGCTCGAACCTCTCCCGATACCACAACTCCACGGCGCCGGTCGTGAATAACCGGAACATCTGCTTGCTCTGGCCGACGCAAAACGCTTTCCACTCCATGCTCAGTTTTCGGGCGTTGATCCAACCCATAGCTGCGATGCGGGGAGACTTCAGCACGCGGCCAAATTCCTCATCGCGGATTGCGGCGGAGTATGACCAGTCGAAAGTCGCCTTATCCAGCCGCTGATGGATAGCCGCGGGCAGCAGATCGGACATCGCCTGCCGCATCACGTAGCGCTGCCAGATGCCCCGTCGACGCTGGTCGTCAGGAATCGCATTCGCGAACTCAACCAGGCGCCGATCGTATAGTGGATGGCGCACTTCAATTCCATATCGAGACCCGAACTGTTCGACTTTCCCCAGCCCGAAGGACGGTCCCAGAGGGAGGGCACGCTCCCCCGGCTTCTCGGGCTCCATCCGCTGTCGCCAGTATTTGCCGCTCAGCCGCTCCACCAGGTTGGTGCGACGGACGAAATCAGGCTCCAGCCATGGCGGAGAAGCGGCGATCCCGGAGAGATTCTTGACGGCTCGTTTCAGCGATTGGGGAATCGCCGGAACGATTCCCAATCGAAACAGTTTTTTCCATGCGCCGGCGGAACCAGGATTCAGGGCCTTCAACCGGCGGTCATCGCGATAGCGCCGGACGATGCTGCCTAGGCGCAATCCGCGCACCGCCTCCGCATAGTATTCGCGGCGGCCGTAAAACAACTCGTCGCCGCCGACGCCGGTCAGGATCACCCGATATTGCTTGTCGCGAATGTCCTGGTACAGCGGGGCCATTGCCGTGTTGTTGGGAAAGTCCGGCAGATCATTGAACCGATGCACCTGCTCGATGCTGTCCGGGATACTGAACGGTCCCGGCGCCAGCAGCGCCGCGCGGAGCTGCCATTTGCGGACCACTTCGTCGATATAGCTCCGCTCATTGTCTTTGGGTTCGGGTGAGATGAGCGAGAAGGTCTGGAAGGGAGCCGAAGCAACTGCGCCATCGCGTCGCAGAAAAGCCGCCATCGATACCACCGACGACGAGTCCAGGCCGCCGCTCAACTGGGCGGCCACTCCGGTTCCGGGATGCCGCATGCGGCAGCGCACCGCCTCCTTTAACAGATCGAAGAAGTGCGCGGCGTAGTCCCGGTCGTCGGAGTAGCGGATCTCGCGGGCGCTGCTCAGGCTCCAGTATCGATGCTTGCGTACCTGGCCTGAATTGATAGCGAGATAGTTTCCGGGCACTAGGTGAAGAATGCCTGTGTAGAGCGTCTCCTCGGGATCAAGTATCCGCTCGCACAATATCTCGGCCGCCATCCCTTCATTCGGTTCAGTTGAAAACTCCGGCTCGAGCAAAATCGCCTGCAGCTCCGAAGCGCAAACGAACCTCTTGGCGTCGAGATGGTAGTAGAGAGGCTTGACCCCGAATGGATCGCGCGCGCAAAAGAGTCGCTTACGCGCTCCATCCCAAATCACATAGGCGAAGTCGCCGATTATCCGGGTTGGCGACTCTTCACCCCAGCAGGCGTATGCGCGCAAGATCAGTTCGGCGTCGGTCTCGTCGCGCGGCGGCATTCCGCTCGCGACGAGCGCGTCCTTCAGTTCGGCGCGGTTGTCGACGCGGCCGTCGAACACAATTGCCAGCTCCGCACTTTCGTCACGCAGCGGCTGATGCTCGCGGATCGATTCCTCGGTGGCGCACAGCCGCGCGTGGCCAAGCGCCACGGGTCCGCGCACGAACGATGCCTGCCCATCGGGACCACGATGACGCATCGAGTTGAGCATGCGTCCAACTACTCGCGGACTCGCGGGCCGTCCGTCGAGGTTGAACACTGCAATTATTCCGCTCATCGATACGCCACAATGGTCCGTTCTGATTTCGCCTCACAGCCAGGTGTTTAGTGCTTTTTGCGCTTAACCGTTAGACTCAGAGTGAGGGTAGGGGGGGCGTCAATGTCATCAAACTCCTGAACTTTCCCGGCGAACGCGAAGTTATCGGGAGTGGTTACCATCCCGGAGGTTGCCAGGTTGCTGGAAAAATACAGAGTGTCAGAAAAATCCGACGCTGTCGCGTATGCAAACTCTTCCGCTGCTGAGAAGCACGACGACGTCCAAACAAACGTGCCGGTGTTGGGGGGCGAGGCATTCTCCGTGAGGACACTGGTGAAGCTGGCTAGACACGGCGAGCCATTGTCATTTAGCGCGAGGAACCCACCGGTCGGGCAGCCACGTGAGTCAGTTTCGAGCGAACCTACCAGCGTCGCGGTGGCGTTTGCGTTCGCCGACGTATCGTTCCCGATGGCTGTGAAAGCGTAAGATGAGCTTGTTTCCAGAGGGCCGGTGGTGACGCCGGGACAGTTGGGGTCGGTGCTGACGGCGTTGGCTCGAAGGGCCACCGGGCCGGATAGAATCAGTCCAAGCGCGAGCAACGTTATTGGTTTGAAAAACTTTCTCATTATTCGACTCCTGCTCTGCAGCATCGTCCGGTTTGATGGATTCTCGGCGCGAAGCTGGGGTGAAATTTTCATCGGTTATTTCGCAATCGATACTGACGCGCAGCTAATCCACGCTTCCTTGCAGTTGTGCTTCTCCGGTGATCGCCAGCGTGTTGGTGTCGATATCTTCGAAGAAAATGACGGAGTGCGTGGGGGACAAATCAGGGTTACCTCGTGAGCTTATGCTGGCCACGCCATAGTACAGGGTCAGCGGGCTGCCGTTGACGCCGAGGGCCGCGCAGCCGGTGCCTACAAGACTCGCGAGTGTCAGCGCCATCGTGCCAGAATTTATCGTGTTGGCGACGGGGGTGCCCTTTCCGCTAAACGTCCCGGTGCAGATGTCCTTGTTGTCCTTCAGGGTGAAGCTGCCGCCGGTGACGTTAAACGTGCCGGTGACGGTGCCGGTCGCGACCGTGAAGACGCCCGACATGCTCTCGGCGGGAACCTGTACGACAGTCACGACGTTGCCCCCGTAAGCCGAGAAGCTGTAGGTTCCGTTGACCGGCATCTCGTCGCTGTCAGCGGCAGGTGGAGTCACCGCCAGGGCTGATCTTACCAAGCCAACCCCAAAGACCAGAATCGCCAATACAAACAGGCTTCGTTTGATTACCTTCATATCTCTCCAAGCTCCTTTAACAAGGTTTGAGTTCCTTTACGCTCTCTGTGACAGCGTGAGACCACGAAAAGGGCGTGATCGCGACGCTACCATCTTCGTGCACTTGCTCATGTTACGCAATGATATATTTGTAAACGGTTCTGTAGTGTTTCATAAATCGCCGACGCATATTCTCACTTTAGCGGCACTACGTCAAGGGAAACTCGGCATGGTCGTCAGTGCTTCGCGATACAGAGTTAATCTTACTTGGGGTGTGCTTAAGCGAGCGTTATAGTCGCGATATCGGTGATACTTCGATGGCATCGGATGCGCTTGTCAACCTGGTCGCCCTCGGCCCAGAAACGTCCCTGGTGCTCTCCTGCGCGACGATCGCGGCAACGCCGGAGCGGACCGCGCGGGCGGCGGACCTCGCGACGCGCATCGCAAGCTGGGACCGCGTTGTCGATATCGCAAAGCGTCACGCGGTGCTGCCGCTGGTGCATCGCTACCTGAACCTCGAGTGTCGCGACGTCGTGCCGGACGACGCCCTCGCGAAGCTCCGGATGCAGTGGCAGCTGATCATTCTCTATAACCGTCATCTGACTGCCGAGCTGGTGCGTCTGATGGGCCTGCTGGAGGCGCGCGGAATTCCGGCGCTCACCTTCAAGGGTCCGGTACTCGCGGCGAGATCGTACGGATCGATCGAACTTCGCCAGTTCAGCGATCTGGATATTCTGGTGCGTCAGAGCGATCTCCCTGAAATCGCCGAACTCCTTACTGCGGAGCGATATCGGTCGCCGCACGCCAGGCGCGAAGGTCTGGCGACCGGCTACTTTCAGGAATACGAGGACGCGTTCATCGGTCCCGACGGGCTTGGCGCAGTGGACGTTCACTGGAACATCACGCCGCGCTCGTTCCGTTTCGCGCCCGATGAGGAGGGACTGTGGATGCGCGCGCGCGCGGTCGAGCTCGATAGCGCCGCCGTGATGGCGTTGGCGCCGGAGGATCAACTGCTCTACATATGCGTCCACGGCGCGAAGCACGGATGGGTCACGCTCGGATGGATTTGCGACGTCGCGGAAACCATTCGCACACATGCGGAAATCGATCTGAGCAAAGTACTCGACGAGGCAACCGCGCTCGGGAGCAGGCGCATGTTCCTGACCGGCATTTACCTCGCGCACGAGCTGGTTGGCGCGCCGGTCCCCGGCGATTTAGTCGCGATAGCTCGCGACGACCGCGCCGTTGCGGCATTGGCGGCGCGCATCGCGAGCCGGCTGTTCGGCGGCGCCACGGAGGGACGCGCCGACTTCGATCCGTGGGCCGTCCCGCTGCGCTCGATCCAGGGCACGCGCGCGCGCGCGCGTTACCTTGTCCGCCGGATACTGGCGCCGTCGATGGGCGACTACCAGCTCATTCCGCTACCCAGGAAACTGTTCCCGCTTTATTGGGCGATTCGGCCGTTTCGAATGGTGGTGCAATATGGTCCCCGCCTACTGATATTTCGCGGTTCCTCTAACAACTCGAAGGCCTGAGCTTAGTTTCTCGGCCCGATGTGGCCGAAATCCTTGGCGCAAAATTTGTCACCGCGGTAGGAAAAATTGTTGCTATACGGTCACTTTTTCGGGAAGATAGGGTGCAATATTTCGTAGCAATGCGCGATGCGCATCTCGGGGTGGGAGGAGTTCATGAAATTCAAGTCGCGACTATCTAAGTCGGTCGCAGGGTTCACCAGTGCTGCAGTGTTCGCCGCGATGCTCGCGGGATGCGCCAATCAGCCGCCCCGCCAATGGGGCCGCTGCGCGCTGGGGGGAGGTCTGATCGGTGCTGCGCTGGGAGGCGCCGCAGGAGGGGTTACCGCTGTCGAGGTCGGTGATGGCAGCCGGACCGCTCCGGGACTGGCGGCCGGCCTTGGCGGCGCCGCACTCGGCGGGCTGCTCGGTGCGCTCATCGGCCATTACTATTGCGATCCGCTGATCCAGGCGCCACCGCCGCCACCGCCACCTCCGCCACCTCCGCCGCCGCCACCGCCGCCTCCGCCGCCGCCGCCACCTGAGAAAATCATCCTGCGCGGCGTGCACTTCGACTTTAACAAGTCGAACATTCGTCCGGGTGACGCCGCGGTGCTCGATGAAGGTGCGTCAATCCTGAAGTCGCATCCGAACGTGAACATCAACGTCGACGGATACTGCGACGCGATCGGAGGCGAGAGGTACAACCTGAGGCTTTCCGATCGGCGCGCCAATTCGGTGGTCAGGTATCTGAGCGGGCAGGGCATCTCTCCGAGCCGTCTGATCCCGCACGGCTACGGCAAGACCAACTTCGTCGCGTCCAACGACACTGCTGAAGGTCGCGCGCAGAACCGGCGCGTCGAACTGGTGCCGCTAGAGTAGCGTCGGTTGGAAGTACAGTGACTGTTGACAGCCGCGGTCTCCATCTCGGGGGCCGCGGCTGTTTCGTATATGCGTAATACGCGATGGTCGAGATCGATCGAGCGATGAGCAAGGGCGCTCTCTATGCGCGGTTCTTCCGGCGCGCTGTTCATCCGGACTGTTCGTCGGTGGGGCGGACCGAGCGGAACTGAATCAGCAACAGGATGTCGTAAATGGTCTTCGCCACTCCCGCACATATAAGCGGCCATCCGAAAACCGAGTAGTCGAGCAACATCCCCGCGGGCAGCGGCGAGAGCGCGGACGCCAGGCTCCGCGGCACGTTCGTCACGCCCGCTGCGGCGGCGCGCTCCTTGGCCGGCACCACCGCCATCACGAATGACTGCCGCGCGGGCACGTCCATTTGCGAGAGCGCCGAGCGCATCAGCAGAAACGCGATGGCGAGCGTCGCGTTGGGCATCAAGGCGGCGAGAATCAACAGTCCGTTCGACGGCAGATGCGTATACACCATCGTATTGATTCGCCCGAAGCGCGCGGCCAGCGCCGACGATACGAATTGTGACATTGCGCCGAGCAGGCCGGCGACGAAGAAAAACGATCCCGCCATCTGCACCGAGAAGTTGAAGCGACGGAAGAGCCACAGCGCCAGCAGCGATTGCACCACGAAGCCGCCGCCGAACGCGTCGAGGCTGAATAGCGCCGCGAGCTTGATCACGATGCGGCGCGATTCGGCCAGCGGAGCGGTGCTGGCCGGCACCGGCTCGGCCTCGACCGCGGGCGATAGCGATGCGTACAGGGTGGCGGCGACCAGCGCGATGATCGAGTATCCGATGAAGCCGGAGCGCTCGGCCGCAAGCGGGCTCCATCCGTGATGCGCCGCGATGGTGACCGGCAGACCGCTGGCCAGCGCGCCAAACGCGCCGAACAAGGCTCCCGCCACGTTGTATAGCGCGAACATCGCGGTGAAGTCGGAGATTGCGACCGCTTCCACCAGCGCGGACTGCTCCACCGGCAGAAACAGGCTTACGTCGCCGGCCGAGGGGTTGAGCGTCCCGATCACCGCGACGATGAACAGCGGCCAGAAACCGCGGACCGTCGCGAAGCCGAGTCCGGTCCCCAACATCAGGATGCTTCCAGCCAGCAGCACGCGGCGCCGGCCGAGACGATGGCTCGCGAGGCCGACCCACAGCGTCAGCGCGGCGGAACCGAGCAGCGTCCCGAAGATGATCGCGCCGACGCGTGCCGATGAAAAGCCGATACTCACCAGGTAACTCGGCAGCAGGACGCTTACTGCGCCGTCGGCAAATCCGCGGATTGCGCGCGTCACCAGGAGCCGCTTGCCGTCGGCGGTTGCGCTGCGCGGAAACCAGCTCGATCGCGTCGCCATAGCCATAAGCGGGCAAGCTAGCACGCCGCAGGCTGCCGAGTGAGGCTCTTAATCGAATCGCAACCTGAGAAGCGAACCTCTTAGTAACAGCCAATTCATGCCGGGGCGGCTGGATTTTCGCGAGCGCCGATGTAACCATCGGAGGGAGGCGGGCGGCGGCGGAGGTCATCCGGAAGAGGAGGGCATCCACGATGTCAGTCCACGATAACGAAGATCGCGAGCGCATACTCGAAGAGGAACGGCCCGGCCCGGCCGACCTCGAATCGGTGCTTTTCAGCGAAACTCTGAGCGACGCGTCGCAGACCCCCGCGATCGTGCTCGAGGCCGACACCAGTCTCGCCGAGGCGATACGCCAGATGCGCGAGAACCGGCGCGGATGCATCTTGCTGGTGCGCGAGGGCAAGCTCGCCGGGATTTTCACCGAGCGCGATGTGTTGATGAAAATCGCCGGCAACGCGATCGATCTCGAGTCGACGCCGGTCGCCGACTACATGACCTCAGACCCCGAGACGCTGCCGGCCGATTCGTCGGTCGCGTACGCGCTCAACAAGATGGCAGTCGAGGGCTTCCGCCATATACCGCTGGTCGACGCCGACCAGTCGCCGATCGGGGTTGTCTCGATGCGCGATCTGATCGAGTACATCACCGGGTTCTACCAGAAAGACGTGCTCAATCTGCCGCCTCATCCGCGCGCCACGCCGCGCTCGCGCGAAGGCGCCTGACGCGCGGCAAGCGAGTCTCGTGTAACATAGTAGCCGCGATGTGCGGGCGCTTCACACTAACGCGGCGCGATAAGAACTCGCTGGCGGCCGAGCTTGGCGTCTCCATCGACGGCTTCGCCGACTACACGCCACGCTACAACGTGGCGCCGACGCAACCCTACTTCATCGTCCGAACCAAGTTCGAAAACCGCGAGGTCGTTCCCGCGAATTGGGGCTTGGTGAACCGTTTCGCGAAGGACGCGAAAGAGGCCGCGAAATGCATCAACGCGCGCGTCGAGAGCGTGGACACGCGCGCCGCGTTCCGCGACGCATTCGTGCGCCATCGATGCGTCGTTCCGGCCGACGGATTCTTCGAGTGGACCGGCCCGAAGAAAGCGCGCCGGCCGTTGTGGTTCCATCGCGGCGACCTGGGCTTGATCCTCTTCGCCGGTCTCTACGAATCATGGCGTCCGCCGGATGGCGAATGGCAAAAGACCTTCACCATTATCACCTGCGCCGCCAATTCGACGCTCGCTCCGATTCACGACCGGATGCCCGTGATTCTCTCCGACCGCGACGCCGATGACTGGATGAATCCGCGCGCCCGGGAGCCGCGGGCGCTCAAGCGCCTGTTGGTTCCCGCGCCTGACGATTTGCTGGTGGCGCAGCCCGTCTCGCCGTTGGTCAACAGCGTCGAGTTCGACTCGCCCGATCTGCTCGAGCCCGAGCCGGACTTATTCACTCGCTGATTTCGTTTGCGCGGTGCGGGCTAGGGTGAGGGTTCGTCGGCCGGAGGTGGCTCCGGCGCCTTGGTCGCGGCGGGTGCGCGCCTGGCTTCCGGCTTGTGGACCGGTGGCGTGTCCTGCGCCGGCGAACTCAAGTCGGCGTGATGATGGACCATCTTCCATTTACCGTCTTCACGCCGGAACACGTTGGTGGCGCGGTAAGTGAGTGTGGTGTTGACGCCCGGGCCAGTGTGCACCTGGCTGTTCTCGTTACACACTGAGTAGCCCATGGCGCCGTCCACCACGACCAGCATATCAGCCGGCGATACCTGCCGCGCGAGGTTGGTCCGCCCTTCATTCTGGAACTGCGCGTACACCTGATTCCATCCGACCGCGCGCCCGCCGAACGGACTGAAGTCGGTTACGTCAGATGCGTGCGACCATACCTCGCTCATCGGAGCGACGTCGCCGTTCAGGGCGCTGTTGAGCGCGACGTAAAATAAAAGTGTCGCTTCGCGGATCTCGCCTGATGCGCCGCTGCCGGCGGTCTCAGCGGCAGATACGCATACGCCGAGCAGTAGAACTATTGTGATCGTGACGGCGGCCGCGAACGCCGCGGCAAACGAGATGCCTGATTTTCGCTGCGTTGATTTCATCGGCCTGTCTCCAGCATCGCCGCGGCAAAGGTTTCGTGGGGCCGCGGACGCGCTTGGCGGCCGCAGATCCTTCCACGCAGCTCGCGGTCATGATGCGGGCGGCAGGAAATCCTATACAGCAGTGCAGGAATGAATCCAACGACAGCGTCGCGGTCGCGCCTGCGACTCGCAAGTTCTCGCCTCGCCGATTGGTTAGAGCCTCTGTTCGATCGAGAGCGGCGGCCGAGTAGCATCGAACCATCGCCAGCTCACGGCTCTTTGATGGAGCCCGGCGCGCGTGATATTTCTTTCGTTTCCGCTGCAGTGGATAGAGCAACGGGGGCGGCGTACCCAAGTGGCTAAGGGAGAGGTCTGCAAAACCTCCATTCAGCGGTTCGAGTCCGCTCGCCGCCTCCAACCTATTCGCTGACCTTCAGTCGATTACGGAGTCGAAGGACGTCCCGCCGGCACGAGTGTGTGATCCGGCTTCACTGCGAGCGTCACCCGGCACGCCGGTCCGCTTTCACTGAAGCACAGGTTGGTGACCGTCCCGAGCTTGGGCGCTCCGCTGTCGCGCGCGGTTCCCGGGCACACCCAGTAGCCGCCTTCGGCCCGATAGAGCGCCACCGCGAAATATTTTCCCGCCGCGAGCTGTCCAGTGAGCGACTGGCCGCCAATTCCGAGGTCGCGCTGGCCGACGATGGTAAACCCATCGTGTCCGCCGCTTGGATCGAACTCCATGAAAAAGAGTTGCCACTGACGGCCGGGCCGCGCGCTCGCTTCGTATTCCATCCCGCGGTCGTAGGAGAAAACCGGCTTGTCGCGGCACAGCCATGGTCGCGGTTCGGCCGCGCGCGCGACGCTCGTCATGACTAGCATAATGATCGCGATGCCCGTGATGATCTGCGCGAGCGTCATCGTGGTCGTGGCGATCGCACCGAGCGGCCGAGCTGTTGGAAACTTCATGGTGACGATCCTCTTTCGAGTTGACTGCGTCATGGCGGCGAGACGATTGGTCTCAGGTGTTGCTTGCGGATGGTGAGTGCGACGCCGCACGCATTATCGCCTTCGCCGAAGCAGAAGTCGTACAGCGCGTCGGCGGCCGGAGAATCCGCGGGTGCGCCGCTGGACGGACAATTCCAAATGCCGCTTGCGTCTTTGTACTCGGCCATCGCGAAAAATTTGCCGGTTCCGATCACGCCGCCCGCGGTAGCGCCGGCGTTGGCGAGATCGTTCGCGGTCACCACGCTGTATCCGTGATGACCAGTGTATTGCTCGTACTCCATCAGGAAGAGGCGCCAATGGCGTTGCGAATTCGACTTCGCCGTGTAGGTCATGTCGTCGGTGTGCTGGAAATGTTGCTTGCCGCTGCAGTTCCACGGCTCGGGTTCCGCAGCGCACGCGATCGAAGCCGCGCATGCCATCGAGGTAAAAATCAGAGCGGCAAGCGCGAGCGTCGTCGCGATGGAAGTGCGGGACATCAGAGGTGGCTCCGCGAGCCGAGCGCCGCGATCCGCTCGACGATAGCGCCGAGGCTGGAGTCTTTGGGCGTGAAGATCGCTTTCACACCGAGGTCGAGCAGCGGCTGACGGTCGCTCTCCGGAATTATCCCGCCGATGACGACATTCATGTCGGCGGCGTCGCGCTCCCTGAGCAGTGCCAGCGTCTCGCGCGCGATCGTCATGTGCGCTCCCGCCAGCGACGAGATCGCGAGCACGTCGGCGTCTTCCTGCAGCGCGATTTCGACCATCTGCGCGGGCGTCTGCTTGAATCCCGCGAGCACCACTTCCATCCCGCCCTGCATCATGGCGAGCGCGAGCAGCTTGACCGCGTTGATATGACCGTCGAGGCCGGCCTTGGCGAGCGCGACGCGAATCCGATGGTTGCCGCGCGCCACGTCGAGCTTGGCGAATCCACCGGTGGTCTCGAGAATCGGCGGCGTGTAGCGGCCGCGGCTGACGCGTTCCAGCGACGCGGTCCATTCGCCGACGGTGCCGCCCGCGCGCGCGAGCTCGATCGTCGCGTCCATCACGGGGTTGCTGTCGTGTACCGAGCCGCCGTCGTGCGCCGCGCGTTCCAGCGCGAGTCGCGCGTCGGCCACGGTGCGATCGTTGCGCTCCGCGCGCCACTTGTGGATGGCCTCGACGCGTTCGCGCTCCGAATCGATCTGGCTGCTCGCTGCACGCGCGCTTCGGTCATCTTCGCCCTCTGCCGGCGCGAGGTCGATGTCGCCCATGAATGCGTTGACTCCGACCTGCACAATCTCGCCGGCCTCGAGCTTGCGCTGGCGTTCGGCAAGCTGGCGCGTGAGTTCCACGCTGACCATCGCAATGGCGCGCGTGTAGCCGCTCTCGCGCATCCGCATCGCGATCTCTCGGGCTTGCGCGGCGGTCTCGCCGGTCAGTTTCTCGATAACCCGGCTGCCTTCGAAGATATCGCCGTAGCGCGCGATTCCGGTCTCGTGCATCAGCACCTGCTGGGTGCGGAGGCTCAAGAGCTGCTCGGCCTGATCGGGCAGCGCGAGTGCCTCGCGAAAGCCGGGGAGCTGCAGCGCGTTGACGCGCGCCGCCGCCGAGAGCGTGACTGGCAGCGCTTCGTACGCGATCCGGATGATATTCACTTCGGGTTGCTGCTCGGTGAGCGAGAGCGAGCGCACCTGGCATCCGGCGCGGAACGCGACCTTCTCGATTCCGTACTCGGTGCGGCACAGCTCGCGCCACAATTGGAAGTACGCGCGGACTTTGCAGATCTCCGGGACCAGCTCGATTCCGCTGTTGATGAAAAAAGAGATGCGGCGAACGGTTTGCTCGAATGCCTCGCGGCTGAGTTGCGGGCGAAGAGCGTCGAGCAGCAGCATCGCATTGCCGAACGCGTAGCCGATTTCCTCGGCCGGCCCGGCGCCGCTTTCCATGTAGTGATAACCGCAGCAGTTGATCGGATTCCAGTTGGGGACGCGCTCGACCGCGAACTTGATAAGTTCGGTTGATAGCCGGAAGGAAAGCTCCGGCTCGAAGATCGAGGTGCCGCGCGCGACGAATTCCTTGAGCAGATCGTTCTGCGTGGTCCCGCGAAGCTCGTTCCACGGCACCCCGTGCTTCTCCGCGACCACCAGGTAGAGCGCGAGGAGAAACGGCGCGGTCGCGTTGATCGTCATCGAGGTGTTGATCGAGGCGAGCGGGATTCCCGCGAACAGCGTCTCCATGTCCTGCCAATGGCAGATCGAGACGCCGGCCTTGCCGACCTCGCCGCGCGCGACGGAAGCATCGGGGTCGTAGCCATTCTGAGTCGGAAGGTCGAACGCGATCGAGAGTCCGCGCTGTCCTTCCTTGAGATTGGCGTGGAAGCGATGGTTGGCCGCGCGCGCGTCGCCGAAGCCCGCGTAAGTGCGGATGATCCACGGCTCGCGAGGTTTTTTCTTTGCCAAGTCGGGCGGATTGGGTTTGCTTTCGCTCATCGCGGGTACGAGCCCGGAGTTCAATCGGAGTTCGGTCGGAGCTCAATCGGGCTGAAGCGGCGTGTACGCCGCGCGTTCGGCCCTCGCTCCAACGGTAATTGTGCAGAGCGCCGGATTCCAGTGGGGCCGCGTCGCTTGGGGATTGGCAAGTCAGGGCGACCCGCAGAGCGTGCCATTGATGTCACATTGGGGCGTGATACCTCGCTCGCGCTGCTGTTGGTTCAGCGTCGCGATCGCCGCATTGGTATTCGCGTCCGGGTTGCATCCGCATAGCTGGCTTGCGCAGCAACTGCATTCAGCGGCAGTTTCGGCTTTGATTATTTCCGAAATGTCGCACTCGCCCAGCCCCGAGCACGCGGTTCCCACCAGGTCGCGATCGTTGCATTCGTCAGTGCAAAGCGTCGCGTCGCAAGTATATCCGGTCTGAACCTTTCCGGTTTGCAGGCAACTGGCGTACTCAGCGCAGACTCGTCCGCAGTCAACGCCGCTGCCGGCCGGCAGTGTCGTGGTTCCTGGTACAAACAGTGGGCATCCGATCGCTCCGGGCGCATCGGGCAGGCAAGCTCCCGGACTGGGAACAGCAGCCGGAGCCTCGGCACGCGCGAGCCCGGATAGGGCGGGGGTGGCCGTTGGCGTCGCGGTCGGTGCAAAGGCGGCCGACCACACCAGGTCATCGCCAAGGGTACACGCCTGATCGTTCTGGCCGACCTGGTAAGGACCGTCGAAGACCGGGCAAGAGCACTGCACGATTCCAGGCTGACCAGTTTTGAAACAAGGCGCGGTCATGCATCCGGCGTATGGCGCTTGCGAACAATTGGTCACGCCAAGACCGTTGGTCGGGACGCAGTCGAAGCTGAAGGTGGAGTATACGGTCGACCCGGGAATCAGATTTCCCTGATTGACGTTCGCGCATACCGGCGCCGAGTTAAGCGTCGCGCACAGGCTGCCGTCAGTCCCGCATTTCGCAACGGTGTCCAGGTATACCTTGTGATTCAGGATGGCGTTGATATCGACGAAGTACACGCCGTAGGGGATGTCGAAGCATTGGCAGTTGGCATATAGGCCATTCTTCGTCAGCGTGCAGGATAAATCTTCAGGACCTGTGCTCGGTCCAGAGTAATAGCAGAGAGCGAAGGGGCCTCCTCGGCATGGGACGAAATTGCTCGACGCCAGCGTGATGTCGGCGTAGGCGGGACCTAAGGCGGTGGTCCAGTTCGCCGGGTCGCTCCAGAACTTGTGGGAGTTAGGGACAAAGTGGACGATCCCCGGTGGGGGCGATCCACCGCTGCCGTTGCAGCTCGCCGCGAGGAGCATCATGCCCACAGTCGCGAGCAGCAGGCCCAGGGTCAGAAGATGAAGTGCCGGCTTGAGGGGACGAAGAATGAGACTCTTAAAGAACCTGGCGTAGTTGCGCACCTCTGACACCCTTTTCGCGTGCACCGTAGCTGTCTCAGAGTGAACAGCGGTACACAATCAGACTTGTCGGAAATTCCATTTCGAATCTCCAAGTCAACTCACATACGCTGGCCGGCGCCGCGCTGCAAGATCTTAGGGCCAGGTTTTTTTGGCCGAGGGTTTTTTCGCAGCCAGCGCGAGTGACCTTAAGCTTGGCACCCAGGAATAACTCTTAAATAAACTATGGTGTTCGAAGGCGGATTGCAGTAACTTTGAATCGAGCAGAACTGCCTAAGACATCCGACCGCTATCGAGCTCGACCTTCCGCGGCCGCAACTAACAGGGAGTGTGCATCATGTTCTCGTTCACGCATCCAGTCGCACGCGCGGCAACCGCGGCGGCAACTTTGCTCGGCGCTATCGTTCTCGCCAGCCCTTTATTTGCGGCCTCCGGCGATCTCTCCCGGGCGGCTTCGGCCAAGTCTCCCGCGGCTCGGGAGATCCTGGCGCAGGCTCCTTCTCCTGAGGCGATGACTGCGTCGTCAGCGACGTCCGAGGAAAAGGCCTCGTCAAACCAGGTCGAGGCGCATATCAAGGATCTGCACAAAAAACTTCACATCACTGCCGCGCAAGATCCTCAATGGAACGACCTTGCCCAAGTGATGCGCGACAATGCGAAGGCTATGGTTGACCTCCAGGAACGGCGGGCCGCCGCAACGCAGTCAATGAGCGCCGTCGACGTCGTCAAGTCTTATGGTTCGGTGATCGAAGCCCATGCAGCTGGCATGAAGAAATTCATTCCGGCTTTCGAGGCTCTCTACAACAGCATGTCGGATGCGCAGAAGCAGACCGCCGACGCCCTGTTCCAGAGCCGCGCGCGCGCGACGGCGAAAAAAGAGATGAAAGAGAGCAAGTGAACCGGGAGTCGCTCCGACGATGGAGAGTCACCATGGAAATATCGCATAAGTCGGGAAAGGAATTGCGCTCTAAAATCGGCACGATCGCGACGGCAATCGCGTTTGCGTTCATGATTTGCAGTGTTGCCGTCGGGCCGGCGCGCGCCGCCGATGATCATGGTCATGGTGATCGCGGTGGCGATCAGCATCACGACAACGGCGATCGTGGCAGACGCGGACCCGCCGTCCGTTATGTGCCACAGCCGGATTACTATTACGCGCCGCCCACTCCGAACTATTACTACGCGCCGGAGCCCGACTACTACTACGCGCCTCAGCCGGACTACGATACGCCGCCGCCCCAGGGAATCCAGCTCTTCTTTGGGCTTTAGCGGGTCGCTTAGCCGGGTCGGTTAGTGCGGCCGTGCGGCGGTTCCCGGCGTAGCGAGAGGCGCGAGCTCGGCGGCTAGCGCGTGCATCAGTGCGGCGCCTGACAGCCGGCTATGCTCGCGAATCTTAAAGGCCGGGACTCGCGATTGAGCGCGAATTTCCGCGAGGGTCTTGCGCCCACGCTGCGCTTGTTTGAGTTCGCGAGTCGCAAGTTCGGCGAGCTGAGCGAGGCTGTCCGCATCGATCGATGAGCCGGCGGCGCGCGCCACGATCGCGACGTCGCGCGCGTCGAATAGATCAGCGCTGGTGCGGTTGAAGAACAGCGCCGCGGGCGCAAGACGCATCCTCTCGAGCGCCGCCATCGTTTCGAGCGTTTCCGAAACCGCGAGCGGCTCCGGAGTCGTCACCGCGACGATCGCGCAATGCGACTTGTCGCGAAGCATCCGCGCGATATTCGCCGCCTCATGGCCGACGATGCTGTCGCCGAAACTTTCGCGCGCGGCAGTCGGCATCCTTAACAGGCTCAGCGCCTGGCCGCTCGCTGGCGCGTCGACGATTACCAGATCCCAACGGGTTTTGCGCGACGACTTTTGATTGGCCTCGTAGTAGACCTTGCCGAGCATCATAAGCTCGCGGACTCCGGGCGCGGCTTGCACGAAGAATTGATAGAAGCGGTTCGCGAACACCGCGCGCAGGAGCACGCGGGCGTGCAGCACCATCCGCAGGTATTCTTCAAACGCGGAAATTCCGTCGAGGACCATCAGCGAGAGGTTAGGCGCGACCTCGACGGGCTCGAGCGAACGCGCATGCCCGAACGCCGCCGCCATCGGCGCGCGCCCGTCGCATTCCATAATCAGCACCCGCTTGCCGGACTCAGCGGCGAGCATCCCGAGCGCGGCGCTCACCGCGGTTTTTCCGACTCCGCCTTTGCCGAGCACGATCAGCACGCGGCGGGCGAGAAGTTGAGTCAGCATCAGGAGAGTCGCGCGAGGGACGGGATCACGATGCGCAGGTTCACGATTGCGCGCATACAAGATAGCTGACAGAGACGGTCGGGCGCGCGCCTGCCCTACCAGCGCAATAGGTTGGCGCCCCAGGTCAGGCCGCCGCCGCAGGCATTGAGCATCACCAGGTCGCCGTCGTGGATGCGTCCGCTCTCGACTGCCTCGTCGAGAGCTATCGGCACCGATGCTGCCGAGGTGTTGCCGTAGCGGTCGATATTGGTGAAGATCTTCTCGGCGGGGAGGCCGAGCCGGTCAGCGACCGCGTTGATGATCCGCATGTTTGCCTGGTGCGGCACGATGAGGTCGACGTCTTCGAGCTTGATGCCGGCGCGCGCGGCGACTTGCCGACTCACGTCCTCCATGCTCTTGACCGCGATTTTGAAAAGCTCGGGACCTTTCATCTTGATCGAATCGTCGGCGTCGCGTCGCGCCTCGGAGTCCAGGGTGCCGCGAATTCCGGTCGCGCGCACCGAAAGCAGATTCCAGTACTCGCCCGACGAGCGCAGCAGGCTTGCGAGCACGCCGCGCGGTCCCGGCTCGGTGACCATCACGGCCGCGCCGGCGCCATCGCCGAACAGCACCGCGGTGCGCCGATCGTTCCAATCGACCATCGTCGAGAGCGCGTCGGCGCCGACCACCAGCACGCGCTGATACTCGCCCGCACGCATCGCGCAGTCAGCGACCGAAAGCGCATAGATGAACCCGGAGCATGCGGCGGCGACGTCGAACGCGGGAATTGTGGCGATGCCGAGGCGGCTCTGGATCTGGCAGGCGAACGACGGAAACGCATACTCCGAGGAAACCGTGCCGGTGATGATCGCGTCGAGCTCGGCGGGCTTGACTGCGGCGCGCTCGAGCGCGATGCGGCTCGCCTCGGCGGCGATGTCGGCTAGCGACTCGCCGGAGCGCATCGTGTAGCGCTGCTGAATTCCGGTGCGCGAGCGGATCCACTCGTCGGAGGTCTCCATGTAGCGCTCGAGGTCTTTGTTGGTCATTGCGGTGCGCGGCAGCCCGCGCCCGGTGGCAACGACTCTGGAACCCATGATTTCTTGCTCAGCTCAGCCTGCCGACCGGAAGGCCAGCGTGGTGTTGGTGCCGCCGAATCCGAAGGAGTTGTTCAGTGCGATGCGGATCTTGCGGGGCCGCGGATGGTTGGGCACGTAGTCAAGATCGCACTCGGGGTCGGGGAACTCCTGGTTGATTGTCGGCGGGATCATTTCGCGTTTCATCGCGAGCACAGTGTAGGCCGACTCGATCGCGCCTGCCGCGCCGAGCGTGTGCCCGGTCATCGACTTGGTCGAGCTGATCGCGATCTTCGCCGCGCGCTCGCCGAACACGTGCTTTATCGCCTGGGTCTCGGCGAGGTCGCCCTGCGGAGTCGAGGTGCCGTGCGCGTTGATGTAGTCGACTTCGTTGGGATCGAGGTCGCTGTCCTCGAGGCACAGCTGCATGCAGCGCGCGGCGCCGCGTCCTTGCGGCGCCGGCGAGGTGATGTGATAGGCGTCGCCGTTGGTGGCGTATCCGCATACCTCCGCGAGGATGTTGGCGCCGCGCTTAATCGCAGCCTCGCGCTCCTCGAGAATCAGCGCCGCCGCGCCCTCCGACATCACGAAACCGTCGCGCTCGCGATCGAATGGACGGCTCGCCGCCTCGGGACGGTCGTTGCGCGTCGACAGCGCACGCATCGCGATGAAACCGCCGACGCCGAGGTGCGTCAGCGCCGCCTCCGTGCCGCCGGTGATCGCCGCATCGAGGTAGCCAAGCCGAATCATCCGGTACGCCTCGCCAATCGCGTGACTGCTCGACGCGCACGCGCTGGTGGTGCACAGATTCACCCCGCGGGCGCCGTATTTTATCGCGACCTGGCCGGGCGCGAGGTTGGAGATCAGCTTGGGAATGAAGAACGGGGTGACGTGCTTGAGTCCGGTCTCCAGGTACAGGAGATGGTATTCCTCGATGGTGCAGAGGCCGCCGATGCCGTTGCCGACCAGCACCCCGACGCGCTCGGCGGACTCGTCGTCGGCGATTTTGAACCCCGACATCTCCATCGCCTGCGCCGTCGCGCCCATGATGTACTGGATGAACAGGTCCATCTTCTTGATGTCGCGCTTTTCGATCCAGTCCTCGGGCTTGAAGTCTTTGACCTCGCCCGCGATGCGCGCCGGGAATTTCGAGCATTCAAAGCGCGTGATCGGGCCGATACCGGAGCGGCCCTCCATCAGCGCCTCCCAGTTCTTCTCCACTCCGGTCCCGAGCGGCGTCACCATCCCCACTCCAGTCACCACCACCCGGCGATTAAGCATTGGTCTCATCGCGGACCCCCATCCCTCCACAGCATTCCTTCTATCATCTAACAAAAGCCGCCCGTGGTCGAGAATCGCAGCGTTGATAACCGGACTCATCTCGACGCGCGACGAGATCGCAATCCTGTAACGGAACGAAACCTTGAACAAGGAGCGCGACAAGTGAAACAATCGAGGCGTGCCCCTCGCCGACCCCGCTTCCGATCCGTTTGCAAAGCTCGCTGAGAACCTGGGCGAGCTCGAGGTCGTGATCGGCGAGCGCGCGCGCCCCGCGGTCCGCGAGGTCAGAGCCGGCTTGCACGATGCCATCACGGCGCGCGAGCGCGGTGACATGCCTGCCGCGCTCGACGCGATTCGGCGCGCGATGGAGCGGCTGGCAGCGCTCGGCGCCACCCTCGACGCCGACGAAGGCGCGATGATGCGCATGATCGCGGAGCGCTTCAGCGCCGCGATGAGTCTCGGCCGCAAAGGAGAGGCGAAGGACGTGGTCGGCGTGATGCGCCATAAGGCGGGCGACACCAACGACGACGAATCTGATTGGTGACCCGGCGGCAAGGCTTTCTCAGCCTTGCCGCCCCAACCATTAACCAACTGGTGACAATTTGGCGACCGCAGCAAAAGTCAATGTGAATCGGCCCGAGGATCTCGACGAGCTCTGCGTCAATTCGATTCGCGTGCTCGCCATCGACGCGGTGCAGAAGGCCAACTCGGGGCATCCCGGGATGCCGATGGGCATGGCGCCGGCCGGGTACCTGCTCTTCACACGCTTCATGCGCCACAACCCGAAGAACCCGAACTGGTTCGGCCGCGATCGTTTCGTGCTCTCTGCCGGGCACGGCTCGATGCTCCTCTACGCGTGCCTCTATCTGACCGGCTACGACCTCTCGCTCGACGACCTCAAACAATTCCGCCAGTTCGAGAGCCGCACTCCCGGCCATCCGGAATACGGACTGACGCCCGGCGTCGAAACCACCACCGGTCCGCTGGGGCAGGGCGTCGGCAACGGCATCGGGATGGCGATCGCGGCCAAACACCTCGAGGCGCGCTTCGGCGCCGACACTTCGGGAATCTTCGATCACCGCATTTTCGGAATCATCAGCGACGGCGATGTGATGGAAGGCATCCAGGCGGAGGCGGCGTCGCTCGCGGGTCATCTCGGCCTTGGTAATATCGTTTATCTGTACGACGACAATCACGTCACCATCGACGGTCACACGCCGCTGACTTTTTCCGAGGATGTCGTCAAACGCTACGATGCCTACGGATGGCATACGCAGTCGGTCGAGGACGTCAACGATCTGCAGGAGCTCTCGAAGGCGATTGAAAATGGAATCGCCGAAACCAAACGCCCGTCGCTGATTCGCGTGCACACCCACATCGGCTACGGCAGCCCGCACCGCCACGACAGCAACGAGGCGCACGGCAAGGCGCTCGGCGTCGAAGAGGTGAAGCTCACCAAGGAATTCTACCGATGGCCGACGGAGCCAGCCTTCTTCGTGCCCGACGTGGCGCTTACGGAGTTCCGCAAATGCGTGCCGCGCGGCAAGCAGCTCGAGGCGGACTGGAATGGCAGGCTCGACAAATACGCCACGGCAAAACCCGCCGAGGCGGCCGAGTTCAAGGCGGCGCTGAGCGGCGAGCTGCCCAAGGGATGGGACGCCGATATCCCGGTGTTCACGCCCAATGACACCCTCGCCACGCGCGAGTCGGCGTCCAAGGCGGAAGCGGCGATCGCGTCGAAGGTCTGGAAATTGTTCGGCGGCTCGGCCGACTTGAACGAATCGACTTTCACCGACATCAAGGATGGCGGCGACTTCGAGCGCGGCAGCTACGCGGGCCGCAATCTCCACTTCGGGCTGCGCGAACACGCGATGTGCTCGATACTGAATGGCATCGCGCTGCACGGCCCGTTCATCCCCTACGGCTCCAGCTTCATGGTGTTCACCGACTATGCGCGGCCGGCGATTCGGCTCGCGGCGCTGATGAAGGTGCACGTGATTTTCGTGTTCACTCACGACTCGATCGGAGTCGGTGAAGACGGGCCCACCCACGAGCCGATCGAGCATCTGACTTCGCTCCGCGCGATCCCGAACATGACCGTGATTCGCCCCGGAGACGCCAACGAGGCCGCCGAGATGTGGCGCGTCGCGATGACGCACACCGACGGCCCGCTGATGCTCGCGCTAACGCGCCAAAAGCTCCCGACCTTCGATCGCGCGCAGATGGCTCCCGCCAGCGGGCTCGCGCGCGGCGCCTACGTGCTGACCGAAACCAGCGGACGCGCGGCGGACATAATTTTGATCGCGACCGGCTCCGAGCTTCAGCTCGCGGTCGGCGCCAAACCCGAGCTCGAGAAGCAGGGCAAGGCGGTCCGCGTGGTGAGCATGCCGAGCTTCGAGTTGTTCGAGAAGCAGGACCAGGCGTATCGCGACTCGGTACTGCCGCCCAACATTCGGCGCCGGCTGGCTGTGGAAGCGGGCTCGCCGCTCTCGTGGTATCGATGGGTCGGTCTCGACGGCGACGTCATCGGCATGACCACCTTCGGCATGTCGGCGCCATACCAGGAGATAATGAAACACTTCGGCTTCACCGTCGAAAATGTAGTGGCCCGCGCACAAAAACTCCTCGCGCGCTAGCCTCTGAGAGCGCGAAGCGCGCATCCGGGCAGAAAGGAAGCCTGAAACCTCGGTGAGGTTTCAGTATCCGGGAAAATTCTGGTTCCAGGTTCGGGTCGACCTGGTCGACCCGTACCGAAAGTTGTGGGTGGCGCGCATACGCGCTTCAGCATCTGGTTTCGCGCCCGGGGTTTCGGCTAGCCTCTGAAAAGGGCGGCGACAGCGCGCGCCAGTAATCAAATGACTGAGAAAAAAATCGTCATCCTCGACGACCCCGAGTCGCTTTACGTTCACGCCGCCGAGGAGATCGCGCATTTCGCCGGCGATGCGATCTGCAGCCACGGCGAGTTCATGCTGTGCCTGAGCGGCGGCTCGACGCCGGCCGCGACCTATGACCTGCTCGCCACGCGCTTTCATCACAGTATCGACTGGAGCGAGGTCCAGTTTTTCTGGGGCGACGAGCGATGCGTTCCGCCGGCCGATCCGGCCAGCAACTACGCGATGGCGGATCGCACCATGCTGAGCAAGCTCGCGCTGAAGCCCACCCAGGTGCATCGGGTTCGCGGAGAGCTGCCGCCGGAACAGGCGGCGCGCGCATACGAAGAGGAACTGCGCAGTTCGTTCGCGATCGGTGAGACTGAGGTTCCGCGCTTTGACGTGATACTGCTGGGCCTCGGCGAGAATCGCCATACTGCCTCGCTGTTTCCCGGCAGCCCGGCGCTCCACGAAAAAAACCGGATTGCGGTGGCGGTCGAAGTCGACGACCCGCATCGCAATCGCGTCACCCTGACGCCGCCGCTTCTCAACAATGGACACCGCGTGATGTTCCTGGTGAATGGACGGTCGAAGGCGGAGGCGGTGCGTGACGTGCTGGAGGGCCCGCACGACCCCGACCGCTTCCCCGCGCAGATCGTCGCGCCGGGTAATGGCGAACTTATCTGGCTGCTCGACAAAAGCGCCGCGAGCCTGCTCTCCGGCCACTAAGAGTCAAAATGATCCGCTTCGCGTTCCGGCATTTCACCGCGATTCTGATCGTCGCCGCGATCGCGGCGTGGGGCATTTTCTATCTGCCTTACACGCCGACCTGGTCGGTGCTGCGGCTCAAGCAGGCGATCGACGCGCGCGACGGCAACGAGGCGGCCCGCTACGTCGATTTTCAAAGCGTCGTTCAACACGCCGGCTACGAGATGGTGCAAAACAAGGGCGGCACCGATCCGCTGACCAACCTGGTCGGCAAGGCGGCGGTCGACTTGTTCACCGCGCCGATGGCGGGCGCGCTGCAGTCGTGGGTAGTCCAGCAGGTAAACGACGGCAACAAGGACCTGCAGATGCCGGGGTCGGCGGTCGCCGGCTCGCTGATCGTGCTCCATCGCAACGGCGACACGGCCTACAGCACCTTCACCGACAACAAGGGGCAGGTGCTGGAGGTCCACCTGGCTCGCGCGCCGAGCGGCTACTGGCAGGTAGTCGAGGTCAAGAACGTCGGCCAACTACTGCAGAAGCTCCAGCAGCGCCAACAACACAATCTACAAGTCCCCGGCGCGCCACCCTGACAGCCGATGCTTCGATAGCTAACCGTTCGCATTGCGAGCGGCAGCGTTGAGGACAACTAACTCTGAGTAGTGGGTCGAGAGGTCCGCTTCGATCTGGAGCCTGTCTTGAGCCTGACTCCGGCAACCTTCGCTCAGAGCCCGTGAGTTTTCAAATAGTGAAGACGAATTCGGTTTGCGCCTTGGAACAGAACCTGAACCACCGTCGTCTCAATGAGTCACCAAAAATAGGAGGTCATCCTGAGAGTCTGTGATTTTTTAAAGTGAAACGAATTTTGTTCGGCGCGTTGCTAGGAACAGCAACGGGACCACTATCGTCCCGCTGAGTCGCCAACAAAACGTCGTCATCCTGAGCGAAGGCTGCCGGAGTCGAAGGACCGTTACGTAACAATTGTTTGAATACTCAGCGATGGTGGTCCACGCGCCGCTGATCGCCTTACCGTTGCGTCGATACCAGGCCGCTCGCGTGGCGATGCACCAATGGCACGCGCTGCTCGTTCACGGTGAGTGCCTCGCGCACTGCTCCTATGCCATCAAGGGTCGCCAACTTTTATGTGTACATCCTCTCCAGCGATACCGGCATCTTGTACATCGGCATCACCAGCAATCTGCAACGTAGAGTCTTTGAGCATCGAAGCAAAGTCATTCCGGGCTTCACGCGCCAATACAGGGTGACGAAGCTTGTGTACTTCGAACGTTTCGACAGCGCGCTAGTCGCCATCGAAAGAGAGAAGCAACTCAAAGGATGGCGGCGCAAAAAGAAAATCGACTTGATCCGATCGATTAATCCGAAGTTCGCGGACCTGAGCGCCGAGTGGTTCCGCGAGGAGTAGCAGGCAGGCCGTCAGCAGGCGATCAGCGGCGCGTGGACCACCATCGCTGAGTATTCAAACAGTTGTTACGTAGCGATCCTTCGACTCCGGCAGCCTTCGCTCAGGATGACGACCTTCTTTTGCCGACTCAGCGAAGGACAGTGGTTTCTCTCCCGTCGCGATCCGGGTAGATGTTTCGCTTTCAAAAACTCACAGACTCTCACGATGACGGCCTTTCGTTTGCTGACTCACCGAGACGGCTGTGGTTCTGGTTCCATTCCAAGCATTGGTTCCGAACAAAATTCGGTCTCACTTTAAAAAATCACAGACTCTGAGCCGGCGCGCCGGTGGTGGGTCAGTTTGAGCTCCACGCCCTTGATCGAGGCGTGCACCTACGCTCCGGCTCGGCGATAATGGATGTGTGGCCACCATCAAACCCGACTTGATCGCCGAGGTGACTCTGTACCCGACTAACCAAGGTGGTCGGAAAGGCCCTACTCCGCCGGAGTGGTTTGGTTGCCCCTGCATGGTCCACAAAGACGGTTCGGGGTCCGGTGCTTGGGACTGTCGCCTGCTCCTTCAGGGTCGCTCGATGTCGCCTGGCGAGACGCGACGCGTCGGCATCTCCTTTCTCTCCGGCGAAAAAGCGGCCCAGTTGTTCCGGGCCGCGGGAAAGTTTTACCTGTGGGAACTAGGCATCATCGGCGAGGCTATCGTAGTAGTTTCAAACTGACCCCACTACCCGCCTCGCGTTTACTCTGCTTCCTCCGACAGGTACACTGATCAATTGTGCGGGCGAACCTTCGCGGCTCGGCCGCGTTTTAGTATTCACTGCGATAAGTCATGCGTCGAAAGGACATTCGAAATCTCGGGATCGTTGCCCACGTCGATCACGGCAAGACCACCCTGGTCGACGCGGTGCTGCGCCAGTCGGGCGTATTTCGCGCCAACGAGCAGGTGGTCGAGCGGGTGATGGATTCGTTCGCGCTCGAGCGCGAACGCGGCATCACCATCATGGCGAAGAACACCTCGATCCTGTGGCAAGGCACTCGCATCAACATCGTCGATACGCCCGGCCACTCGGATTTCGGCGGCGAAGTGGAGCGGACGCTGTCGATGGTCGACGGGGTGCTGCTGCTGGTCGATGCGTGCGAGGGGCCGCTGCCGCAGACCCGGTTCGTGCTCAAGAAGGCGCTCGAGGCCAAGCTCGCGGTGGTCCTCTGCATCAACAAGATCGATCGTGCCGACGCGCGCCCGGTCGAAGTCCTCGACGAGGTCTACGACCTGTTCATCGACCTCGGCGCCGACGATACGCAGCTCGATTTCCCGGTGCTCTACACCAACGCGCGCGCGGGGACCGCGTCGCTGAGCCTCGCTACCGCGGGCGAAAATTTGGTCCCGCTGTTCGAAACGATCATCAGCCATCTGCCCGGCCCCGAAGTCGACCCCGACGCGCCGCTGCAGTTCCAGGTCAACAATCTCGACTACGACGACTACGTCGGCCGCCTCGCGATCGGACGCATCATCGCGGGCTCGATGAGCGCGGGCGTGAGCTACGCGCTGTGCCGCCTCGACGGGTCGCTGGCCAACTGCAAAATCGCGCATCTCTACGGATGGCAGGGGCTCAAGCGCGTCGAGCGCGACCGCGCCGACGCCGGCGATATCGCGATCGTCTCGGGTATCGAGGACATCGCGATTGGCGAGACTATCGCCGACCCCGAGCGCCCGGTCGCGCTCAAGCCGATCAGCATCGACGAGCCGACCGTGGTCATGACGTTCTCGGTCAACAACTCGCCGTGGGCGGGCCGCGAGGGTGAGTACGTGACTTCGCGCAAGCTCGGCGAGCGGATCGATAACGAGGCGCATCGCAACGTCAGCGTGCGGGTCGAGCAGGTCTCGCCCGACGCATGGCGCGTGATGGGCCGCGGCGAGCTTGCGCTGGCGGTTATCGTCGAGACGATGCGGCGCGAGGGTTACGAACTGCAAGTTTCGAAGCCGACCGTCATCACGCGCCAGGCCGGCGGCGCGATTCTCGAGCCGATGGAATTGCTGGTCGTCGACATCCCCGAGGAATGCATCGGGGTGGTCACCCAGATGCTCTCCTCGCGCAAGGGCAAGATGCGCACCATGACCACCCACGCCAGCGGGCGGGTGCGCCTGGAGTACGACGTTCCGGCGCGCGGGCTGATCGGCTTTCGCGGCCGGTTCCTCGAGAACACGCGCGGGATGGGCGTGATGCATACGCTGTTCAACGGCTACGCGCCGTGGGCCGGGACTATCCGCTCGCGTGCCAATGGCGCAATGATCTCGGATCGCGAGGGGTTCACCACCGGCTACGCGATCTTCCATCTGCAGGAGCGCGGCCGGTTCTTCATCGGCGCGGGTGAGCCGGTTTACGAGGGAATGATCGTCGGCGAATATGCGCGGGAAATTAATCTGCCCGTCAACGTATGCCGCGAGAAGAAGCTCACCAACATCCGTTCCTCCGGCCATGACGAAGCGATTCGCCTGTCGCCCGCGCAAGTGATGACGCTCGACCTGGCGCTGGAATGGATCGACGAAGAGGAACTGGTCGAGGTCACCCCGAAGTCGGTGCGGATGCGCAATCGCGTTTTGAAGACGGCGCTGCGCAACAAGCATCGCGCGGGATGGCTCGACGCGCCGCCGAGTGCGGAGTTGTCCGAAGGCGACTGACTAGAATTACCTCGAGGCGAAGCTCACCGTGGATCTTTGAGCGGGGAGCGCGAAACCCGTCCCGCCAAGCATGAGATTCGGCCGCATCGCCGCGATTGGTCTCGCCGTCCTGGTGCTCATTCTCGGCGCGTCAGCCGCGCTGATCCTTCACAACCAGGCGAAAATCGTAAGCGCCGTTCTTGCCTCGGTAAAAGCTCGCAGCGGGATCGAAATCACCGCCAGCGCAAGCCACGTCCTGCTGCATAACCATCTGGTCGTGGTTCTGGATCAACCGCACGTCGCCACGGACGGCGGGGAACTGGTGAAGCTCCAGTCGCTCCGCGTCGTCATCAGCTATCATTCGATTCTGTTCAACAAGGGCCTGCCGCTCTACGCGCTGATTCTCGAACATCCCGAAGTCACGCTTCCGGTTGCTGTCGATCAAACGAAAATGATCGCGGTGCCGAAGCCCGACTCCGAGTCGGTGAAGGGGATGCTGGAGGCGCTCGACGCGCTTGCGCGCATCGCGTGGCGAGTCGACGCTGTCGAGGGCTCGGTGCGCTGGGCGGACGGTAGCGCCGGCGCCGAGCACATCGGGTTGCTCGCGTTTCGCCAGCGCCGCAGTCCACGGCTATGGCGAATCGCTTTCGACGCGACGGTGTCGCGCGCGCCGTTCGTCGGCACGCGCCTGGCCGGCCGCATGCGTGTCGGCGGCGGACGAACCCGGCCTCATGAAGTCGGGGTGGGCCGGCTGTGGTTCTGGAACACTCCGGTTGCCGGACCGCTGGCGGAGGGATTGCAGGCCTCGGCGATGACGCAGGGCACCCTGAACTTTGCGCTGGCGGATGACGGCTCGACCACCGGCCGGGGCGACTTCGGCGCGAAGAACGTCCAGTTGAAGGGCGCTCGGATCACTCAGCCGATCGTGCTCGGCGACTTTTCGCTCAACACCGAGTTTGCGATTTCCGAGGGCGGGTACGCGCTGCGCAAACTCACCTTGAGCAACGTCGGAAAACCGGTCCTGTCGGGAGATTCCGAAATCACCCAGCCATACGGAGCGAAGCCCAAGGTGGGTTTCCATGTGGTCGGCAATCTCGAGATCGATGCGGCGCGCCTCAAGGCGCGGATGCTCGAATTGCGCGGCCTGCCCGAGCGGCTGGTCGCCACTATGAAACAGATAACCGCGGGCCGGATGCGCGTGGACGTGGTAAGTTTCAGCGGTGCGCTCGAGGAGGTCAAGATAGCGCCGCTCGCCACCATCGAGAAGAATCTCGAGATCAGCGCCGACCTGCAGGGTGCCGGATTCTCGCTTCCCGAGGATTTGAAATTGCCGCCGGTCACGGAACTGAGCGGCCAGCTCAGCTATTCGAAGGGCACCCTGCAGCTCACCCAGGGCGGCGCGCAACTCGGTAAATCGACGATCGATCATTTGAGCCTGCGCACCAACTTCAACGGCGGTATCGAAGACGCGCCGTACCAGGTGGCGCTCGGCGCCCGCGCCGATCTCGCGGAGCTGCAGCCCGCGATCGCCGGCGTGCTCGACTCGTTGCAAGTCCCCAATCGCGATCGCCTGACAGCGCTCGACGGGCGCATCGACTTCGAGGCGCAGGCCTCAGGCAAGCTCCGCCGCACCAGCTTCGAGATTCCGCCCGACTATGTCGTCAAGGTCGACCTCGAGCACACCAAGGTAACCCTCAAGGGAGCGCCGGGACCGGTCGAGCTCACCCGCGGCGGCCTGGTCGTCGAGCCGGGAATCATGCGGCTCGACGATATCGCGGTGGTCGCCACCGGCGGCAATGGCAGGGTCAACGGCGAAATCAGCACCGGGCCGCATCGCACGATTCGCGGCCTCAAGATCGAACTCCATCAGATGCCCGCGGGGCCGTGGCTCGGGCTGGTACTCAATGCTAACGACCTGATGGTCCAAGGTCCGATCGGCGGTGACGTGACGATCGACAGCGACCCGGCGCGGCCCGGCGACGTCCTGCTCGATGGCAAACTTACGCTGGTGAAAGGCGAGGTGGCGCTCGGTTTCCTTCGTACTTCGATCCTGGCGCAGGGCGCGACCCTTACGATGCGGCGCCATCAGATCATTCTCAACATGCCGGGCTCGGAGCTCGAGGGCCAGCCGCTCGACTTCCGGCTCGAGGTCGCCGACATCGGACATCCGTCGCTGCGCATCGACGCGGTCTCGCAGAAAATGGATCTCGAGGTCATGAAGTTCGTGCAATTGCCGTGGACCAAGAACGGCCCCGCGACTTTTTTCAAGGAGCCGGTGCACGGGCACGTCGAGATTCGCAACGGTAACCTCGACAAACTCGGGATGTCGAACGTACGCACCGACTTCACCTATAACGCCGGTGATTGGCGCATCTACAACTGCACGGCGAGATCGCTCAAGGGCATCATCGGGATCGAAGTGACCGGCCGCGCTCCGGACCACTGGATACACATGAAGGGTACCGCCGCGGACGTGGATGCCAGCGAGGTCTTCACGATGTCTGGCAGTCTCAAACGCTCTCCGCTGCTCGGCCAACTTTCGCTCGCCTACGACTTGTGGGGCGATTCCGGCATCAACTTTTTCGACACGCTTGCCGGCCGCGTCGCGATTACAGTCAGAAAGGGAAACCTCGACAAGTTCACGCTGCTCTCGCGCCTGCTGAGCTTCATCGACCTGAAGAATTGGCTCACCGCGAAGATTCCCGATCCGCGCGTCGCAGGTATCCCGTTCGACTCGCTGATCGCGGACTTCAAAGGAGAGCATGGACTCTTCTATACCGACGATCTGACGCTCAAGGGTCCGGTCATGGACATCGTGGCCGCCGGGAGCATCAAGGTCGGCGACGCCTACCTCGACATGCAGGTCGGGATGTTTCCGTTCAACACCGCCAACTGGCTGATCACCAACATCCCGCTGATCGGCGAACGCGTCGCGTCATCCAAGTTGGTGGCCGCCTACTTCCAGGTCAGCGGGCCGATCGGCGACGCGAGCATCACGCCCAAGCCGATAACTTCGGTCGTGGAGTTTTTCAAACGGACGCTCGGCATGCCGATCAATATAATCCGTCCCAATACGATCAAGTGAGCGGGCCCACGCTGTGCTTGGACGGTCTCGGCGCGATCGCTAGAGTACCAATTTGCGCCCGAGCGCGGCGGCGATTCGATGATCGAACTGATTCTCTATACGCGCGCCGACTGTGAGTTGTGCCGGGAGATGGAGGAAATCGTCGCTCCAGAGCTGTCGCGTTTCGGCGCGCGGCTCGAGCGCATCGCAATCGACGGCAATGCAGAACTCGAGGCGCGCTTCGGGCTCGAAGTCCCGGTCCTGTTCGTGAACGCTCGCAAGGCATTCAAGTATCGATGCTCGCCGCGCGAGCTGCGTAAACGCCTTAAGCGCGAGATTAGCGGCTGAGATGCGATCAAGAGCAACGGCGAATCGCGCAATCGTGGTGCTGGTGATGACGTCCAGCGAAGAGCAAGCTACGTTGATCGCACGTGCACTAGTCACAGAGCGGCTAGCCGCGTGTGTCAACCTGGTCGCTCTCGTGCGATCGATCTACCGCTGGCGCGGAAAAATCGAAGACCAGCGCGAATCGATGCTCGTGATCAAAACGCGCGCGAGTCTCTTCCGTCAGGTCGAGCGGCGGGTCAGGGAGCTTCATAGTTACGATGTGCCCGAAGTGATCGCGATCCGCGTCGATGCGGGTTCGCGTCCGTATCTCGACTGGCTGTTCGAGGCGACCGGCCCGGAGCGCAAGCGGAGCCGGCGGGCGGAATAGCCGAGATGATCAAAGTTGCGATTTCGGGGGCCGGCGCGATCGCGGAACGCGCGCATCTCCCGGCGCTCAAAAGCATTGCGGGCGTGCAGGTAACCGCGATCCAGAGCCGCACGCGCGAAAAGGCGGAGCGCGTCGCGAGCGCGTTGTGGCCCGACGCCGCCAGCCGGCCGCGCACCTACGCCAACTTCGACGAGATGCTCGAGCGCGAGCGTCCCGATGCGGTGGGCATCTTCACGCCCAATCATCTCCATTGCGAATACACGCTGAAGGCTCTCGCGGCCGGTGCTCATGTGCTGGTGGAAAAGCCGATGGCGCCGACCGTGGCCGAGGCGCGCCAGATGGTCGGCGCGGCGGCGAAAGCGAAACGTGTGCTGATGGTCGCGATGCAGCGCCGCTACGGCGCGCTCGAGCGGATCGTCAAGGAGGCGGTTGCCGGCGGTGCGATCGGAGTTCCGCATTTCATCCGCGCCCGGCTGTCGCACGGCGGTCCGGAGTCGTGGGCGCCGGGGCAGACCTGGTTCGTCAGCCCCGAGCAGGCAGGCGGCGGCGCCACGCTCGATCTCGGAGTGCACGTCGCGGATCTCGCCATCTGGATTATGGGCGAGGTCGATTCGGTGTCGGGTCAGGTCGGCGCGTTGGAGAAGAAAATCGCGGTCGACGACACCGGCATGATGCTGCTGCGTTTCCGCTCGGGCGCGTTCGGCGTAGTCGAGGCGAGTTGGAGCAGCAGGCCACCGCTCTCGGCGCTCGAGATTTATGGCAGCGAGGGCCGCGTGATGATGGGGTATCCGCGGCTCGATATCGCGATTCAGCGCTCCGACGGCAGTGCGGTGCCAGGATTTTCGCGCGAGGAGATCATGAGTCGATTCGATCCGCGTGATTTGCTCGCGCCGTCTCGAGCGCTGGTGGCGAATTTCGCCGATGCGATAAATGGCCGCGCCACGCCGAGTCCGGACGGAGTCGACGGGATGCGCGCGATCGAGACCATCGAGGCGTGCTACCGTTCATCGCAGAGCGGAGCGCGGATAAAATTGCCGCTCGAATAGTGCTTGGACGACCGGCCGCACGATCCAATGTTTCGCGAATCAATTCAGAAGATGGCGCCGTATCAGCCCGGCGAGCAGCCGCGTCCGGGCGAGCGTCTGATCAAGCTCAACACCAACGAGAATCCCTATCCGCCCTCGCCGCGCGTGCGTCGAGCGATTGCGCGCGCGGCGGCCGGCTCCGCGCTGCGGCTCTATCCGGCGCCACGTGCCGACGATTTTATCGGCAAAGCCGCGCGCCTGTACGGAGTCGCGAAGAGCAATATCATCGCCGGCAATGGTTCCGATGAACTGCTCGCGATGGTGTTCCGCGCGACCCTCGATCCCGGCGACACGGTCGCGTATCCGGTGCCGACCTACTCGCTCTACGACACGCTCGCGGCGATTCAGGAAGCGCGAGTGCTGCGCTTTCGACTGCGGGGCGATTTCAGCGTTCCTCTTGACGAGCTGGCCGGCGCGCGAGCGCGGCTCACGATCGTCTGCAACCCTAACTCACCGTCGGGCACCCTCACGCCGGCAAAGCATCTCGATAAACTCGCGCGCAGGCTTCGTGGCAGGCTGCTGGTGATCGACGAGGCCTATGTCGACTTCGCCGAGGAAAACTCACTTGGCCTCCTGCGGCGCAATCGCAACGTCGTCATCCTGCGCTCGCTATCCAAATCGTTCTCGCTTGCCGGGATGCGCCTGGGTCTGTGCTTCGCTTCGCCTCCAGTGATCGAGTCGCTGCTCAAGGTCAAAGACTCGTACAACCTGAGCCGCATCGCGCTCGCCGCGGGCACCGCGGCGCTCACCGACACCGCATGGATGAGCCGCAATGTCGCGCGCGTCAAGCGCACCCGCGCGAGGTCCGAGGTGCGGCTACGCAAAATGGGTTTCGAGGTTCCGGTGTCGCAGGCGAACTTCGTGCTTGCGCGGTTTCCCGGCCAAAACCTGGCCCCGGTCGCCAAGGGACTGCGCCGCGCCGGGATCCTGGTGCGCTATTTTCCTAATCCGCTGCTCAGCGACGCGTTGAGGATTTCGATCGGGACCGGCGCGGAGATGGCGTCGCTGTTCAGAGCGCTCGCACCGCTCGTCAGACCGCTCGCCGCCGCCCGCCGCAACGGCGTGCTTCGCTGAGAATGGCCGGACTCAAGCGGCTTTTCGATCGATTCCGCGCCTTGAAGGGGCCGGACAAGGAAAAGAAACATCCGCCCGAAATCGCCGCCGACATTCAATGGGTGATCGTCGGACTGGGAAATCCGGACACGAAGTACCGCCTCACGCGCCACAATGCAGGCTTCATGACGCTCGATCGGATTGCCGCGGCGCAAGGCGTGGAGATCGGCGCGCGACGTTTCAAGGGACTCACCGGCCGCGCGCAAATCGACGGCGCGACGGTGCTGCTGGTCAAGCCGCAGACGTATTACAACCTGAGCGGCGAATGCGTCGCGGCGGTGTTGGGCTACTTCCGCGTCCCGGTTGAACGCCTCATCGTGGTGCACGACGAGCTTGACTTGGAGGCGGGAAGGCTGCGGCTCAAGCGCGACGGCGGCGATGCAGGCAACCGCGGGGTGCGCTCGGTCGCCGAGTCACTCGGGAGCCGCGAGTTCATCCGGATCAGAATCGGAATCGGGCGTCCGCCCGGGGACGACGAGGAGCACGAGTTTCTTTTGCGCCCAGCGGCGGCGCGGGAGAACGAGGCGTTCGCGAAGTGTGTCGAGCGGGCGGCGGAGGCGGTGGAGGCTGTGGTCGCGGATGGTCTGGAAAAGGCGATGAACCGCTTCAACCAGCGTCTCTAGAAGGGCCGCACGATAATCGCGCAAATTCTGCAAGACTACTTCGGTGCGCTCCGAATAGTTCGTCTACCGGTTCAAGTCTGCACGTCAGTGCTACATCAAGATATTAAAGTGAACTGACTGTAATGTAACATTCTGATCATCGAGAATAGCTTTCTGTTGACTTTTTTGCTTCAGCCGCGCTAGTAAACGCGAACCAATGAAGGCTCTCGCGCGCACGTTTCGGCGAGGCGCCTGGTCCCGGGGCCGCTTTGGCGCACCTCTCCACCCGGAGGCAGGCGTTAGGATTTATCCCAGTCTTTTGGCGACTGCGGAGAACTTGATGACCGTTTGTAAAAGGGGGATGAGGGCATGGCAGCGCGGGGTAGGCCCCGGTTCATCTCGCCGGCGGCAGCGTTGCGTTTCTACTTCAGGGTGCACGAGCTCTTTCGCGACAACCAGGTTCGACCATTCACGCCTCTACCGAATGGGGACGTCCCATCCGGGGGCTGCGTGATCGTGGACTACCTGGAGGTTGACGGCTGTGTTCGCGGACTCGACGATTTCCAGGCGTGGCTCCTCGCGGAGCTTTATGGCCCAACCGGTTTTGCGGCACACCAGAGAACCGTGGCGCGCGCCTGCGCGGCCGCGCAGCTGCGTTTCCCGGACCGGCGCATCACCTTGTGCATGCTCGGCCGCATGAAGCGCCTCGCGCTGGAAGCGGTGGCGGCCAGGCTTCATCGCGCCGGATTGATAACTTGCGCTCGCACTCAGGGCGCGGCCAGCCATCGCGCGGGCAGAATGCACGCGGTCTGAAGGTCGCAGAGCGGTCTGAAGGTCGCGCGCGGTGAATGCTGCACGGGTTTGAGCGGCCGCTCGCCGGGGCGGACTTCAAATTGATGGAGAGCGGAGAAGGGATCCGCCCGAGCGGTGGTTTGCCGATGCCCGGCGCCATGCTCTTCTTAAACCGTTCCGTTCTTTTTCCGAACCCGCTCCGCTGTTGCGAACCCGCTCCGCTGTTGCGACTCGCTCCGCTCTTCCAACCCGCGCCGTTTCCTGTACGCTTTACCTCCGCGAGGCCTCGGGCCGATCTAATCGACGAACAATGGCGAACGAACAGGAAGCGGCGAAGCGTGCGGCTCTGCTTTCGCGGGGCGCAGTCGAGGTAATCTCGCCCGCGGAGCTCGCGGCCAAGCTCGCGCTCGGCCGGCCGCTCAGGATCAAGCTCGGGCTGGATCCCACCGCGCCCGACCTCCATCTCGGTCATTCGCTCACGCTCAAGAAGCTCCGCGATTTTCAACGCGACGGGCACACCGTAGTTTTCCTGATCGGCGACTTCACCGCGACCATCGGCGATCCCACGGGCCGCTCCGAGACCCGCAAGCCACTCTCGCGCGAGCAAATTACGCAGAACGCCGAGACCTATCGCGGCCAGGCGTTCAAGATTCTCGATCCGGACCGCACTGAGGTCAGGTTCAACAGCGAATGGATGGACGACCTGAGCGTGCGCCGGCTTTTGGAGCTTGCCTCGCACGTGAGCGTCGCGCGCCTGCTCGAGCGCGACGACTTCGAGCAGCGGCTCGCAGCAGAAGAGCCGCTGTTCCTGCACGAGTTGTTCTATCCGCTGGTCCAGGGCTTCGACTCGGTCGCCCTCTTGGCCGATCTCGAAATTGGCGGCACCGACCAGAAATTCAACATGCTGATGGGGCGGGAACTCCAACGCGCCGTTGGTCAGCCGCCGCAGGTGGTGATGACGATGCCGCTGCTGGAGGGGCTCGACGGGACCCGCAAGATGTCGAAGTCCTACGGCAATTACGTCGGCATAACGGACCAGCCCGAGGACATGTACGGCAAGCTCATGAAGGTGACCGACCCGCTGATGGTGCGGTACTACGAGCTGCTGACCGCGGTGCCCGCGGATCAGATCGCGGCTATCAAGTCAGGTGAGGTTCACCCGATGCAGGCGAAGAAGCGCCTGGCGCGGACGATCGTCACCGAGTATCACGGCGAGGAAGGCGCCCGCGCCGCGGAAGCATACTTCGAGGCGAAGTTTCAGCGCCGCGAAGTCCCCTCCAACGTTCAGGTGTATCGCCTCAATGAGCCGATCTGGATCTGTGAGCTCGTCAAGCAACTCGGCTTCACGTCTTCGACCACCGAGGCACGCCGGCTGCTGAGCCAGGGCGCGGTGCGGGTCGACGGCCAGGCGATAAGCGATGTGAACTTCCGCTTCGTTCCGGGAGAGCACAAAATTCTTGAAGTCGGCAAGCGGCGGGTGGCGCGGATCGAACCATAAGCCGGGCCGCACCCGGCGCGCATCGAAATCGAAACGCGCCATCAAATGAACGCGGCGTATCTGCTCAGTCTGAGTCGGGGTTTTTTTTCTCGGCCTGGGCGACCGCCGCGCGCAGCTTATCCATCGTGCGGCCCAGCGCCTTGGTGTAGCGCTGCTTGGTCCAGGTTTCCTTGGTCCGCATCTTCAGCCATCCGAGCTTGACCGCGTCAGGCTTGTTGCCCATCTCGCCGGTGGAAACCTCGATGATCGCGCGCTCCTCGGCGGTAAGCGTGGCGAGCACCTCGCGCTTGAGGTTCTGCAGAAAGCCGGCCTTGAGATCGATGTCTATCTTCATCGCTTCAATGGGTATGCGGTCCTGAGCCTGAGCGTAGACTATCGCCGCGGCGTCCTCAACCGGCTTGACATCCCGAGAAGCCAGGGCTAATCGCGGGCGTGCGGAGGAACGCAATGAAGCACTTCAAAGTCGAACAGCACGATCGCGTTCAGGTCTGGACGATGAGCAATCCGCCGATGAACTACATGACGGCACCGATGACGCAGGAGTTGCTCGAGCTGATAGCCAAGCTCGAGGCTGATGAAAATACTCGCGCGCTGGTGATGACCGGCGGCGTCGAGGGCAAGTTCATCACCCACTACAGCGTCGATGAGCTTGCCGCGATGGCCGCCGATCCCGCCGAGTGCGCGCGCCTTTTCCCCGCACTGTCCGCGGGATTTCACCGCATGCTCGACCGGCTAATGCTGATGCCGAAGGCGGTCATCGCGGCGATCAATGGCGATTGCATGGGCGGCGGATACGAGCTCGCGCTCGCCTGCGACTTTCGTCTCGCCGCGAACGGCCCGTATCAAATCGGACTGCCGGAGGCGGTGCTCGGAATCCTGCCGGGCGGCGGCGGCACGCAGCGGCTTCCGCGGCTGATCGGACGCGGCAGGGCGCTCGAGGTGATGCTGTTCGGCAATGTGTACCCGCCGCGCGAAGCCGAACGGATGGGAATGGTGAATCGGGTGCTGGAGCCGGATGCGCTGATGCCGTTCGCGATGGAGTGGGCGACAACGCTGGCCATGCGACCGCCGCGATCGGTCGCCGCAATCAAGCGCGCCGTTCACCTGGGCGCCGATCGCGACCTCGCAAGCGCGCTTTATATCGAGCGCTGCGAGATGCGCGACGTGATGTGCTCGGAAGACGGCCGCACCATCATGAACGCTTACAACCAGCAGGTCGCGCGCGATCCGATGGCGGCGCGGAGCGAGTTTCTCAGAGGCGTCGGCGTGCCCGCGGCGAAAGGGCGATAGTTCAGCCGGCGCGCTGACGCCGCTTATCTAGTATTCCTCTTCGACCGCCTGGCGGATCGAATTGAGGATGAAGAGAAACTGCCGCGGCGCCGAGACGCGGCCGAGCAGATTGACTTTACGCAGCACCCCGAGCTCGCTCGGGGTCACCTTGTGACGCGAGAGCAGCGCGCGATCGGTGGCGAATTTGCGCCACGCCTGGTCGGGACGATTGGACGGCGCCGCTTCGCGTTGCGCTCCGATCAGCGCGCGCGCCTCCGGATGCGCGAGCACGAACAGGCGCTGCTTTTCGAGTCCCAGCGTGTCCGCGAGGCGCCCGAGCAACGACAACGAAGGGCGGCGGCGGCCGTTCTCGAGATAGGCGACGTGACTCGCCTTGACCCCGAGTTTACTCGCGAGTTCGCGCTGGGTGAGCTCGAATGCCTCGCGCTGTTGTTTGAGAACCTGGCCAAGAGTTTTCTTTTTCATAGGTCGTACTCGGCGAGCAATGCCCATCGTAGTTTGGCGTAGTGGATCATTCCGGTCAGGTAATGCAAGCGCTGGCCGGGCGGAATTCGCGACGAAAAATCGAGACCGTAAAGCTCCTGCACATGCGCGAGTACTTTGCCGAAAACCTCGTCGGTCAATCTGCCCGCGCGCGCGACCAATCCCCAGTTCCACGGCGCGGAAAATATCTTCCTGGCGATTTTCTCGGGGTAGCCTCCGAGACTGACGATAACATCCGCGGCAAGTTCGCCCGGATCCCGCAGATGCGTGTCGTAGTCGGCATCGAAGAAAAAATGCACCGGCTTGTGATGCGTTTTGACAATTGCGGCGGTCAAGTGATGGCTCAGTTCGTGAAAAAATGTCGTCGATACCGCACCCGGATGATGCGCAGTGTTCACATAAATTAACGGACGCTTTAACAGCGTCTTTTCATTTTCAATGTAAAAGCCGCGAAGCGCAAGGCCTTCAGGGCCCTCGTATGGCCTGCCCTGAAAGGAAACCCCGAGCTTCGAGGCGCGCTCGGACGCCATCCGGGCGAAGCGCTGCCGCGGCGCCGCGGTAAGTTGCGCGCAGTTGAGTTTGGGCCACACCTTGGTGGCGGTCGCCACCACCTCGCGCAATTCGTGATAGCCGAGGGTTTTACGCAGGTAGCGCACGTAGTCGCGGCGCGCGAGACGTCCCAGCTCCTCACGGGGCTGTCTCCACGCATGCAGTTCCGCGCGGCCCGCCTGCGGCGCGGTCACGAGAATCTGCCTTACCAGTCTGTCGATGGCGGTAATTTGCTCGGCGGTCAACTTCGACCGGCTCTCTCACACAACGAGTCAATAACTTAAAACGCTTCGTCACGCGTTGCAAGGGCGGTGATAAAGCCAGCAATCGGGTGATTACGCCACCTGAGCAAATGAATTGTTGCGTAAACATAGTGACTGTGTTACCTACACAATAAGTTTATTATTTGATTGCGTAGAGCAGCACTCATGCGACGTGACATCCGGCAGCCGCGACGACCGTAACAATCTCAGTCGGCGCATTCGAGGCGCCGTCGCATGAAGTCGCTGCAGTGGTGGTTGAGAGGCGAGGGTAAAGAGGGGCCCTCGCCTCTATCTTTTGTTCCGATCATCAAATCGTTCACATCTACACGCTCCCGCCTTTCCTCAAAAAGCCCCGGATCTCGGGTCAACGTGTACCGGCATTCCAAGGCAATACCGCGGACCAAAGCCCGCGCAAAGGAGGGACGAGTCAAATGGAGTTACGTTGTCTGTCAATGGAATCGGAACGGCGCATCTTTGCGGCGCGCATGGTGGAAGCGCGCTCCAAACGAGGAATCGGATTCACTGAGACCAGGCGATCGGTGCTTGGCAAAGTGCATCTCGCGTTCTCTCAACTGTGGGGCCTCTTCGAGGAAAATGGCGAGCCCCCCGTGCGCATGATGTCAGGCTTCTCGATGCACGACCTGGCGTCGTTCCCGCAGACTTATCCGAAGCCGGACATGAGTTATCTGCCCGCGCGTTCGGTGCTGGAATGCGGCGAGCTATGGTCGTTCTCCAAGGGCGCGGGACTGCTCGCGCGACGCGGCGCCTCGATCATCGCGGGGCTGATGCAAATCCGCGCGATCCTGGTCTACCCGGTGAGCAAGCCGTGGGACGGCACCATCTCGTACGCCGCGACCAACTTCATCAAGGCGTGCGACGAGGTCGATTGGCCTTACGGGCAGACTCTCGACGGCGGTAAGATCTGGGTGCAGCCGATGCTGCTCGAAGGCGACAACCTGCAGAAGCTGATTCACCGGGTGTTCGAGATGGGCTTCGAGACCAGTGGTCGCGGCACCATCATCCGGTTCGAAAATCCGCTCGCTATTCAGCCGTCACTCGATCGCCCGGCGATCCCGGTCGAGCCGTCAACGGAGAGCCCTCCGCCGGGGCCCGAGAGCCGGGGCGAGGAAGCCAACGGCACGGCGCAATCCTAGCAGCGGCCGCGACGCGGAGTGATCGAAGAAACTTCTAGAGAAGCGCCGTCGCCGCAAAGCTCAGTCACAATGACGTGGCGGCCGGGCCGACAAACCCGGCCGCCCAGTCAGATCAGTCAAATCAGCTCGCCGAAGGCGGCGGAAGATTCGGTCCGTGACAACCGGCGCCGGTGACGCATTCCAATCCCGCGCCGATATACATCAGCAATGCCTTGAGCGGGAAGAACGCATAGTTCAGCGGAGTGTTGATCGGATCGAACTCTTGCGGCGGTCCCGACGGAGCAGCCTCCATCTCGACCGTGTCAGTGGCGGCGGGCGAGGTTGGTGTCGCGGCTTTCACGGATGCATCCGCGGCGGGATTGCTGGCCGTCTGCAGTTGCTCGATGCGGACCAGGTGCTGGTCGGGGCCGAACAATGCGGCCTTGCCCGAATCCAGCCATACATAACGCAGTAGCGTGAAGCCGTGATTGCTCTGAGCAACCGTATCGGTCAAATCAGGTTGCCCCATTTTCGCGATCGCCTGCTGCTCCGTCATCCCGGGCGCGAGAGGCTGGCTGTCGCCACCGCCAATCGCCGCACATGAGGCCAGGACAAATGTAGCGAGCCCCAAACCCGCGCACGCCAAGAGCGATCTTAATGACATAAGCTACTCACTAACGGGAATGGAGCTAACACACCGAATGAGGCGCGGCAATCGGCCTCCTGCGACTGGTATCGATGTGAGGGTCCGGGTGACGTCGCGCGAGGGTCCCATATCAGTTCAATTCAGTTCGGAGGAGGTGCCGAATTGGCAGGTCCCGGCGTCCCTTGGGGCGCGGAAGGTTGTGAATCGCCGCTCGTGTCCGGGGCCGGCGGCGCGACGGTCATCGGCGCCTGCGGTGGAGCTTCGGGGACGGCGGACGGCACGCCCGCATCACTGGTCAGCGTCGCGGACTGGGGAATCGGCTCCTCCAGCTCGGGCGTGCTGAACGGATGCGTGAGGCCGTACAGCCCGCGGAGCATCCGGAGAGCCCAGCCTCCATTGTCAGTCAACAGGAAGTCAATCTTTCGGTAGAGTTTCGGATCGTTGACCATTAATCCGACCGTGCCCTGCCCGGTGTTTATCTTGTGCAGGATATCTTTGATGTCCTTCGACGATTCGCGCATGTTGCCGAGCAAATCATCCGCGTACTGCTTGTTCTCGACCAGTTGCGGAACCACGCCCTGTCCCTGTTCGATTCGCGCGATGAACTTGTCGAGGCGCTGACTGGTCTGCTGCAGCGAGCTCGCCGTGGTCTCCAGCGTGGTGACGAATTGCTTGCCGTTGGTCTGGTCGCTGAGCAGCGCGCCCATCACACCCTGGCCCTTGTTGAGGCGCGCGAGCATCGCGTTCATCTGCTCCGAGAGGAGGTTGACGTTCTCCAGAGTTTTTTCGATCGATTGGGTCGTGAGCCGGTTCGGCCCCTGCGCGTCCTCGCCCCGAATCAACTGGCCAAGCAGGCCTTGGCCCTTGTTGATCGAGTCGAGCACCGAGCGCATCGTGCCCGAGATTGCGATCACGTTGGCGATTAGATCATCGGTCCCTTCTTTCTGCAGCAGAGATTCGTAGTCGATCGGATCGCGCGACAGCAGCACGCTGCCCGGTTCCGCCACCGGCGATTCCGGATGGCCGGCCGACACTTCGATCAGTTTGTCGCCGAGCAGGCCCATCGAATTGATCGACGCAATTGAATCCGCGTGAATCCGATCGGCGGCGGACTCGGCAATCCACATTGTCACCACCACGTAGGCAGCGGTCGGATCCTGCGGGAAGCCGATTTTGTCGACCGCGCCGATCCTGACTCCCGCGCGCATCACGGGAGCGCCGGTCTGCAGCCCGTTGATGCGATGAAAATGCGCTTCCAGGGTCTCTGCGCGCGTCAGCAGTCGCGAATGCCCGATCGTGAAGATGGCGAAGCATAAGATCGCGATCCCGATCGCGATCACCAGCCCGACGCGTATTCTCGAGTAAGCCGATTGAGCCATCGGAACCTCGATTGCCTACAACGCGGTCTCGACGAACTCGCGCATCAGTTCGTCGTCGGTAGAGCGAACCTGCTCGGCGGTGCCGCGAAAACGGATGCGGCCCTGGTCGAGCAGGGCAAAGTGGTCGCCCACCTGGAACGCGCTCTTGAGATCGTGCGTCACCACCACCGACGTAAAACCAAGCTGTTTCTGCAGGCCGCGAATCATCAAGTTTATCTTGTGGGTCACCAGCGGGTCCAATCCTGTGGTCGGCTCGTCGTAGAGAACCGCCTTGGGCTGCAATGCAATCGCGCGCGCGAGCGCCACCCGCTTCTTCATCCCGCCCGAGAGCTCTGCCGGGTACAGATGCTCTGCGTTCGCCAGGCCGACCATCGCGAGCAGCTCTGCGACCCGCTTCACGATCGTCGGCGGGTCGATCTCGTGATGCTCGCGGAGCGGATACGCGACGTTCTCGAACACGGTCAGCGAATCGAACAGTGCGCCGAGCTGGAACACCATCGCGACGTCCTTGCGCACGTCGGCGAGCTGATCTTCGCTCAGATCGTTGAGCCGGCGCCCTCCGACAATCACTTCGCCACGGTCGGGGCGCTCGAGACCGTTCAGATGCCGCAGGAGCACGCTCTTGCCTTCGCCACTGCCGCCCAGCACCACCAGGGTCTCGCCCTCGACAACCTCGAGATCGATACCGCGCAGCACGGACTTGCCGCCGTAGCTCTTCTCGAGCCCGTGGATCGTGATGTAAGGGCGCTTGCCGTCGGTTGCCATCAGATCGAGAGAAACAGCTTGGTCAGGAAAAAATCCGAGATCAACACCGTGATCGAGGCCGAGACCACCGCTGTGGTGGTGGCGCGCCCCACGCCGTCGGCACCACCAGTCGCGTTGAGGCCCTCGGAGCAGGCGATTATCGCGATCGCGTAGCCGAAGAAAATCGACTTGCCAAGACCGCTGAACAGGTCACCGAGCGAAATGTTCTGCATCAGGGAGCTGTAAAAGTAGTCGCCGCTCACGCCGAGCTGCGAGATCGCGATAAGGTAGCCGCCGAGCAGCCCGATCGCGTCGGCGAGCACGGTGAGGACCGGCATCATCACGATGGTTGCGAGCACCCGCGGCACCACCAGCTTCTTGACCGGGCTGGTCGCGAGTGCGCGCATCGCGTCGATCTGCTCGGTCACCTTCATGGTGCCGAGCTCGGCGGTGATTCCCGCGCCGACCCGCGCCGCGATCATCAGCGCGCTCAGCACCGGACCCATCTCTCGCAGCAAGGAGAGTCCCATGATCCGGCTCACGTAAATCTTGGCGCCGAACTTCTCGAGGAACTGGCCCATCTGCAGCGCCAGCACCATCCCGGAGAAAATCGCGGTCAGGTTGACGACCGTGAGCGAGCGCACGCCGACCGCGTCGAGCTGGTCCAGGAACAGGCGCGCTTCGAAGGGGCGGCGGAAAAGGTAGCGGAAGAAATCTCGCGTGAGGATGCCGATTTCGCCCAGTTGGTCCAGGAACAGGTATATTTGCTCGAGCATCTGCCGCGCGCCGTACTGAGGGTAGGGGATGGCGGCAGAGTCGGCAATAATGGAAGTAGTCAAATTCAGTCGATTCGTAACTATGACTGATTCAGAAACTAGGCGACCTATGATTGACCCGGAACACTTGCGGCTGTTCGTGTACGGCACGCTGACGCGCGAGGCTAAGCGCGTGCGCCTGCTCGGTCGATCGATTCGCGCGACACCCGCGCGCCTGCGCGGATATTTTCGCGGGCGCTCGAAATACTACTTCGTCGCGAGGCGAGACGGCACAGAAACAGTTGGCGTGGTGCTCCTTGATCTGACTGATCGCGACTTCGAAATTCTCGATCGATATGAAAACGTGCCGCGCCTTTACGCTCGTGAACGTATTGAGGTGATCGATTCAGCCGGGCAGGCGCTGGAATGTTGGATCTACCTGCCGACCGCCTGGGCAACGGACGCCGGCATCTCGTAGACAGGCGAGGGTGCGGCGCTACGCGACCGGAGGCTCCAACAGCGCGACCCGCTTGGCATCCGGATCGATCTGTGCGCGGCAACCCAGCGGCACCACCATCTGCGGACTGGTATGACCGAAATCGAGATTGGCTACCACGGGCAAATCCTCGCGGCCGAACTCCGCGAGCACGCGCCGGATCTCTTTGTAAAGCGAGTCCGTCATCTCGCGCGTATATCTCATCGGACGCGCCACCAGCATTCCGGAGAGGCGCTGCAAGATACCCTGCGAGCCGTAGTTGCGGAGCCAGTAGCTGACGGTGGTCGGCGGCGGCGCCTCCTCGCTGGTTTCGGCCACAAAGATTGCGCCGTCCCAGATTTTTTTCGGAATCCACCACGGCGTGCCTTTTAGGAATTCGAGCACATCAAGGCATCCGCCGACGAGCCGTCCACTGACGCGCGCGTTGCCTTGCAGCCACTGCCATCCCTCGCTTGGAGCGAACTTGCGCGCGCGGGCCATCAGGATCGTGTCCCCCCATTCGAGAAACTCCTCGCTCCACTCAGCGGCCGCTTCAAAGCGAAATGGTTCGGCCTTGAACAACGCGGCGCGCACCGACTCTTTGACGAAAGGACGGATCCCGCAGTTCTCGGCGAGATCGCCCATCACCGGCGGACCGTAGAAGGCGACGACGCCGGCGCGTAAGAAAGCCGCGACTGTGATCGTGGTATCAGACGATCCCATCAGGATTTTGGGGTTTTTGCGGATGATGTCGCTATCCACATGCGGCAGGATGCGCACCGATTCGTAGCCGCCGATCGTGCTGAAAATCGCTCGCACCGCGGGATTCTCGAGCGCCCAGTGCAAATCGTCGGCGCGCGCCTCGGGATTGCGATAGAGCCACTCAGGATCCTTGAGTGCGTTAGGCGTTTCGATCACCTTGACGCCGAAGGTCTCCTCAATCTGGCGCTTGCCGGCGGCATAGCGATGCGGCAACACGGCGGGCAATCCCGTGGAAAGTGAAATCGCGGCGACCGTATCGCCGACACGGAGTCTCGACGGTTTTACGAACACACCGCCGACGATAGGACGCACGCTCATTGGCCGCGGCCGCTACTGCTTCAAGTCGGCGGGCGGCGGCGACTTCGAATCCGAGCGCTTGAGGCCGAACTTGTCGATTCGATATTGCACCGTCCGGTAGCTCATTCCGAGCAGCTTGGCGGCCTTGGCAATCACCCAGTCGGTCTTCTCCATCGCCTGCAGAATCAGGTCGCGCTCGAACGTCTCGAAATTAATTCCCTCGGAGGGGATCTCGAATTTGTCGGAACGCACGCGGTCGCCACTGCGGCCGGGAGCTTTGCGCTCGAGCACTTCCTGTGGCAGGTCGCGCGGCATGATCTTGTCGCCCTCGCAGAGCAAGACCGCGCGCTCGATCGCCGATTCGAGCTGGCGCACGTTGCCTGGCCATCCGTAGTCGAGCAGCACCTCCATCGCTTCGCGTCCGATTTCCTTGGCCCTTACCTCGGCGAGCAGATGGCCGAACTTGGCGAGCGCGTGACTAGCGAGCAGAGGAATATCGCCGCGCCTATCGCGTAGTGGCGGCAGCGTGATCGTGACCACGTTGACGCGGTAGTAAAGGTCCTCGCGGAAGCGGCCCTCCGCGACTTCCTCGGCAAGGTTGCGATTGGTGGCCGCGACCAGGCGAACGTCGATGCGCACGGAATCGTTGCCGCCGACGCGCCGCAACTCCCGCTCCTGCAGCACGCGCAGAATTTTCGCCTGCAGTCCCTGGCCCAGATCGGAGATTTCATCGAGGAACAGCGTGGACTTGTCCGCGCTCTCGAACAGGCCGATTTTGCGCTCGGTCGCGCCGGTGAACGCACCGCGCTCGTGGCCGAACAGCTCGTTCTCGATGAGGTTGTCGGGGATTGCCGAGCAATTGATCGCGACGAATTGACGCGCGGCGCGCGGCGAGATGCGATGGATCGCGCGCGCGACCACCTCCTTGCCGGTGCCGCTCTCGCCCTGGATTAGAACCGTCGAGTTGGACGGCGCGACTTTTTGCACCATCCGAATCACTTCCAGGATTGCGGGGTCCTGCCCGATGATGCCTTCGATTTCGAACTTGCCTTCCAAGCGCCGTTTGAGCAGTAGATTTTCCTGCTGCAGGTTGGCGAGTTCCGCGGCCTTGGCGACCGTCATCACGAGCGTCTCGCGGTCGGTCGGCTTGGTGAGGTAGTAGAACGCGCCGTTCTTCATTGCCTGCACGGCGCTGTCGATAGTCCCGTGCGCGGTCAACACTACCACCTGGCTCGCCGGATAAGTGCCGCGCACCTGTGCGAGCAATTCTTCGCCCGACATCCCGGGCATCATCAGGTCAGTCAGCACCACGTCGAAGCGGCTCAGCACCAGCAGGTCCATCGCGTGCTTGCCGAGCGCCGCCTCTTCGACCGCGAAGCCCTCTTCGCGCAGGGTGTCTGCGGTGATCTGACGCTCGAGGTCGTTGTCTTCGACGACCAGAACGGAAGCCTGGCTCATGATTGTCTCTGTGCCCCGCCGAGCGGAAAACTGAAAGTCACTGTGGTTCCGGGGTCGCCGTCGTTGGGGCCGATCGCGATAGTACCGCCGTGCCGCTCCATTATCGCCTTGGAGAGAAAGAGTCCGAGGCCTATCCCCTCGCGCTTGGTGGTGAAGAACGGCTCGAACGCGTGATCGACGACTTCCGGCTCGATCCCCCGGCCGCTATCGGAGAACTTGACGACCAGGTCCTCCTCGCCGCGACGAAAGCCGACCTTGAGCTGGCCGCCCTCCGGCATCGCCTGGATCGCATTTGCGACCACGTTGACAAAGCAATGACGAAGCTTCTCGGCGTCGACGTTGAGCACCGCTGGAACGCCGTTTGGTTCTTCGATTAGTTCAATGCCCTGGCCCTTTCTTTTCGATTCCGACAGCGCCAGCACCCCGTCGACGAGCTTGCGGACGTCGGTCGGCGCCGGGTGAATCTCGACCGGCTTGCCATACTGCAGAAAGCTCTGCACCAGTTCGGACAGGCCATGGAGCTCGTCCTTCATGATTCCCAATTGGCGCAGGAAACTCTCGCGATCGTAGTCGACCTGCCCGGCATAGCGAGCGCGCAACTGGTCGATCGCGAGGCTGAGGAAGTTGAGCGGATTTTTTATTTCGTGCGCGAGGCCGCCCGCGAGCTGTCCCAGCGCTGTGAATCGCTCGAGACGGTTGAGCTCCAGCTCGCGTTCTCGCGCGCGCCGGAGCTGCCCGACCATGTCGTTGAAGCTCCGCGTCAGCAGGCCGATCTCGTCGCGCCGGTTCGCCTCCGGCACCGGCTCGAGGCCGCGTGCCGCGATATTCTGCGCGGCGGCGGCGACCGCGTGAATCGGTTTCACGTAACGATCGGCGAGCACGTATGCGGCCACCAGCGCGAGCGCGAGAATGACCAGCGCGATCGCGATCTGGCGAGAGCGGCTCTGCGCCAGCGGCTGCGCGAAGTCGCCGAAGTTCGCCGCCACCTGCACGTAGCCGAGCAGATGGTCCTCGACCTCGACCGGGATCAGGTAGATCGTCGTTTCCGGAGCCAAAGGCCCGAGCTTGCCGGCCGGGATGGTGAGCAATTGATGCGGATGGCGGCGCTCGTTGCTCAGCAGCTCGGCGGTGTGCGGCTGCAGCTCGGCGCCGATGAGGCTCGGATTGGAGCTGTTGATGATCAGGTTCTGATCGGAGGCGATCGACACCTCGAGGCCCTTGCTGTGCAGGCTACTAACGTAGTTGTGCAGGCGGTCACGATCGGTGTTGCCGACCGAGGTCAGCTCCTGGACACTTATCTGGATCGCGCTCGCGAGGTCTTTCACCTTCTGCTGCGTGCTCTCGACGATCGCATCCTGCGTGCCCAAGCTGACCCACAGCTCGGCGCCGAGCGTCAGCGCGAGCAGCGCGACCATCAGGACGATCAGCTTCGCCTTGAGATTGAGCGCGGGAATTCTGAGTGCCATTGCGATTTTCGTCCCCAACAAGGAACGGCTTTTAAGCAGCGCGCGGCGGGCGGCCACTCAACCAGCGAGCGCGAATTGGTCAGATCTTATCCAGATCTACTTCAAATTTTGGGCTGTGCCGAGCGTGCCATCACCAGCGTGCGGGTTCCGTATACGGCAACCGAGAGCAGCGCCACCATCAGAATCAACCTCTCGAAGCCGCCAATATAGTGCACCAGGGTTTCGAGTTGTCCGCCGAACAGATATCCCAGCGAGACCACCACCGGTACCGAGATCATCGCGCCGGCGAGATCGTAAAACAAAAACACCGGGGGACGCACGCCGAACGAACCAGCGGACAGGTAGATCAACGCGCGCAGACCTGCCAGGAAGCGCGCGTAGAAGATCGCCCGATGGCCGTGGCGGCGCATGAAATCCTTGATGCGCTCGATCTGAAGCTGCCGCCCCGGCCGCGCCACGCCAAAGTAGCGCACCAGTCCGCTGCCGAATCTGCGCCCCAGGAAGAACAGCGAATTGTCACCCGCCACCACGCCGAACAGCGCCACCACGATCGTGATCGGATAGCGCGTGACCCCGCGATGCACCATGTAGCCGCCCGCGAGCAGCGCCACGTCCTCCGGCAGCGGCAATCCCAGGCCGCAGAGCAGCAGGACCACGAACAAACCCGCGTAGGTGAAGTGTTCGATGTAGGCGGAGACGATCCGGATCAAGCGTCAGCCCCCGTGAGCGTAACGCGCCCGCAGGGCATCGCGAATCTGCTCGACCGGCATCTCCTGGGTGGCCAGTTTTTCCGCTTCCATGGCCTCTCCGACGCAGATTGCGCAACTGCTGCCGTGCTTGTCGCGGAAACAATCGAGTAGGTTCTTGTGACCCTCGGTGCGATCGCATCCGCAGTAGCAATGCATCTGGGCGAGCAGGGCAGGGTCGCGCCCGGCAATCTCGTAAGCCTTGCGCACATCGCCCTGGAAGAGCTGCGGATCGAGCGTGATGCGCAGTCGCTCGCCGGCGGCGGCGGAATCCGCCGCTGGTGGACCTGACGCCGCGTACGAGGTGGGACGCAGGCTTTTCAGCCCCGAATATGCCACCGCGGCCCCGACCGCCAACACCGCCACGACCGCGATCATGCCCCTGTTGATTGTGCGCATGCGCTTCTCCAAGGCCAGAAATTATAGCATTTCGATGAACTGAAGGCTCTGCCGCGCGAAACGATACAGCGCGGCCGGCCGATGCGCTCCGCGCCGGGTGGCTGGCAGCCGCGTCAGCAGGCCCATCGCGAGAATCCGGCGGCGGAAATTGCGCCGGTCAAGCGGCCGCTCGAGAATCGTCGCATACAGCTCCTCGAGCTCGGCAAAAGTGAATACCTCGGGCAGCAGCGCGTACGCGATATTGGTGTACTCGAGCTTCGACTTGAGACGCTTGAACGCATACGCCGCCATCAGCGAGTGATCGTATGCGAGCGGCGGCAGGTGCGCGACTTCGAACCAATCCCCGCGCGCGTACTTGGGCGAAGTCGAATCGACCGCGCCGGAAGAGGAGATGAGCGCCATGTAGGCGACCGAGACTACGTGCTCACGCGGGTCGCGCGACGGATCGCCGAAGGTGAAGAGCTGCTCGAGGTACGCGCCGCGAAGGCCCGTCGACGCCTCGAGCTCACGCCGCGCCGCATCGTCGAGCAGCTCGCCGACGCGCACCAGGCCGCCGGGAAAAGCCCACTTGCCCGGCTGCCGTCCCGCGCCAGCCGGGCTCCCTGGCTTGACCGCTCCGCGGTGCTCAACCGCGCCGCGTCGCGCAGGCTCGCCGCGGAATTTAAGTGCGCCGCGAAGCTCGACAGGACCGCGCAGCTCAACCAGGTAAGTCTTGAGCCGCCCCTTCTCGACCGCGAACACCACCGTGTCGACGGCGACCTTGGGCCGCGCCAAGCGGAGGTTGTTGTCCAGGTTCGCGCGGCCTTGATTCGCGCCGCGCTGATTCGCAGAGCGCTGTTTCGCGGCGGGCGGCGCCGCGCCGGGATTACTCACACGCTGAGCTCGAGCATCCTCTCGAGCGCGCGCTTGGCTCCCGCGCGAACGTCTTCGGACAACTCGATTTCGTAGCGAAGATTTTTTAGCGAATCGAGCGTGCCTTCCAGAGTGATCATCTTCATGAAGCGGCAGAGCTTGCACGCTTTGTAGAAATGCTTGTCCGGCATCTCCATGAGCAGGCGGTCGCTGAGGCCGCATTCGGTTACCACCAGGAACTTCTCGGCGTCGCTGGCGCGCGCGTAGCTCAGCATCGCGCTGGTCGACAGCACCGCATCGGCGAGCGCGAGCACGTCTTTGCGGCACTCCGGATGGGCGAGCACCTTGATGCCGGGAATCGAGCGTTTGACGCGCGCGACTTCCTCGGGCGTTATCTGATGATGCACGTAGCAGTTGCCGTCCCACGAAATTACGCGCTTGCGGGTCTGGCTCTGCACATAGTTGGCGAGGTTCTGATCGGGTACGAACAGCACGTTGTCGGAATCGATTCGCTCGACGATTTGCGCCGCGTTCGCTGAGGTGCAGCACGCGTCGGAAAGCGCTTTCACGTCGGCGGTGCAGTTCACGTACGAGACCACCTTCAAATCGGGATAGATTTGCTTGAGCTCCGCTTTGCGATCGGCGAGCGCCTCGGCAGTGACACTGTCGGCCAGCGAACATCCGGCGCGCAAGTCCGGCAGCAGTACCATCCGCCCGGGGTTGAAGACCTTGGCGGTTTCGGCCATGAAGTGCACGCCGCAGAACACGATTATTTCGGCGTCGCGCACGTCGCGGGCCTTGCGCGCGAGTTCGAGCGAATCGCCGATAAAGTCGGCGACCTCGAAAATCTCGGGACGTTGATAGTTATGCGCAAGGATGACGGCGCGGCGTTCGGCCTTGAGCCGATTCACCTCGGCGATCATGCCGATGTAGCGCTCGCACGCGCCGAGGTCGTAGCCGTCCTGCCCGAGCGCGGCGAACTTCTGCATCAGCGCGGAGGCGGTAGAAGGGGAATCGGTGGATAGATACAAGTTGTTGCCTCGGTTCAATCAGTCTCGATCGGTCGGAATCGGTCTGAACTTGCGCGATCGGCAGCGGTCTGTGCGAAAACACAAGTTGGTTTGGTCCAGCCTTTGCGTCAATCTGACACTTACTATAGTGCCGTCCGCCGCGCCACGCAAGCGCTGCCGCACGCCCGGAAACGAATTCGCGAAACCCCTTTCGGGTTTGCTCAAGCTTGCATACTGACAATCAACATTGTCAGAACAGGACGATGGACGAGAACAAAGACCACAGCAGCGATCGCGACATCGTCGACGCGGTGCGCCGCTTCGTCGAGCGCGACGTGATTCCCGCCGCCTCCGAACTCGAGCATCGCGACGAATACCCGCACGCGATGGTAGCCACGATGCGCCAGCTCGGCCTGTTCGGCGCGACCATCCCGGCCGAGTTCGGCGGCCTTGGCCTCAGCTTCACCACCTACGCTCGCGTGATGGAGGAGCTGTCGCGCGGATGGATGAGTCTCGCGGGCGTGATCAACAGCCACCTAATCATGGCGTTCGTGATCACGCATCATGGCACCAATGAACAGAAGCGCTACTTCCTGCCCGCGATGGCGCGCGGCGAGAAGCGCGGCGGGCTCGCGCTCACCGAGCCGCACGCCGGCAGCGACGTGCAATCAATACATACGACCGCGGTGCGCCGTGGCGACGACTATCTGCTCCGCGGCAGCAAGATGTTCATCACCAACGCGCGCGAGGGCACCATGCTCGCGGTCGCGGCCAAGACCAATCCCAAGGCCGAGCCGGCGTACGCCGGTATCAGCATGTTCGCGGTCGAGAAGAACGAGCGCGGGCCGACCGTCGGCCCCAACCTGAAGAAGCTCGGCTACAAGGGAATCGACACTTGCGAGGTGTTGTTCGAGGATCTCGCGGTGCCGGCCGCGGCGCTGATAGGCAGCGTGGAAGGGCAGGGTTTCAAGCAGGTGATGAGCGCGCTCGAAGTGGGGCGCATCAACGTCGCGGCGCGCGCGGTCGGAGTGGGGCAGGCCGCGTTCGAGAACGCGATTCGTTACGCGCAACAGCGGAGCGCATTCGGCAAGCCGATTTGCCAGCATCAGGCGGTGCAGTTGATGCTTGCCGAGATGGGCACCCGCATCGAAGCGGCGCGGCTGCTGGTCGAAAGCGCCGCGCACAAGAAGGACGCCGGCGAGCGATGCGACGTCGAGGCCGGGATGGCGAAGCTGTTCGCGTCGGAGGCGTGCGCGACGACCGCGCTCGATGCGATGCGGGTGCTGGGCGGTTACGGCTACATGGCCGAGTTTCCCGTGGAGCGTTTCTACCGCGACGCGCCGCTGATGATGATCGGCGAGGGCACCAACGAGATCCAGGCGCTGGTGATCGCGCGCGGGCTGTTACAGCGGTATTCGATATAAGGCAGGGAGCAGAACGAACTTGCGAAACCCCTCACGGGTTTCGCGCTTCCTGGGCAAGATGCGCGCTACCGGCTTTTAGGCGTGTGCGAGCTCGTGGAGCGCGCGGGCGCATTCGACCGGGTGGGTGAACATCACTTCGTGCCCCGATTTGATCGTGCGCGTGGTCGGATTCTTCAGCCGGTTCACGAAAGTCGGATTCCAGTTGCCGCGCTGGCCGTTGGGCGAGATGTCGTCGTCGCAAATCAGGTAGCTCTGCGGCACGCCCGCGGACTCCAGATCCGTGATCGAGACCGGCTCCGCCAATGGCCTCAGCGGCTGCGGAGTTAGCGCCGCGATGACGAAGTCCTGCAGGTCGCGCGACGCGTCCTGCATAAAATTGGCGCGGAACTGCTGCTCCAGCGATTCGATCGGGATGGAAAGATCGGGCCGCGCCGCGGCCGCGGCGAAGCTCGCTTCGGCGTCGGGAATCGGTGGAAGCGAATCGATCGGGCGCTCGCCGTCGCGCGGAACCATCGCGGTTACATAGATGACGCGTTTGAGCCGGCGCGGAATTTTCAGCATCACGCCGGCAATCACCAGCCCGCCCATGCTGTGGCCCGCGAGGACGACCTCGTGCAGATTGTGGTCTTCGATAAACTTCGCGACGCTGTCCACGTACACCGGCAGGGTGACTTTCGCGCGGTCGAAGGTGCTGGCACCGTGGCCGGGGAGATCTACCGCGAGCGCGCGCGCGCCGAGCACCTCGAGCTCGGCGATGACTCCGGCCCAGCACCATCCGGCGTGCCACGCTCCGTGGACCAACACGTAGGTATCAGCCATCGCGGGTTCTCTCCGTCGTCGGAAGCCGGTTCGCTTATCGTATCGCGAGGGGCAATTGATTGAGCCCGCGGAGCGCCATCGATCCGCGGTAGGTCGGCGCGAAGCCTGCGTCGGCGAGGCGGAGCCCGGGAAAGCGCTCGAGCACCGAACCGATCGCGACCGCGCCCTCGAGGCGCGCCAACGGAGCGCCGAGGCAGAAGTGAATGCCCTCGCCGAACGAGACGTGGTCATTAGGATCGCGGCCCACGTCGAACTCCGCGGGGTTCGGAAATTGTTTCGAGTCGCGATTCGCGGCAGCCAGCAGCACGAAGGCAAAAGTATTGGCCGCGATGTGGGTGCCCCCGATGTTGACGTCCTGCTTCGCGGTCCGCATCGTCATCTGAACCGGAGGATCGTAGCGCAGCATCTCTTCGATCGCCCGGGGCGTTAGCTCCGGCTCGCGGCGCATCCGCGCGAACTGCTCGGGGTTGCGGCACAACGCGAGCAAGCCGTTGCCGATCAGATTGGTGGTGGTCTCGTTGCCGGCGAGCAACAGCAGCACAACAAATGCAAGCAACTCGCCTTCGCTGAGCGCCTCGTCCTCGTCACGCGAGGCAACCAGGGCGCTCACCAGGTCGTCGCCCGGGGTGGCGCGACGCTTCTCTATTTCCGCGGCGAAGTAGGAGCGCAGCGAGTTTCGGGCGTTGACACTTTCCTCTGGCACCGCGCCACTCATATCAGGCCGAAACCCCGAAATCAGCGCGTTCGACCATTGCTTGAACTGGTCATGATGATCGCTCGGGAGGCCGAGCAGCTCCGCGATGACGATCACCGGGAGCGGATTGGCGAGGTCGGTCATCACCTCGAACTCACCTTTCGCCGCGACCCGATCGAGCAAGCCGGAAGTAATCGCGCGGATGCGCGGCTCGAGCTCCCGCACCCTGCGCGGCGTGAAGGCCTTGCTGACCAGCTTGCGGAGCCTGGAGTGGATGGGAGGA
>DATDGX010000236.1:0-2152 GCA_036521875.1 Binataceae bacterium (SeqCode)
GACGATTTTCGAAGCGGTGATCGCGGTGCCGTCCGGGATGGAGCCGGCGGCGCGTACCGAGGTGAGCGCCGCGGGCCTGACGATTCCGGTGAAGATAACGCCTGGCGGGGTTGAGCGGCAGGATTCGGTGCGTATCGCGCTGGCCCTAACCAGCGCGGAAAGCGAACTGATCATCGTGCACGACGCCGCGCGCCCGTTCGCCGCGGCAGCCCTGTTCGAGGCGTGCCTCGAGGCGGCCGCTCGCTCCGGCGGCGCGATCGCGGCGATTCCGGTCGCCGACACTCTCAAGCGCGCGCGCGGCGGCGCGATCGAAAGCACCGTCGCGCGCGCCGGCTTGTGGCAGGCGCAGACGCCGCAGGCATTTCGCCGCGCAGCGCTGGTTGACGCGCACGCGCGCGCCGCGCGCGAAAAAATCACCGCGACCGACGATGCTGACCTGGCCGAACGAGCCAGCGTTCGCATCGAGATTGTCGAAGCTTCAGCGTTGAACCTGAAAATCACAACCGCCGACGATCTGCGACTCGCCGAAGCGCTCGCCACGAGTTGGCGCTAGCATGGTGGATTAGGTTCGCGCAAAAGAGGAATTCGTAGGTAGCCGAGATCTCGCTAGGCGCGAACCGTCAATTCAACCAGGTATGCCATAGCGCCGGCGGAGCTCGTTGAACACTTCGCGGGCGGGACGCGTCCGTCTGTGAGCGACGTCGTCCACGCCTTGCCGGATGGCCTCGTAAACGTCAGCGCGCGCGGCGATATCGAGCAACCACTGAGAGGTTTGCGCGTCTTGCTTACCGGCCGCGGCCTCGCCGCTGATGTCCGGGTCGACGTGACGCTTGTTCTTTATCTGGTTATCGGATTCGGCAATCAGCGCCGGCAGTTCCCGCTACGAATTCGTGGCGGGCGTTATCCGCGCGATGCCTTCGTTAAGCGAGCCGGAGCGGAAGCCTTTCAAATCGATCGCGACGAAGCGGAAGCCGATTTTCTGAAACTCGCGCTCGACGGTCTCGCGCAGTTCCGGCGCGAAGATTCGCGCCATCTCACTCCGCTCCAGCTCCAGGCGCGCAACGTCGCCATGGTAGCGCACGCGGCAGACCTTGAACCCCAACGCGCGCAACAACTTCTCGCCCTCCCCGACTTTCCGTAACCCTTCCGGCGTAATCTCGGTCCCGTACGGGAAGCGCGAGGAAAGGCACGGCGACGCGGGCCGATCCCAGGTCGGCAGCCCGAGGCTTTGCGAGAGCTCGCGAATCTCGGCCTTGCTGAGTTCAGCCTCGACCAGCGGATGGCGCACATGCTTCTCGGACGCGGCTTTCATCCCGGGCCGGTAGTCATGGAGGTCGTCGAGGTTGAGCCCGTCGACGATTTCATCGATTCCCAGCTCGGCCGCTTTCGCCTCGCATTCGGTGAACAGGTTGCTCTTGCACAGGTAGCATCGGTTGACAGGATTCGCGGCGTAGCCGGGGATCTCGAGCTCGTTCGACTCGACCAGGAGATGGCGCGCGCCGATTAGCTGCCCCATCTCGAGCGCCGAGTCGCGGTCCTGCTCCGGCATGGTGGGCGAGGTGGTGGTAAGCGCCAGCACGCGATCGCCGATGGTGTCGTGGGCGACCTTGAGCACGAAGGTCGAGTCGACTCCGCCCGAAAACGCGACGATCACCGATTTCATCGGCGCGAAGATCGCGCGCAGGCGATCGAGCTTCTGAGTGAGGGTGTCCATCAATTTAAAGTTTATCGTCAGTCGTCGACCACATTATCTATACTATCAGCTATCGCGTATTGCGGCTTATCGCGCGGCGCCGGCGAGAAACTCGAGAAGCAGCGCTTCGAACTCGCGCGGCCTTTCCATATTCACCATGTGGGCGGTGTTGGGAATTACGACTTTGCGCGCCCCCGCGATTTTCTCTGCGAGGATGTCCGCCATCTTCAATAGTTCAGGAAGGTCGGCATCGCCGACTATCACCAGCGCAGGCACCCGGATCTCGCCGAGCCGCCCAATCGCCGGCGGCGTCAACGGACGTTCTTCCAATTGGGCGGCGAACAGCTCGCGGCTGAAATTGTCCTCGAGCAGTTTCCGCGCGCGGTCGCGGAACACCGGATCGATTCGCTCGAGACCGCGCGCGGGGCCGTCGATCCATAGCTTGGCCTGGAGCTCGAT
>DATDGX010000237.1:0-8882 GCA_036521875.1 Binataceae bacterium (SeqCode)
CAGACTAAACCGCCAGGAGCCACCGCTATGGCTGCACGACCTATTGCCGCCGGTTCGATTTCATTCGGATTAGTATCGATCCCGGTCAAACTGTTCTCGGCCACCCGCTCGAAGTCGGTCGCCTTCCACCTTCTGCACGCAAAGGACAAGAGCCGCATCCAGCAAAAAATCTACTGTCCCATCGACGACGCGATTGTCGACCGCAGCGAGCTGGTGCGAGGCTTCGAGGTTGAGAAGGGAGTCGCGGTGACGTTCACCGATGAGGAGCTCAAGAACCTCGAGGCGCACGACGATCACATGATCGATATCAAGGAGTTCGTGCCGCTGGCCAAGGTCGATCCGATTTACTTCGAGAACTCCTATCATCTCGGATGCACCCCTGAGTCGGCGCGCGCTTATCGCCTTCTGGCGCAAGCCCTGGAAGCGACCGAGCACGTCGCGCTGGCGCGGTTCACGATGCGCAACAAGGAATACCTGGTAGTGATCAGGCCGTACGAGAAAGGCTTGATGCTCCACACGATGTACTATGCCGACGAAGTGGTCAGCGACAAGGAAATCGATCATGGACAGGCGGCCGAGGTGGGGCCGCAGGAACTCACGCTCGCCAAGCGCCTCATCAGTGATCTCACTCACGACAAGTTCGATCCCGAGCAGTACAAAGACACCTATCGCGATCGCGTGATCGAGGCGGCGCATCAGAAGGTCGAGGGCAACGAGAGCGTCGCGGCCGCTGCGCCCGAACATCACAGGGCCAAGGTCATCGATCTGTACGGTGCCCTCAAAGCGTCGCTGGAGCGACGCGGCGTCCGCCTGGGCGAGGGCGAGAAGCCGGCGGCCGACGAGCAGCCGGCGAAGCAGGCTGCGTCGGTGGGCCGCAGCAAGTCGGCTGCGCCGCGCGGCTCGCGACCCGCGGCGGCGTCGGGCCGCGGCGCGAAACGCAAGTAGCGACTAACCGAGCAGACGCGCGTCTTTCAGGTCGCGTTCGAGGCGGGGCAGGGCGTCCTCGAGACGTTGCGGATCGTTGATCGCGCCCAGGAAGGGATCGCGGCCCAGACGCGCCATCCGCCGCGGCATCGTCTTGATATTAAATTCCGTCACGTCGATATCGGATCGCAGATCGCGTAACTCGATCGGCGCGGAGACCGACGCGCCCGCGATCGGACGCGCCGAGAACGTCGCCGCGATCGTTTTGCCGTGGCCGAGCTGGAGGTAGTCAATATAGACGCGGCCCTTGCGCGCGTTGACGTTGCGATCGATCGTCGCGAGCTCGGGCATCCGGCCCACCACCAGCCGCGATGCCAGTTCTGAAAAATTCTTCGCTTGTTCGTAAGTGTAGATCGCCTTGAGACCGACCACGACATGAAATCCGGCCTGTCCCGAAGTCTTCACGACCGGCCGCAGCGAAAGCTTCCTCAGCAGCACCATCGTCTCGCGCGCCACCTCCGCGGCCTTCGCGGTAGTGGAGCCTTTCGGATCGATATCGAACAATAGCCAGTCGGGCCGCTCCAGATGAGGTATCCGCGACGACCAGATGTGAATCGGGATGGTGCCCATGTTTGCTATGTAGGCGAGCGCTTCCGCGCTGTCGAGTACGAAGTAGCCAATCTCGCGCTGCGAGTCCTCTGAGTATATTTTCTCAGTACGTATCCATTTCGGCGCCCACGACGGCGCGTCTTTCTGGTAAAAGTTATTGCCCTCGATACCCTCTGGATAGCGCGTGATCATCACCGGCCGATCTTTCAGATACGGCAGCATCCAGGGCGCGATCGCGCGGTAGTACTCGATGAGGTCGCCCTTGGTGAACCTCTGCTTCGGCCAGAATACCTTGTCGGCATTAGTAACCTTGACGAGTGTGCCGCGGCTTTGGTCGTGACCGTCATGGTCGCGACTCTCGACTGTAGCGCGGTTTCGCGCCACGACGACTGCCGGCTCGGCAGCCGCGTCATCGAGAATAGTAACTTTCTGCGCCGCTGCCGCATCTGGCGCAGCAGCGAACGGCAGCTCGATTCGGCATTCGCGCGGGTCCGCATCGGCGAGCATCCTCAGGAACGCGGGATGCCGGATGCATCCGTCGTCGGTGACTTCCGCGAAGCGCACTTCGCAAACCAGATTGGGCTCCACGAAATGAACTTTGTGCGGCAGTGGAGATTCTCCGGCCCCGGCGGGGCGGAACGGCGAGTCGGCTCGCGCGCGATCCTCCAGCAGGCGATGTATCCGGGTGAGTTTCTCGTCGGAGAATCCGGTCCCCGCTCTGCCGACGAATCGCAACGCGCCGCCCGCCTCCCATAGTCCCAACAGCAGCGCCCCGAAATGCGAGCACGCCCCTTCGGGGTCGGTATACCCGCCAATCACGAAGCGCCGCGTGAGCGGGCATTTGACCTTGAGCCAGTCGCCGGTGCGCGTGCCGCGATATGGCGCGTCACGCCGCTTGGCGACCATCCCTTCGAGTCCGCTCTCGCCGACCGCTTCGTAAAACGTGTTGCCATGCGTGAAAGTATGCTCGCAGTACTGCACCGGCCCTTCGCCTTTGGCGACGCGCGCGAGAATTCGCTTACGCACCTCGGTTGCGAGCGGGCGCAAATCGAACGCGTCGAACGCGAGCAGGTCGAAAGCGAAATAGCGCACCGGGATCGAGACGCTGAGCCGTCGCGCGAGCGCTGCGTTGCGCACGTGCATCCGCGGCTGCAGGCGCTGGAAGCTCGGGCGGCCGTCGTCGCCCGGCGCGACTATCTCGCCGTCGATCGCGAACCGCTCAAACGGCATCGCGTTCAGCGCGAGCACGATCTCGGGATACGCTTCGGTGATATCGGAGCCGCTGCGCGCATATAGCTGGACCTTCCGGCCATCGCGGATCGCGAGCGCGCGCACGCCGTCGTACTTGATTTCGAATAGCCACTTGTCGCTGTCGAACGGACGCTCTGCGGTCTTCGCGAGGCTCAGCGGGAAGCGCTTCCTGTCGAGCGCGCCCTCGAGCACCGGCGCGCCTTCACGAGTGAGCTCCTTGACGATTGGAGGACTCAGCGCTGCTGACTCGCGTATCTCCTCAATAGTCAGTCCCGACAGCACCGAGCGCGGATGAAGCGCACCGACGTCGCCCTCGATTACATACTCGTCGCGCTTTTTGATCAGTAGCCAGTTTTCCTTTCCGTCGGTTTTCTGACCGGGTAATCGGCGGGTGCGCACGAGCGTGAACGCGCCGTGGAGTTTGAAACCATGGAGCTCGATATCGAGCTTGCCCTTGCGCACCGACTCCGCGGCGTCAGCGCCGGGCGGATCGATCACGTGGTACCATCCGCGGTCCCACACGATGACGGCGCCGGCGCCATAGTTACCCTCGGGAATGTTGCCCTCGAAATCGGCGTAGTCGATCGGATGGTCCTCGACCATCACCGCGAGATGCTTGTCCGCGGGATTGAGCGATGGTCCCTTTGGGATCGCCCACGAGCGCGGCACGCCTTCCATCTCGAGCCGGAAATCGTAATGGAGTCGGCGCGCCGCATGCTTCTGCACCACGAACGGTCCGGCGCTCGACGAAGCGCCGGGCGCGCCGCAGCCGCCGAACGGTTCCGGAGTTCGTTCCGCGCTGCGCTTGCTGCGGTATCGTTCGAGCGCCATGCGGTCTGCGGCTCAGCTCGTCAAATTCAATTGAAGCACTTCAACTCAGTTGAAGCGCGCCTGCGGGAGCGCGGGATCGTCGGTCGAGACGCAGCGTGCCGCCTCGAACATCTTCGCCAGCGACGCGTTGAGCTGCAGCACAGTTGCGCTCTGCGCCTTGATATCGTTTTCGCACCCGGCCTGGGTGTCATAGACGGTCGGGTTTTGCACCGGATACTTCGACCATTGGGCTAGCGGAGCGTCCGCGTCGTAGCGATGCGCATAGTCAGTGCGCTCCGGCGGTAGCATCAGGAACCATCCGGCGAGAACCAGCACCGCGGTGGAGCAGGGCCTTATCGCCAACCGCATCGCGGGTTGCATCGCGAATCTTTCTGCGGGCCATTTTTCATGCGCGCGCTCCCTGCCTCCGTTCCACAGTTTAGCGCGAATACGGAGCCACGCCGCAGGCCCATTTCGTTTCCACCTTCGGTTGAATTTGTCGCGTCGCGAAACTAGCATTTGCCGTTGCCGCTTTTCCGATGAGGGCATGATGAAGCGCGGAAGCGGACGAATCAAATCAAGAATCAGGCGGCGCCCGCCGCGGCGTTCTCGGGCCAATTCGATTCGCGGTCTTGGCGGCGCACGAGTAGTCCTGCTGGTCGGCACTCGCAAGGGCGCGTTCATCTATCATGGCGATCCGTCGCGCCGCACCTGGCGCCTCGACGGGCCGCATTTCCTCGGCCACATCATCCATCACGTGGTGCTCGACCCGCGCGACGGCCGCACCATGCTGGCCGCGTCCCGCACCGGTCACCTCCGCCCCACGATTTTCCGCACCATCGACATGGGCCGCACCTGGACTGAGGCCTCGCGTCCGCCGGCGTTTCGCAAGGCCGCCGAAGGCGAACGCGCGCTCGCGGTCGAACATACTTTCTGGCTGAGCCCAGGACATCCGAGCGAGCCAGCCGCGTGGTACGCCGGCACCTGTCCGCCGGGGCTGTTTCGCAGCGACGACGCTGGGATGACGTGGGAGCCGGTCGCGGGTTGGAATGATCATCCAAATTACCTGGAATGGTGCCGACCGGACGCGGGCACGCCTGACGGCGCGATACTCCAATCGGTCATCGTCGATCCGCGCGACGCGAATCATATGTCGTGCCGTCCGAGGGCGGTGTCTTCGAGAGTCTCGACAAGGGCGGCTCGTGGCGCCCGATCAATAAAAACGTCGAGGCGAATTTCTTGCCCGAGCCGTATCCCGAGTACGGCCAGGACACTCACACCTTGCGCCTCCATCCGCTGCGTCCCGACCGGCTCTACCAGCAGAATCACTGCGGTATCTACCGGCTCGATCGCCCGGGTGAGGAATGGGAGCGAGTGGGGCGCAACATGCCGGAGGCAATCGGCGACATCGGATTTCCTATTGTGCTTCATCCGCGCGACCCGGACACCGCGTGGGTGTTCCCGATGGACGGGACCTCGGTGTGGCCGCGCACCAGTCCTGGCGGGAGACCGGCAGCTTACGTCGCGCATGATGCCGGCCGCTCCTGGAGCCGGCAAGACCGTGGCCTGCCGCGCGAGCAGGCGTGGTTCACGGTCAAGCGCCAGGGCTTCAGCGCCGACGAATGCGATTCGGTGGGCCTCTACTTCGGCACCACCAGCGGAGAGATCTGGATGAGTGCGAACGAGGGCGCGAGCTGGCGGCAGATCGCGGCGCATCTGCCGGAGATCTACTCGGTGGTCGCCGCGACGCCCTGACGATGCGCGTGCTGGTGCCGAGCCCGCTCCGATCCTACACGCGCGGCGCGCGCGAGATCGAAGGGCAGGGCGCGACGCTCGCCGCGCTGCTCGAGAATCTTGATACGGCGTGGCCGGGAATGCGGTTTCGAATAATCGATGAGCAGGATCGCATCCGGCGCCACATCCGCATCTTCGTGAATCGCGACGAGGTACACGACCTGGCCGGCGTCCTCGGCAACGACGATGAAGTGCAGATTATCTGCGCGTTAACCGGCGGGTGATCCTGCAGCGGTCTCCAACCGCCGGCGCCTCTCATTGAAGTACGCGAGCGTCGCGCCGCTGAGTCCGATCAGCGGGATCGCGACGGCTGCGCCGGCGAACATCGTCGCGGGCGCGAAGATTGCGAACAGCGGCGATATGAGCAACAAGCCGGTCGCGTGTGCGCCTCGATAGACCAGCGAGATCACGCCCATCACGCGCCCCAGCACGTCGTCCGCGATTTGCTCCTGTGCCGCCGAGGTCAACAGGATCGCCGCTCCGGTCTGGCCGGCCGCCGCGAGAATCGATGCGGCGATCGCGACGGTGAGCGAGGTGCTGAATGCGAACAGCCCGTACGCGAAGAAGTACAACGTCCAGGCCAGCATGCTCACCCGCGCCTTGTTTTTTATTGGAAAGCGCGCGAGCGCCGCGCCGACCGCCATCGAGCCTACCGCATAGCCGACCATAACCATCGAGTAGCCGCCGGCTCCTCGATGCAACACGCTGCGCACCAGCTCGGGCACGCCGGCAATCCAGGTTCCTGCGGAAATTGTCAACGCGAGTCCCACGACAATCACGGTGAGGCCCAGTTCCGGCGCGAGCTTCAACGCGTTGAGTGTTTCCCGGAGTTGCGGACGCTCCGCGTTGGCGGCAAGGACGGTGCCGGGTTGGTGAATACTTCCGATGAAAACGGCAGAGACGAAAAAGGAAACCGCGTTCAATACGAAGAACGCACTAAGAGGCATTAGCGCCAGCATCCCCGCGGCGGCCGCCCAGCCGCCAATCGACAGCGCATTGGTAGTCGCCCCGAGGAGTCCGTTCGCTTCCTGGACGTTGTTCCGATCGACCAGCGCCGGCATCAAGGCGCTGTACGCGGGCGCAAAGTACGAGGTCGCGGTCTCGAGCAGGAACGCTGCGAGCGCAAGGCCCCACAGCGGCAGCCGACCGGAGAGACCGGCCACCGCAACCGGAATCAGGATCGCGCCGCGCGCAAGGTCCGCGGTCACCATGATCCGTTTGCGGTTCCAGCGATCCGCCGCGATGCCGCCGTGGAAGCCGAACACCAGCGCGGGAATGCTGTCCGCAAGCCGCACGATCATCACTCCGATCGGTCCGCCCTTGACCAGCGCAATCCACATCAGCGCGATGTAATGAAACGCGTCTCCGAGCTCGCTGACCGCGACCGCGAGGTAGAGCCGCCGGAAGTCGCGGCGGCGCAGCAGCGCCAGCGCTCCGTTCTCCATCAGCCCAGCCGCCACTCGCCAATGTCTTGTCCGGTCATCTGCATGCTTTTCCTAGGCCCGTGCGGGGAAGGCAAGAGCCTGGTGCGGAACGTGGGCGTGCTACGCGGATGCGTTTCCCGCGCGGTCAGCTCGCCGGGCGATGGTCGTCGAGGAACCGCAGCATCAGGCTCTGCAACTCGTTCGAGTGCGGGCCAAACAGGATTGCGGTGCCGTGCGCCCGGCCGGAGAAGACCTGGAGCGCCTTGGGGCGCTCCGCGGATCGGAACAGGATCTCGGATTGCCCCGAGACCAGCGGGTCGTCGGCGGAGGTCACGAACAGTATCGGCGCGTGAACGTGAGCGACCGCATGCTCCACGTCGAGGCCGCCGAAGCTGAGCGGCGTCGAGATGCAGATGAGACCCGCGACCGGCTCACGCGTCGCGACCAGGATGCCGGCTTCGGATCCAAGGCTCGCGCCGGCGATGAAGATGTGCGAGACGCGGGGACGCATGAACAGGTATGCGGCGAGCAGATCGCGATCGGCAAACTCGGTTCCCGATTGACCCTCCGATTCGGTGAATCCGCGGAAGTCGAAGGTGAGCGCCTGGTAGCCATGCGCCGCGAGCACCTGGGCGAAGTCGGTCCAGTCGGCCTGATCGGCGGGGTACATGTGCGCGAGGATGACGCCGGTCGAACCGCTGCCGTAAAGATGACCGCGCAGAAGGACTCCGTCGGAAGTAATGAACGAGACGTGCTCGCCGCCCAAGTCCCGATTTTGATATTCGACTGGCTCCGGGTCCTCGGGGGGATTTGGCGCGGGAGGTGGAGGTTTCGGGGCTGGCGCGAAGCATCCCGCAAGGAGCGCCAATATCACTATAGTGATCGCGAACGCGAGCCAGCCTCGCGACCGATGCTCGCTGGCTCGCCTACGCTCGCGACTATATTCGCCAGATCCCATAAGTTCTCATCAGTCCCCGCATTCCACATCATAATACGAGACGAACCGGAGCCCGGATGATTTCCTTGTTCATCCCGCGTACCATCATGGCCAGGAGCGATTTGAACCGTTTTCATCCTCCTGATACGGGTGGCTGCAAGGCTGTGCGTCACTCGCTGGCAAGGGTTTCGGCGGCTTGAGCCAGCCGGGTGAGTATAAGAGAGCGGGAAAAAGAGGCCAGTTGAAGACCGGCGAAAACTTCTACAATTTCAACAACCACGACTTCGTGCGCGTGGCGGTGGGCGTTCCTGCGGTCCGCGTCGCCGACCCGAAGTTCAACGGCGACGCGACCGTTGCCCTGATGCGCGAGGCGGCGGAGCGCAAAGCTGCGGTGGTGTTGTTTCCGGAGCTCGGCCTCTCCGCGTATTCGTGCGAAGACCTTTTCCATCAACGCGCGGTGCTCGATGCGGCCCGCGACGCGCTCGCGCAGGTGGTCGAGACATCGCGCTCGCTTGCCACCGTCGCGGTGGTCGGGCTTCCGCTCCAGGCCGACTATCTGCTCTACAACTGCGCCGCAGTCGTCTCGCGCGGGCGAATTCTCGGCGTGGTGCCGAAGACCTATCTACCCAACTACCGCGAGTTCTACGAAGCGCGGCAATTCACGCCGGCTGACACCGCGATTCGCACTGAAATCGATCTCCTCGGCCAGCGCGCGATCCCGTTCGGCAACCGGCTACTGTTTCAGATCGAGGACCAGCCGCTCGCGACGTTTCACGTCGAGATTTGCGAGGACCTGTGGGTGCCGATTCCGCCTTCGTCGTACGCGGCGCTGGCGGGCGCGACGATTCTGCTGAACTTGTCGGCGTCGAACATCACGATCGGCAAGGCCGACTTCCGCCATCAGCTCGTCGCGAGCCAGTCGGCGCGATGCCTCGCCGCGTATCTCTATTCGGCCGCCGGCGCCGGCGAATCGACGACCGATCTCGCGTGGGACGGCCACGCCATCATTTATGAAAACGGGAACCTGCTAGCCGAATCGCGCCGCTTCTACGATCAGCCGCAGCTGGTCGCCTCCGAGCTGGACCTCGAGCGTCTCGCGCAAGAGCGGATGCGCCAGACCACCTTTGGCGACT
>DATDGX010000238.1:0-3314 GCA_036521875.1 Binataceae bacterium (SeqCode)
GGGGTGCTGCGCGGAAATAAGCCGGTCACGATTCTGCTTGGTGGACATGCGCTAGGAGTGCCTGGCCTCAATGCCGCGGCGCGAATCGCGGCGGCCTCGGGATGCCGCCTGATGACGGAGACGTTTGCGGCGCGAATCGAACGCGGCGCGGGAATTCCGTCACCCGCGCGGCTGCCGTATTTCCCCGAGCAAGCACTCGAGGCGCTGGCAGGGTCGCATACGATCGTTCTTGCGGGCGCGAAGCTGCCGGTCGCGTTCTTTGGTTATCCGGGGCTGCCCAGCCGGCTGGTGCCGGAAGGATGCACGGTCGAGATGCTGGCGAAGCCGGAAGAAGACGTGACGGGAGCGCTGGAAGATCTTGCGGGCGCGCTCGGAGCGCCCAAAACGATCGCGCCGCCCAAGGCCGAACGCCCGAGCCTACCGACCGGGGGGAAACTGAATCCGGCCAACCTCGGCGCGGCCCTTGCGGCTTTGCAGCCGGACAATGCGATCATCGTCGATGAAAGCGCGACCTCCGGAGGTCCCTACGGCGCGATGGCCGCGGGCGCGCGGCCGCATACCTGCCTCGCGCTCACGGGCGGCGCTATCGGACAGGGGCTGCCGACCGCGGTCGGCGCAGCAGTGGCGTGTCCCGAGCGACGAGTGATTTCATTTCAGGCCGATGGCAGCGGGATGTACACGGTGCAGGCGCTGTGGACCGAGGCGCGCGAGGCGCTCAACGTGACCACGCTCCTGTGCTCGAATCGCGCGTACAGGATCCTGCAGATGGAGGCGGCGCGCGCGGGTAATACCGAGCTGGGGCCCAACGCTCGCCTGCTGACCAACCTCACGCCGCCGGAAATCGGATGGGCGGAAGTCGCGCGCGGGCTGGGCGTGCCCGCGGTGCGCGTCGAGACCGCCGACGAGTTGGTGAAGCATCTCGAGCGCGCGCTCCAGACCGCAGGCCCGAATTTCATCGAGGTAGTGCTTTGATTGTCGGACAAGGGGGGTTTAACGATGAAGAAGGCGATGCTGGTTTTTCTCCTGATCGCAATCGGACCGGCGACAGCGATCGCCGGTAGCCCGGACTTTGTCGTCTGCAAGAGTACCTATGCTCTCTGCACTACAGCCGCATGCAGACCCATACCGCGGAAGAAGAGCTTTGTGTCTTGCAGATGCAATGTCATGATTGACTATTCCGCGGGACTGAAGGCTTGCGAGGAAAAGACCAGCAAAGGCCAACTCCTGAGATCTCGCTACCATCCGATCAGCAGCTACGCGCGCTGCTCCAACAGCCGGCCCTGGGCGTGGTGCCTGGATGCGCCCTGCGCGATCGACAAAGACAATCCGTCGCAGGCCGCGTGCAAGTGTTCGGTAGTCGCCAATCAGGGTGATTACGTTATCGTGAATGCCGATGGCAAATATGACGACTCTTCCTGCACGACGGGCCTATACTCATCGGCCACCGTCGTAGAGCTCGACCAGGTGACAGAGTTTCCAAAACCCACAACTCCGTATTGCAACCGGTGCCGATCAAGGTCTATCCGAGCAAGTGACTAGCGGAACTATAGAATGAGTATATGACAGAATGAGTATATTACTCGCAACTGAGTATACGGAGGAAGCGATGGCCCAGGTAACAGAGCTAGGCTATATGGGAATCGGCGTGAAGGATCTCGACGAGTGGAAACACTTCGCCACCGGTATCGTCGGCATGCAGGTGGTGGACGAGGCCGACCGCGATTGTAGCTACTTGCGCATGGACTACTGGCATCATCGGATCGTGATGCATGCCGACGGCACCGATGACCTGGCCTACCTTGGTTTCAGGGTCGCGGGCGCCGAAGAATTCTCCGAGATGCAGCGTCAGCTTTCGGAAGCCGGACTCAAGTTTCGGGTGGGCTCAGCGGAAGAGGCGCGGGAGCGCCGGGTGCTCGAAGTGCTCAAACTCAACGACCCGGACGGAACCCCGATCGAAATTTTTCACGGTCCGGAAGTTCATTTCAGCAAGCCCTTTCATCCGGGGCGCGGGATGCACGGGCGGTTCAAAACCGGGACCGGCGGCCTGGGCCATTGCATCCTGCGCGAGCGCGACGTTCCGGCAGCGTTTCGGTTTTACAGCCTCTTGGGAATGCGGGGCGGAGTCGAGTACCGGATTGCGATGGGCAAGACTCCGCTGGACATAACCTTTATGCATTGCAACGACCGCGACCATACGGTGGCGTTTGGAATCCCAAACCCGGAGCGCCGGATCAATCACCTGATGATCGAAGTCGACAACCTCGATGACGTCGGCCTGACCTACGACCTGGTCCGCAAAAACAAAATTCCGGTCACGATCACGCCGGGCAAGCATTCGAACGATCACATGTACTCATTCTACTTCCGCAATCCTTCGGGATGGATCTGGGAGTACGGCTGGGGAGCGCGCGCCGCTACCTATCAGTCGGAATACTACGTCGAAGACGTTTATGGGCATCAGTTCGAGGCCGGTGGATTCGACACCAAACCATCGCCGAGCAGGTAGTGGCTAATGGATCTTCAGCTCACGGGAAAAACCGCGCTGGTCTTCGGCGGTAGCAAGGGTATTGGCCGCGGAATAGCTAATGCCCTCGCGGCCGAGGGCGTCGCGGTGGCGATGGTCGCGCGCACCCAGGCGCCGCTCGATGCCGCGGTGGCGGAGATAAAGACGGGCGGAGGCCGCGCGCTCGGCCTCGCCGCGGACCTCGGGAACTGGCCGAGCGTCGAGACCGCGGTCGTCGCGGCGCGCCGCGAACTCGGAGCGATCGATATCCTGGTCAACAATTCGGGCGGTCCGCCACCGTCGGGCGTCGTCGGCGTGGGTCCCGAGGTCTGGGAGGCACAGTTCCATGCGATGGTGCTGGCGCTGTTCCGGATAACCGACCTGGTGATCCCCGACATGCGCACGCGCAAATGGGGGCGGATTCTCAACGTCGCGTCGTACAGCGTCGTCGAGCCGATTCCGACGATCGGGATTTCCAACACGCTGCGGAGCGCGATAGTCGGCTGGGCCAAGACGCTGGCCGGCGAAGTCGGGCGCGACGGGATAACGGTCAATACCCTGCTGCCCGGCGTGATCGCTACCGACCGCTCCGTGAATCTCCAACGCGCTCATGCGGAGCGCGAGCATATTTCAGTGGAAGAAGCTCTACAGCGGACGGCGCGCGGAATTCCAGTTGGGCGCCTCGGCACTGCGGAGGAATTCGGCGCGGTCGCGGCGTTCCTCGCGAGTCCGCTGGCGGCATACGTGACGGGCTCGCTAATCAGAATCGACGGCGGACTGACGCGGTCAGTTTAAGAAACAGAGAATTTGC
>DATDGX010000239.1:0-15880 GCA_036521875.1 Binataceae bacterium (SeqCode)
AGTTCATCGACCCTGCCGCGCGGAACTATGAATCGCCGGTACGCATCCGCGATCGATCGGGCGGTGAGCGCCGTGATGGTCGCGATCAGATCGTCGCCCGCGACCCGCAGGCGGCGCGCCTCGCGCCCGGCCCGCTCCAGGTAGTCGGGGCCGAACTCCTCGCGCCCGGTGGATTTCGGCGGACGGCGGCGAAAATATCGACCGCGCATCAGCGACGCGAGCAGCGCATCGCTGACCTGTCCGCGCGCCGCCATCCTGCCGTCGCGATCCATCCGCATCCGCTCGCCGCTCTGCTGCGCCGCGAGCGCGTCGATAAGTCCATTTCCGGGGCCGGTATCGAACGCGATGACGGAAGAATTTCCGATCCCCGCGCCGGCCGGAATAAAAGTCGCGTTCGCGATCCCGCCGATATTCTGGACCACGCGCCCGAGGCGCGGATGCGCGAACAGCCAGAGATGCGCCAGCGGCGCGAGCGGCGCCCCTTCACCGCCGAGCGCGATATCCATCGGGCGGAAATCCGCCACCACCGGAACTCCGGTCAGCGCAGCGATCACCGCCGGCTCGCCGAGCTGCAGGGTCGAAGCGGTTTCGCCGCGCCGCGCAGTCCGCGGCGGCAGATGAAACATGGTGTGGCCGTGCGATCCGATGAATGCGATTTTGCGCATCGGCACGCGCGCCTCGCGCGCGATTCGGAGCGCTGCGCGTGCGAGCTCGCGTCCCAGCTCGAAGTGAAGCGCCGAGATCGCACCGGTGCCGAGCGGTTTTCCTGCCGACGCCTCGAGCAGCCGCGCGCGAAATTTCGCCGGATACGCGAAGGTGCGAAACGCGCGCACGACGGCCGGCGGCCGCGCGCGTTCATCAAGCTCGACCACCGCCGCGCTCACGCCGTCGTGCGACGTCCCAGACATCAGGCCAATCGCCAGCGGGCGCCGGCTCTTAAGCTCAATCCTTATCGCGCTCATCGTGATCGCGTCGGCGGCGGCGCCGGCGTTCCTGCGGTCCTTGCGAGCCATGTCCTGGCTTGTCCGCGCCCTCAGATCCGATTCTGTCTCCGCTGATTTCGGCCTCCGCGATTTCGTCTGATTCGATCCTGTCTGAGTCGATTGTGTCTGACTCGATCGTCTCCGGGCCTCGATTCATTTTGATCATTTCCAAACCCGCCAGTATCAGCCGCCATCCGGAGGGAAATTCCAGCGTGGCGGCGTCGTCGCGCGGCTCGGGCTCGATTACCACCTTGCGCCCCTGATGCCATTGCACCAGCAGCATCCGATGTCCCACCTGCCGGCCGGTCACGCGGTCGATCGAAAAATCTCCGTACAGCGTCGAGACGCGCAAGTCGGAAAACGCGCTCCGCATCCGCTCCTGGTCGAGCGCATCCGCATTCACGAGCGCAGCGGCGGCGAGCAGGCCGGCGGCGTACGCCTGCGCCGCGACATAATCGCTGTTCTCGCCCGCGCCCGCCGCGCGCATCCGGCGCGCAAACTCGGACGGCGTCGGGCCCAGCTCGGGCTCGATTGCCGCATGCTCTTCCCACTGGCTCGCGCCGACGATTCCTTCCGCATGCTCGCCGAGGTCGGCGCGAAAGCTCTCGACGCCCGCCGCGACGCAGGCGAGCACCGGAATATTGAGCGCGGACGCGGTCACCGCGCGCATCACCGTGACGTCGTGCGCGTAGCTGCCGGCGCTCAGCAGCGCGTTGACGCGATTTCTCTTGAGCGCCGGGAAAAGCGTCGCAGGCGAGGTGGCCGGATCGAAATCGGCGTTGTACTTGACCCGAATCTTCACGCCACGCCGGCGGATGCGGCGTTCCGCGCACGCGCGCTCCACGCCGCCGGCGACCGCACGGGCGAACGGCGATTGCGGCGCCACGATCGCAAGTCGCTTGCGCCAGAACTTGAGCGTCGCGAGCAGCTTCACGAAGCCGGTCAGGTATTCGCTCGCCGGGCTCAGCACGCCGACCAGCATCCGATACTTGCGCTCGTACAGATCGTCGGCGGCGCCACCGTGATTCACCAGCACTCGCTTCGCTTCCTCGGCAATCGGCGCGGCGACGCCCACCAGCCGGCTCGAATACGGCCCGAACAGAATATCCGCGCGATGCTCCGCGCAGAGCGCGCGGTAGATGCTCGCGCATCGCGCCGGGTCGCTCGCGTCGTCGTGAAGTTCCAATGCGACCTGGTGCGCGGCGCCGCCGACGAAAATTCCTCCGGCGGCGTTCATGTCCGCGGCGAACAGGCGAATCGCGGCGTGCGCCTGGAGACCCATCGGCGCGTATTCGCCGCTCAACGAAAGCGAGAGGCCGATGGTTATGGTCGTCACGGAGCGGATCTCATTTGCGCAGCGGCGAATTTATGGTCGCCCTGGCGTATCAGATTTTTTGTCAGCGGCAGCTTCGCGTCGGAGCCGGCCCGCGGCGCGTGCGATTTCAGGCGGCGACCTCGGCGATGCCGCCGCGAATCACGGCCTGGCCGTCGGGATTGTAGGTCTCGAAGGCAAAGACCCGGCGGCCGTCGCGCTCGCCCTCGGGCCACATCCGCGTCGTGATCGTCTGGCCGGGCAGCACCGGACGCGAGAAGCGCACGCGCAGGCGCTTGAGCCGCGCCGGATCGCCGCCGCACGGGCCGTCGATCGCGACCTTCGAGGTGAACGCCATCGTGCAGAGCCCGTGGACGATTATTCCGCCGAGGCCCGCCATCTTCGCCACGTTCTCGTCGACGTGAATTGGATTGCGGTCGCCCGACGCCGCGGCGTAGCGATAGGTCTGATCCTTGTCGATAGTCTGCGCGACCGACAGCATCGGCAGGCCGCGCTCGGGCTGCTCGGCTTGCGCGCGCTCAGCGGCTACGCCCGCGCGGTTTCCACCGCCGCGGATAAAAACGCCGAACAGGATTTTCTGCACCGGCGCGCCCTCGCGAGACGCGCCGAGCTCGACCGTCATGGTCTCGCCGGTGGCCTTGGTTTCGATCGAAAGAATTTTCGCGCTCGATGAAATCAGGTCGCCGGGTTTGATCGGCGCGATAAACTCCATGTCCTGCTCGCCGTGAACCAGGCGCAGCAGGTCGGCATGCAGCTCGGCATCGCCGATCGCTTTCATCACCGATTCCCATGTCACCACCACGCCGAACAGCGGCGGCGCGATGATGCCGCCGGGCCGGCTCGGGTCGAAGTACGCGGGGTTGTCGTCGTTGTACGCGCGCGCGTAGTTCTGAATCGCGGCGAGCGTGACCTGGGTGGTGACGGGCGGATATTCTCGGCCGACGCAGTCCTTGTTCAGCGGCATCGCATGGCTCCGGGTGTCATGAAGTGTTTTGCGCGGTCCAGGCTGGCTGAGCGGCGTTCACTGAAGTTCGCGACCCGCTATCAGCACCGTTTTCAACTTTAGCCTGCGGTCAAGCACGATCAAATCGGCGCGGGCGCCAACCTCGATCCGTCCGCGGTCATTCGCGCCGATCAGGCGCGCGGGGTTCGTGGCGGCCATCAGAGCCATCGCGCCGATACCGACGCCGATCCTGTCAACCTGGTCACCCATCAGCCGCACCCCGTCCAGCATCGAAATAACACTCCCGGCGAGGGTGCCGTCGGCAAGCCGGGCAGCGCCGCGCTCGACACGCGCGCGGGCGCGGCCGACGGTGTCGGCGGTGCCGGCGACGGTCGCCGCGAGCGCGACCTTGTCGGTGGTCAGGATCATCCCGTGCGGGCCGCGCGATCGATATGCGATCGCGAGCACCTCCGGATGCACGTGTACGCCGTCGGGGATCACCGCCGCGAGCGCGGGCGACGGCGCGAGCGCGGCAGCGATGACGCCGGGATCGCGATGCCCCAGCGGGCGCATCGCGTTGAACAGATGCGTGAACATACGCGCGCCGGCATCGATTCCCGCGCGCGCCTCCTCGAGGGTTGCGTTGGTATGTCCGATCGACACGACGACGCCGCGAGCTACCAGCTTCGCGATCGCATCGGTGGCGCCTGCGAGCTCCGGCGCGAGCGTCACGATTCTCAACGCGCGCATCGCGAGCACGCGTTCGAGCGGCTCGCCGCGCGGTTCGAGGTTGAGCGGCGGATGCGCCCCCAGGCGGAGTGGCGAGATGAACGGCCCTTCGAGATGCATGCCCAGAATCGCTGCGGCGCCGGGCGCCGCGTCATTATCGCGCGCCTCCGCGATCGCCGCGTAGGCGCGCTCGATTCGTTCCATCGGCGCGGTCACCGCCGTCGGGAGAAACGCGGTGGTGCCTTCGCGCGCGAGATGCAGCGCGAGCGCCGCGAGCTCCGTTGCCGACGCGCGCATCACGTCGATTCCGTGCGATCCATTTACCTGTAAATCGATTAAGCCGGGCAGGATGTAGTCGTCGCCCGCGGTCGCGGAGGCTTCGAGCGCGGTTATCCGATCGGTGAAAGTGACGACGCCTTTTACCGTCGAGCCGTCGGGCAGGGCGATCACTCCGCCGAGGCTCTTCATCAGATTCGCGGCGTCATCGGCGCCCGCGTCAGTTCGCGCCGAATCGTTCGGCTAACAGGCGCGAGAATCGCGGCAGGTACACGAGGTCGAAGGTCTCTTCCTTACCCGGGAACATCGCGAGCGCCGCGCCCTTGAGCGCGGTCACATGTTCCCAGGCCTGGTCGAGGGTCAGGTCGTTGTCCTGCGCGAGGGTGGCAAAGGTCAGGTCGACCAGGAAGCGCAGGCGCCGGATCAATTTGTTTTCATTTTCTATTTCGGCTTTGCGAGTGTCGTCGGCCATCGCTCCGCTCCTGGCGCGCCACCGCGAGCCGCGCGAGCGCTACATATTGATATAGCAAGAACCGTAGCCCGAAACTCAGGCTACCGCCAAGCGCGGTCGGCGCTGCGCGCGGGCTTGTCTCGGTTCCGTCCAGATGAGAGATTCTTTGCGCCGTGTCACAGGCACGCCTCAGAAGCAGCTTCATTTATCTGGCGAACGCAGTCAGCGATCTGCGCGGCAATTGGTCGACGCTCGCGATCGTGATCGCGCCGCTGGTGCTCGCCGCCTCGCTGTGCCTGCTGCCGGACGCGCTCAACCTCCAGTACCGCGTCGCCGAAACCTTCGAGCCCAACACGCAGAGCGTGAGTTACACGGTGCCGGCGCAAACGCCGATGGCGCCCGAGCGAGCGATCCCGCCTGCCCGCCAACTGTTCCCGTCATGGTTCACGACGATTCTGCATTTCCTCTTTGGCGCCATCACCTATGCGTTGAACCTGGTCGTGCTATGCGCGCTGGCCCGGATGCAATCGCGGACGCGCGCGCCGACGCTGACCGGCGAAGCGGTCGAGGTCTATCGCCGCGCGGGCTCGCTCGCGCTGTCGTTCGCTTGGATAGTGCTGTTGCAGGTGCTCGCCACCGTGGTCGGATTCGTCCTGCTGGTGATACCGGGACTCTGCGCTTACGTCTTTCTCTACTTCGCGCAGTACGCGCTGGTCTTCGACGATCGGCGTAGTTGGCCCGCGCTGCTGTTCAGCCGCGACCTGATGCGCGGGCGGTTCTTCAAAGTCGCGGTGCGGATCGTAGTCTTCCTCGCGGTGTGGTCGGGATACAATTCCTGGGCGTACGGCATCTTCATTGGAGTGAGCGTCTTGCTGGGGCCGGTCGGAGTGTTGACCGGATTTCTATGGGCGACGGTATTCCTGGTCGACCTCCTGGCGGTAGGTGTCACCTACGCCACGGCGGCTTTTTTTCTGGCCGCGGGCGTCCGTCTCTATGACGATCTGACCGCCACGGCGCGCGCGCACGCCAGTGTCGCGGAAGTCGCGATGCAACCGACGGTGCCGCTCAAGGGAGTGTCCGCCTGACTTTGCCGCCTAGCTTTGCGGGGTTGCCGCGACTGCTCGATTCGCGAGGCGTGACAACGCGCGGATGGTGACATGCAGCGCGGGCAGGCTCGGCGCGGGCAAATTTTTCAACTCTCCAAACAGCCGCTCGACTTCGGCAAAGCGGCGCTCGCGGGTGTCGAGCAGCCGCTCGATCGCCACGCGCGAATCGCGGCCCTGGTCGTCTAGCACCGCGCGGCATAGCGCAAGCCGCGCGGCGCGCAGCTCCGATGCGAGCTCTTGCGCGGCGCGCAGTTCCCACCGATCGTCGCTCGCGATTGAATCGAGCGCGGCCTCGATCAAGGCGAAATCGAGATGCACGCTGAGTCCGAAATAAGCCTCGGCGCCCGTCGCGGCGGGAATTCCGCAGGCGAAACTCAGGCTCAGCACGTCGAGCAGATGCTCCGCGAACGCGATGCGCGCGAGCTCATGTGCGAGCTCTCCATCGCCGACCGCGGCGCGGAGCTCGCGGTAAAGCTTTTCGAGACGCTCGCGTTCACCCGCGGCGAGCATGGTCTCGAAGTTGTCCATGAGCGCATCCAGCGCCGGCTTGAAGCGGCTGACCGAAGCATCGATCGGCACTGCGGCGCCACAATTCTCGAGCGCCCACACGGTCGCGGATCGGCATGCGCGCTCCAGCGCGAAAAAAGCGCTCAGTTCCGCGTCCGCGCTCATCGTCACCGCGCGCTGCTTGAGCGCTTCGGTTTTTTCGGGGATGGCAAGGACGTCGCCGGCGATGATCCAGGCGCGCACCGCATCGAGCGAACCGACTCCATGGTCGCGTACCACGGAAAACACGAAGATCGATCCCATCAGGTCGACCAGCTCGTTGACGGCTGTAGTCGCGATCAGTTCCCGGCGCAGTCGATGGCTCGGGAGATCGTTTGCGAAGCGCGCCGCGATTGAAGCGGGAAAATACGGGACGAGGAAGCGGCCGACCAGGTAGGGTTCTTCGATCAGCGCCGATTCCTCCAGCCGCATCCCGAGATCGATTTTCGTATACGCGGTGAGCACCGCGAGCTCGGGGCGGGTGAGGCCGGGGAAACGTGCGCGGCGTTCGCGGAGCGCCTCGCGCGTGGGCAGCGCTTCCTCATGGCGGCGCAGCAGCCCGCGCTCCTCGATCGCCTGGAGATGATCGCGGAAGCCGCTGGTCTGGGTACGCGAGCGCACCTGCTCGAGGCTCAGCATCAGCACCTGGTCGCGATTGTCGCGCAGCACCCGCTCCGCAACTTCGTCGCCGCACTTGGCCAGCGCTCGATTGCGCTCCTCGAAACTCAAAGTGCCGCGCGCGACCGGCGGCGCGAGCAGAATTTTGAGATTCACTTCGTGATCGGAAGTGTCGACGCCGGCCGAGTTGTCGATCGCGTCGGTGTTGATGCGGCCGCCGTTAAGTGCGTATTCGATTCGCGCCCGCTGCGTGAAGCCCAGGTTGCCGCCTTCGACCACGACCTTGGCGCGCAGCTCCTGCGCCGTGATTCGGCACGCGTCGTTGGCATGGTCGCCGACTTCCGCGTCGGTCTCGTCGCTGACGCGGACGTAGGTGCCGATTCCGCCGTTGTACAACATGTCGACGGGCGCGCGGAGAATGGCATGGACGAGACTCTCGCCGTCGAGCGCCTCGGCGTCGGATCCGAGCGCCTTGCGCGCTGCATCGCTGAGCTCGATCCGTTTTTGGCCGCGCCGGAAAATACCGCCGCCCGGGCTCAGCAGTTTTGCGTCGTAATCGGACCACTGCGAGTGTGGCAGCTCGTAGAGCCGCTTGCGCTCGACGAAGCTGGCGGCGGGATCGGGGTCGGGGTCGAGAAAGATGTGGCGATGGTCGAAGGCGGCGACCAGTTTCACGTTGCGCGACTGCAGCAGTCCGTTGCCGAACACGTCGCCCGACATGTCGCCGATTCCAACCATCGTGATCGGCACGCCGCGGTCGGGGTCGAGCCCCATCTCGCGAAGATGACGGCGCGCCGACTCCCACGCGCCGCGCGCGGTGATGCCCATTTTTTTGTGGTCGTAACCGTGCTCGCCGCCCGAGGCGAATGCGTCGCCGAGCCAGAAGCCGCGCTCGATGGCGAGAGAGTTCGCAAGGTCGGAGAACGTGGCGGTGCCCTTGTCCGCCGCGACCACCAGGTAGGGCCCGTCCGTGTCGAGCACCTTGACGCGCTCAGGATGCACGATTTTGGATGCCACGACGTTGTCGGTCAGATCGAGCATCGCGATGATCAGGGTGCGGTACGCATCGACGCCGTCGTTCGCGTCGGGCGGTTGGCCGGGGCGCGGCTTGACGACGAAGCCGCCCTTGGAGCCGATCGGAACGATGATCGCGTTCTTGACCGTCTGGGTTTTCATCAGTTCCAGGATTTCGGTGCGGTAATCATCGGGGCGATCGCTGAAGCGGATTCCGCCGCGCGCGATTTTGCCGGCACGCAGATGGCATCCTTCCATCCGCGGACTGTTCACGTGAATTTCGTAAAGCGGCGGCGTGTCGGGTAGTCCAGCGATTTTTCCACTTTCAAACTTGAGAGCGAGGTAGGGGTCGGGTGACGGCGTCTTCTGGTAGTAATTGGTGCGCACGGTCGCCTCGAGCATCGAGAGCAGCGCGCGCGCGGCCCGATCGTCGGCGATATTGTCGATGGCGGAGAGCTTGGCGAGATAGGTGTCGCGCAACGCGGTGAACCTCTCATCGGACACGGCTGGGGCCGCGGCTGGCCGTGGCGCGCTGCTGTCGGGATCGAAACGGACCGCGAACAGATCGAACAGGGTCCGCGCCAGTTCCGGATATTGCAGCATGACGCGCGTCAGCGCCGGACGCGCGGGCACCAGGCGCATCTGGAACGCGGCCGCGAGATACGCGCGCAGGAGAGCGACTTCGCGCCAGTTAAGGCCGGTCGCAAGCACCAGCGAGTTCAATTGATCGTCCGCGGCGAGGCCCGCGCGCACCGCCACGATCGCGTCGGCGACAACCGCTGTGCCGGGCATCTTCGCAAACGGCTTGCGCCCGGGACCGAGCACCGAGAACGCTTGCGCATAGGCGCGCGTCGCCTTGCCCTCGAATTCGGGCATGAACTCGTGCGCGCTCTCGCTGAGCACGGCGATGCCGAAGTTCTGCAAGGTTGGCATCAGGTCGGAGAGCATCGGCGGCTCGCCGAGGCCGATGATGCGGAGCTCGCTGGCGCCGTCTTCGCCGGCGCCGGCGGGCTGGGACTCGACCGAGAATGCGCCGCCGCCGGCCAGGATCGCCTCGACCCGTTCGATATCGGCGAGCGTGCGCGGGATCGCGACGGTGGCCCGATAGTCGGCGCTGAACGCGGACATCCAGCGCGCGGCGAGCGCGCGTCCGCGCGCGGCGCCCAACTTCGCCACGGCGGCCTCGAGCAGCCTATCTTCCCAGCGACGAGCAATCCGCGCGGTCTCGGTCTCGAGCTCGCGCACCAGCGCGAGCCGCGGCGCGTCGGCCTGGAAACAGAAATGCAGGCGCGCGGTATAGCCCTCGCCGATCGCGAGGTAGTAGTAGACCAGCGAGCCGGCCAGGCGGCGCGCGAGCAACTCCTGAATTTTCATCCGCACGTCGGCCGAGAACGCTTCGCGCGGCATCACCACCAACGCGATCACGTTGTTGCGATGCTGGTCGCTGACGAAGCTCAGGCGGACCTCGGCCTCGCTCTTGACGTCGAGGACGACGCGCAACTGCTCGCGCAGCTCCGCGACCGACGCACGAAACAACTCGTCCTTGGGAAAACTGTTGAAGGCCGCGACGATCTGTTTGTAATCATGCGAGTCCCGTACCGCGCCCTCGGTTTCCAGCACTCCGCGCAGCTTCGCGCGCAGCACCGGGATGTGCTGCGCCTCTTCGACGTAGGCCTTGGAGGTGAACAGCCCGACGAAATGGTCGAAGCTTTCGACGCGACCGCTGGAGCCGGTGCGACGAAGCGTGACGCTGTCCATCAGGGCGCGGCGATGTACGTGTGACTCGGCGCGGGTCTTGGCGATAACCAGCGGCGGTCCTTCGAAGAACAGCTTGCGCCGCGCCGGTGCGATATCGTCCAGCGAGCCTGCGCTGCGAAAGCGCGACTCGTCGCGATCGCGCATGATGCCGAGTTCCGATCCCGCCTCGACGGTGAACTTGCGCGCGCTATCGCTGCCGCCCACCAGGTAGCGGCGATAGCCGAGGAACACGAAGCCGCCATGCACCAGCCAGCGCAGGAACTCGCGGACCTCGACCAGCTCGCGCGTCGCGGCGGTCTCCTCGCAAATCTGCAGCGCGCGCGAAGTCATCGCGCTGAAGTCGCCGGTCGCCTGGCGGACCTCGCGCAGCACCGAGGAAACTTCTTTGGCGATTTCGCGCGCGCGCTCCTCGGTCGCCGGCATCTCGACTTCCGCGTGCACGAACGACTCGCCGCGCTCGGCGGCGAGTCCCTGCTCGAAAGACTTGAGTTGTCCCGCCGAGTCGCGTGTCACGCGATAGACCGGATGAAGCATGGTGCGAACGAGCGCGCCCTCATGGCGGAAATATTCGTGCAGGCTGTCGATGATGAAAGGGCAGTCCGCCATCACGGTTTCGACCGTGACGATTCCGTCGGCCGAGGCTTCGACCCGCACCGCGATCAGCTCGACGCGCTCCGAGAAGAATTCGAAAGCGGCGCGGACCATGGCGAGTCGCGCGGCAGCGGTGACGTTCTCGCGGAGCTCGGACGGCTCGCGCGCGAAGAGCTTCTCCGCGAAGACCCGGAGCCGGCTCGCGTCGTCGCGAGGTAGAGAGGAATCGATCAGTCCGCCGAGATCGGATTCTATCGCCAATGCCACACCTGGCCGTGCAAGTTTGTCCGGCGCATTCGCGGGCCGGCTGCCGGAGTTCCGCGCCCCGGCTGATAAGATTATAAAACCTCGGCGCTCCGATGGGCTACTGAGTATCGCGGCCGCGCCGCCGAGCGCGCGAGGCGGCGCTCCGCGGTCGCCGGGCAGCGAGCTGCGGATGCTGTCGCGCAAGCGGCGGCGGGGCCTTTATGCGCTGTTAAGGCGGCCCTTCCGATGTGGCGGATGGGCGTGCCGTTGCCGTTGGCATCGATGGCCGAAGGGAGTTTCTTCGCTTTGCTCGCCGCATATGGGGCGGTTTACTGGCTTGCCCGCCGACGTCATTCTGCGGTCCGAACCACCGCCGCCACTCTCGCATGGCGAATGATGAACGCCAGCAACAGAACACACACCAATGGCGTAAGCGGGACGAATGCAAACCGTGCGACGGGTTCGCATAGGAGCGGAAGTACCCACGCAACAACCAAAAGCGATTTTTCAAACGGAAGAAATCCTGAGCACCGACCCTCAAGGGCCAGCCATGCAATGGGAAGAGCGAGCACCACGAGGTCGTAATAGAGAATATGCGGGGATACTAGCACCATCCCGGTTGCTAGAGCTGAGGCCTTAAGCTCGAACTGAATGTTTTGCCGCCAGATCCACATTACTATCGCGGCGGCAATGGCGGCCGCCACGATTTGCGAAAGATACGCGGCTGCGATCCCTCCTCCCAGCAATCGCACCCCCGCAAATACGCTTTGCATTGTATAAAATCGCACCCCGCCGCTTTCGAGAATCACGTGCTGAATAAATCCGAGCGTGTTGAAAAACGCCCGCCAGGTTTCGGCGCCGAACATCACAAGTGAAATCCCGGCAAAGGCGATTGCCGTAAGTACGGCAGCGAAAAAAGCCCGCCACCTCCCGGTAACAACCAACACGAGTGGCACCAGCACCACCATCTGCGGCTTGTAGGTCAAAAGGCCAAAAAGCGCACCGGCCAACAGCGGTCTGCTTTCGAGCGATAGCAGCGCGCCGCCAAGCAGGGAAAATGTAAGTAATCCGTTTTGTCCGTTTACGAGGTTGGCGAAGGCGCCGGGGAAAGCGAGTGCTGGCCAAAACGTCTCTGTGCGCGGAATGATTTTCCGAAGCACCAGTGAATAACCGGCAAACGTAAACACCGTCCATATACCAAGCGCCCACAAATAGGCCAGAAGTGCCACTGGCAGAACAATTACGAGGAACGTTGGCGGGTAAAACCATGGGTTCACGAAGATCGGCTGCCCAACCGTTTCTTCTTCCAAGGCCTGGTGCCGCTTGAGGTCATAGACTGCGGACGGTTCTCCTCTAAGCGCCATTGCGGAAGCCGCCCAGAAGCACGCGAAGTCAACGCCGATGGGTTTCCCCTGGCGGCTTACCATCCCGTATGTCATCACCCATCCGGTGAAGGTCAAAACATAACCCAGGAGGAAAATTTTCGGATAAACCAGCAGGCGCTTCCGGTTCAGCCAAGGTGCTCCAGCAACCCAAGCGGTTACGGAATTGAGACTCTGGCGCATAAGCCGGAACAATCTTGGCTCCCGATTCAGATTCGCAGCAATTTTACCTGGTTTACAAACGCTGCGTTCGATCCATCGTCCGAGTCCAAGACTCCTCTCAACTTAAAACTCTCAAAAACTCACAGAGTCTGAGTGGAGTCGGTGGGTGCGCATCAATAGACTTCGATGCTGGGAGTGCTTCTCCGCGTGCCCGCTTCAGATGCCGGAAGTCGAAATCACCGCGATGACATTCGGACCGTTCGGAGTGGGGCGCCTCGACGGCAAGGCGGTGATGGTTCCCAACGCGGCGCCCGGCGATCGGGTCGAAGTGGCGATGGTATCCGAGCGGCGCGACTACGCGATCGCGAAAATTTCCACGATTCTGAAACCCGGTCCCGAGCGCCGCACGCCGCCGTGTCCGTTTCTGCCGCGATGCGGCGGATGCGACTGGCAGCATCTCGAATACTCCGCCCAGCTGCGTCTCAAGGGCGAGCTTATCGGGGCGGAACTTTCGCGCGCACTTGATCTGAAGCTCAACGCGGAACGGCTCGTGGAGCCAGCGCCCGACGAGTTCGGTTATCGCTCGCGAGTGAGGCTCAAGGCCGGAGCCGGCGGCGCGCTCGGCTACTACGAACTGGGCAGCAACGCATTGGTCGCGATCGATCGATGCGCGGTGGCGGAGCCGGAACTTCATCCGCCCACCGAGTTTGCGCGCGCGCTCGGCGGCCGGCTCGACGAGGTTGAAGTGGCGGGCGCCGGCGAGCGCATCGTCGTGGTCGGACACCTGAAGCGGCCGCCGGCGCAACCCGAGCTGGCGCTCGCGCGCCAGGTGCTCGCATCCGACCGCACAATCGCGGGAATCATTTTGCGCGCAGGCAGGGTGCGCGAACTGCTGGGCGACACGGAGGTCGAGCTCGATATCGAAGACGGCCTCGCAATCCGCGCCGACGCTGATTTGTTCAGCCAGGTGAACCGCGCGCAGAATCGCAAGCTGGTCGCGGCGGTGATGGAATCGGCGGCGCTCGGCGAGCACACCGCGGTGCTCGATCTTTTCTGCGGCACCGGCAATTTCAGCCTCCCGGCAGCGCGCCGCGGCGCGAGAGTCACCGGGGTCGACGCCGACCGCTTTGCGATCGCGGCGGCGGCGCGCAACGCCGAGCGCCTCGCGCTCGACGACGCGCAATTCGTCGCGATGAAGGCGGGCGCGATCGCGGAATTTCTGCAGCGCGCGCGCTATCGATCCGAGGTCGTGATCCTGGATCCGCCGCGCACCGGAGCGCTGGCCCTGATGGAGCCGATCGCGAAGCTGCGGCCGCGAACAATCATATATGTGTCGTGCGATGTGACCACGCTGGCACGCGATCTGCGCGCGCTGGTCGCGCATCGCTACGCGATTCGCGCCGTTTCCGCGTTCGATTTTTTTCCGAATACGCATCACGCCGAGATCGTGGCGCGCGCGGTATTGACTTAGGTTGTGGGGCGTTCTTAATGTAGGAGAGCCGGTCGGTTCTCAGTACGTCCCGCCACCAGAGGGTTAATCAGAGCGATGCCCAAGCAGGAAAAGGAAAAGCTACCGCGTCCGAAGATTACCATAATCCCGGGACGCGGGGTGGCGCAGACTATCAACTATTTATTGGAAGATCGGGACGACCTCGAATGGATTATCGCGGTGGGACGCACCAAAAACGGTGAGCTTTTTTTCTACGACACCGGCGGCGACATCGTCGAGGATCTCGGTACGCTCGAGTATCTGAAGGCGCGCATTGTGCGCGCCCATTTCGGCGACGAATACGAATAACCGCTGAGCTCAGTCCTCGAACTCCTGTTCCGGGCGCCGTGCGAAAATCGTCCCATCTTCGATCTCGAGCGGCACGCGATACAAAAATTTCCCACACGCGCTTGGCGGACCCGCGATACATTCGCCGCTGACCGGCTCGTAGTACGCGTTGTGCGTCTGACACATCAGGTAGCGGCCCTCCTCGGCGAAGAACTGATTGTCGACCCAATCCATCGCCATCGGAACATGGCGGCATCGATTTACGTATGCGTGATGCGCGCCGTCGAAATTGATCAGGAAGCACTCTTCCTCGGCGCCGCGGATCGGCATCAGGAACTTTGCCGACTCGCCCGGCTTGAGGTCGCCGACGTGTCCGACGATGTAGCGCGGGGCGAGCCTCTTGCGCGCGCGGCGCGGGAATTTCCGGGTTAGCGGCGCGCGATCGCGATGAGCGTTGCGGCGATGATCGGACATTAGAGGGCGGCGCCGCGCGAAAAACGCGTCACCGCTTGCCGCAGTCTGCCAAAGCCCTTAGCATCAGTAAACGCGCTTCCGGTCTGAGTACGCATCGATCTGAAAACGTTTCGTGTAGAGGCCCGCGGCAGCCGCAATGGACAAGCCGAAAATTCGACCCGTGGAGGCCTTTCCGGTCGAGCAGAAGGGGCAGACGCTGGTGTGCCTGCGCGATCCGAGCGCGCTTGCGCCCGAGCCGGTGCTGGTGGGGATGGGCGCGTACTTCCTGGTCACGCTGTTCGATGGTTCCAACGATCTGCGCGACATCCAGGCGGCCTTCACGCGGCGCTTCGGCGACCTGCTGCCGCTCGAGCAACTCGAACAGTTGATCGCGGCGCTGGACTCCGCGGGTTTTCTTTTTTCGCCGGCGTTTACCGAGCGCGAGCGGAGTGTGCGCGAGCAGTTTCACGCAAGCCCCGAGCGCGCAACGGCGCTTGCGGGTCTCTGCTACGAACGGGATGCGGTGAAGCTGCGCGCACAGCTCGGCGCGTTCTTCGATCCGCCGGAGGGGCCCGGCCGCACGCCCGCAGCGAACCGCGACACCGCGCTCGCCGGACTCATCGCGCCGCATATCGATCCGCGCCGCGGCGCCGCCGCCTATGCGCATGCCTATGCCGAGCTGCTGTCGCATGAGCCGCCGGAGCTGGTGGTGATCCTGGGAACCTCGCACTACGGCGCAGGTCCGGAATTGTTCGCCGCGACGCGCAAGAACTACGCGACGCCGCTCGGCGCGCTCGCGACCGATCGCGATTTCGTCGAGCGCCTGGCCGGGCGCTACTCGGGCGGCGACCTGTTCGCCGACGAACTGCTGCATCGCAACGAGCACTCGATCGAGTTCCAGGCGCTGTTCCTGGCGTGGGCATTGGGGACTCACGGCTATCAGATCGTTCCGATCCTGGTGACCTCGTTCCATCAGATGGTCGAGAGCGGCGAGGTTCCGGCCGATGAATCGCGGGTCGCCTCGTTTCTAGAGGCGATGCGGGCGGAACTCGCGGCGGAGCGCAGGCGCGTGCTGATAATCGCGGGAGTGGATTTCGCGCATGTCGGCAAGAAATTCGGCGATTCGTTTGCCGCCGATCAATCGGTCGCCGAACGCGTCACGCGCGAGGACTTCGCGCTAATCGAGAATATCAAGCGTGGCGATTCCGCGGGCTTTTTCGCCGACGTCGCCCGGGACCAGGATGCGCGCCGGATATGCGGTCTCGCACCGATGTACACGCAGCTCGAGCTGCTGCGCGGGCGGCCGGCGAGGCTGCTAAAGTACGGGATCGCGATGGAGCCGGAGACCGAATCGGCAGTCTCGTTCGCCAGCCTCGCGATCGACTGAATTGGTGGGTTTTTCTGAATTCCTGAGTTTTTTCGCTGGATTTTCAGCGGCTCGGGTCCGTCGGCACGGCCTTTCCCAGCCTCTCCGCCTCGCTCCCAAGGCTTCACATGTCGCATTATTCTATG
>DATDGX010000240.1:0-7251 GCA_036521875.1 Binataceae bacterium (SeqCode)
GGGACCGCGTCCACGCGTGACAGCGGCACCATCGCCTTGCGCGCGTCGGCGCGCGAGAAGCGGAAGATGCGGCGGATCATCTGCTGCTCGATGGGCAGAATCGCGTCGGGCTCGGGAGCGACGCCTTCGCCGGCGCGTCGATGGGTGAGGCGCACCAGGTCCTCGCGGCTCATGAACACGCTCATCGCATCCGGATCGACTCCGGCCAGCCTGCGCAGCGCGCGGCTGAGCCGAGTCTCGGCGGCGAGCACCGGCGCGATCAAAACTGCGGCGATGCGCAGCGGCCGCGCCGCGATCCGCGCGAAGCCGAGCGGATTCTTGAGCGTCAGCAGCTTTGGAATCGACTCGCCGAACAAAAGCGTGATGGGCGCCAGGATGAACGGCGCGAGATAAGAAGCGTGCAAGCCGAAATGACTCAGGAAGCTGGTGAGCGCCACCGCGGCAAGCACAGTCGCGAGATTGTTGCCGGTCAACGTCAGCGCGAGCAGGCGGTCGCGATTGGCAAGCAGCCCGCCCAGCATCTTAGCCCCGCTGTTTCCGCTTTCACTCTCGGCCTGCACCTTGAGCTCATCGGCGGACACCAGCGCGATTTCGCTGGCCGCGAAAAAGGCCTGCACCAGCACGCAGGCGACGATCACCGAGACGATCGGCAGCACCGGCAGAATGGTGCTCATCGCGCGAGCCTCACCAGCTCGACGGCGGCGCCGCGCACGCGCTCGACGGTCGCGGAGAACTCGCCAAGACTCACCGTCTCGCCGGCGCGCGGTACGCGTCCCAGGCGCCGCAGGATGACGCTGCTGAGCGTCTTGCCCGCGCCGGCGGCCGCGATCGGTTCGCGCGCACCGATGGCCAGGTTGAGCTTGCCCAGCTCGATCGCGCCCGACGCGCTCCACTCGCCGTCCGCAAGCTGCGTCAGCTCGAGAACCTCGAGATCAAATTCGTCGCGAATCTCGCCGAACAGCTCCTCGAGCAGGTCCTCGAGCGTCACCAGTCCGAGCAGCTTGCCGTACTCGTTGACCACCAGCGCCATCTGGAAGCGCCCGCGCCGCATCTCGTCGAACAGCTCGCCGAGCGCCTTGCCGGGCGGGACGAAGTAAGGCGGGCGCACCAGCCGCTCGACGCGCGGCGGCAGCGACTCGAGACGGCGCGCGGCGAGGTCCTTCGCGTGCAGGATTCCGATGATGTTGTCAGGACTGCCGCGCCACACCGGGACCCGCGAGAAATTGTCATGCGCGATTTCGGCGACCAGCCGCTCCACCGGCATCGCGATGTCGACCGAGGAAATCCGCTCCCGCGGCGTCATCACCTCGGACGCCTTGCGGGTGCCGAAGTCGAATACGCGATGGATCATCTCGCGCTCTTCGGGCTCGACTTCGCCGTGATGCTCGCCGGCTTTCAACAGCGCTTTGAACTCGGCCTCCGAGAGCGGCTCCGGGCTCGGCGTCACTTCCAGCGGCGTGAAATGGCGCGCGACGGGATGCACCAGTTCCGTCAATGACGCCAGCGGCCGCGCGCTGATTCCCGCAATCGCGGCCGGGAAGCCAAGCGCAAACGTCTTCGGCGTGATGTCGCAGAATAGCAGCACGATCAGCAGCATCACCGGCGCCGCTACGTAGGGTCCGATTGCCGAGCCCAGCCAGATCAGAAAAAACGAAGTCGCGAGGCATTCCGCAAATACGTTGCACGCCTCGTTGAGGCCGATCACGACGATCAGCGACTCGAGCGGCCGGCGCATCAGGCGATCGAGCGCGGCTCGCACCGGCCCGCTGAGTTGCTCGCGCGTATGCTCCATCCGCGCGAGCGCGAACAGCGCCGTCTCGGACGCGGCGAGCATTGCGCTCACCAGCACCAGAACGATTACCGCGGCCGGTAGATGCAACATCGATTCAGACTTCAGGCGCGCGCGCGCAACTGATCAAATCCCGCGATCCGCGGAGCGTCGGCGCCCAGGATTCGTAGCCTCTTGCCGCGGACGATCCGGCCGATACGATGAACCCCGACGCGCAAGCGGCGCGCGAGCACCGACTCGCGATAGCCGGGCCGAATGCAGAACAGAAGTTCGTAGTCCTCGCCGCCGCCGAGCGCGAGCGAGAGATCGCCGCCCATCACGGCGCGGTAGGCGGGCGACAAGGGGAGCGCGCGGGCGTCGAGTTCGGCGCCGACGCCGCTGCGCTCGAGAATGTGGCCGAGGTCCTGCATCACGCCGTCGCTGATATCGATCGCGGCGGGAACGGGGCGAATCGACGCGAGCCGCTCACCCGCCATCAGGCGCGCGGTGGGGCGGATGAATCGCCCGACGAGGAATTTTCGTACGGCTTGCGGCGCGCGGATTTTGCCCGACAGGATGCGCCAGCCAACCGCCGCGTCGCCGAGCGTCCCGGTCACGAAAATCTCGTCGCCGATACGCGCCGCGTCGCGCCGCAGAACCTGCGCGCCCGCGTCACCGAGCACGGCGATCGTAATCGCCAGTTCGCGCGCGCGCGTGATGTTTCCGCCGACCACGTCGATACGCGCCGCGCGCGCCTCACTCTTGAGTCCAGCATAGAGCCGATCGAAAAACGCGGCCGTGAGCCCGCGACGAATCGCGACGTTCACGACGCATGCCCGCGGCCGTCCGCCCATCGCCGCAATGTCGCTCAGATTGACCGCCAGGGCGCGCGCCCCGAGCGCCTCGGGAGTGCTCCAGCGAAGATCGAAGTGAACTCCTTCCACCACCGAATCGATCGTGAAAAGGCCGGGGCCGCGCGAGGGCGCGAGGATCGCGCAATCGTCGCCGGCGCCGAGAATCGTGCGCCGCGAGAGCGGCAGCCGCTCGGCCAGCCGCGCGATCAATTCAAACTCACCCGGCATCCGCCGCGCGCGGCGCGCCGGTAAAGTGCGATGGGACGCGACTTGCGACAAATCCTCAGGAACGCTTCGAAAGCGCCGCGCGAACAGCGGGTCGCGCGGATCGAGTCGGCGCGGTGCGAATCGAGATGACGGCCACGCATCGACGCTAGTGCATCGGGAGAAGAGGGGCAATAGCGCGTGGCGCTAGCTCGTCGCGCGTCGTGCCATGCCACCATCCAGCGGTAGTAGAGCTATCAAACTGAGCCCCTGACCGGGCGCATAGCGCGCCTCCACGCGGCCGCCGGACGCCTCGGCCATCGCGCGCGCGACGTAGAGGCCGAGCGCGCCAGCGGTGACCGAGCGGTCATCATGGTTGGGCGGCAGAAACATCTTGTCAACCTGGTCGCCCTCGATGGGCGGCCCGCGATCAGCGACCTCGAGCAGCAGCGCGCCGTCGCGAATCGCGATGCTGACCTGCACTTCGCCGCCGTTCATCCGTGCGATCGCGTGCGCGAGAAGATTCTTCAGGATGCGCTCGAGCAGGCGCGGATCGAGCCGGCATTGCGGTATCGGTCCGAAGTCGGAACGAATCCTAACTCGCCTGCGCCACGCCTGCGTCGCGCAATCGTCGATAACCTCAGCGACCAGCAGGTTTGGATCGACATCGCTCAGCGACGGCGCGATCTGATGCGCGCGAATCTGGTAGGAGTCGAGCAGGTTGCCGACCACGAGGTCCATATTCCACGCGGTGGCTCCCAAGCGTCCGAGCAAATCGGCGCGCTCTTTTGGCAGCAGCCCTTCTTCTTCCAGCAGATGCGCATAGCCGGCCAGCGCGGCGACCGGACTTCGTATGTCGTGCGCCATCGTCTCGATAGTGTTCTCGCGAAAACTTGCGGCCTCATCGAGTTCCGCGAGCTGGCCGCGCAGCCGCATCCGATAGCGATCGATGAAGACCGCCGTGCACTGCGCGAGCAGGAGCGCCGCGAGCAAACCGAACCATCGATAAACGATGTACTGATTGTCCACCGGCACATAAGTGCTGGCGATCCAGAACGACGCGAGGCTCACCATCGCCATCGCGAATTGCCATAGCGGCCCCCAGGCCACGAACGACGCGGTGCACAGAGGACACAACAGGATCGCGATGTACCGCGACTCGGGATCGCGGTTCAGCCCGCTTACCAACACGAACATCTGGATCAGGAACGCGCAGATGAGCAGCGTCCACAACTGCCAGTAACGCCGGAACAACGGGGTCCAGGTAAGCCCGGCGTACAGGCAGGTGCCGGCGAGCAGTAACCAGTGGTAGACCGCGGCCGGATCGCGTCCGCCGACGAAACGAAGATCGAAGATCGTGTAGGCAAGAAGAAAAAAGATTCCGAGCCCCGCGGCGAGCCTGATGATGCCGAGGGACTCCTCGTCGTCGAGCGTCCGGTCCAGCGCGCGGATGATTCGTTTCGGCCGCGGATGGGGGCTATCGGGCCGAGTCGATTCCTCTCGCGGATTCACAACTGGCGAGTCCTCCCCGCCTCGCCCCCCTTTCTTCGAACGAGCCGCTTACGATCGCATCTTAAACTTGACGCTTCTCGCCACGACGCATCAAGTCTGAAACTCGTTTGGGCGGTGAAAAATTGCTGCGCTCCTCGCTCATTGCGCGCGTAGTAACACCGGCAAACTTTGCAAAAGCAAATTGACGATAACGTGGCCCACCAAACCGCAGATTCTCCACAGCCGGGTACGCCTCGAATTGACTTACATCCAGCACTAAACGCGGACGCGATGTAGTTAGTAAGGGACGAACAGACTCCGACCATAGCGCTGCTCGACGGTTCGCGCTCGCGCTTCAGATCGGCGCACATCGAACGCTCGCACGGAGCGCGTCCGCTGCGTCACTCGCGGCTCTATCCGCGCAAACCTGAAATTAGTTGGCCCGCATCGCTGCCAGCGCGTCTCGCATGGCCGCAACCGCGAAATCAACCTCGTCGCGCGCGATATTCAGCGGCGGTGCGATGCGCACCACCGTATCCGCATTCAGCGTCCAGTTAATGATGACCCCGCGCGCGATTGACTCGGCGACGAAGCGGCGGGCCATGAGCGCCGATCGAAACTCAATTCCGATAAGGAGACCGAGACCTCTGACCGCGGCGATTTCCGGACCGGCGAAAGCCGCGAGGCGCTCACGAAGTTCCGTACCGATTGTCTCCGCACGATCCGCGAGCCGCTCGTTCACGATCAGATCGAGCGCGGCCAGGCCGGCGGCGCATGAGAGCGGATGGCCGCCGAAGGTCGTGATGTGGCCGAGCGGAGGATCGTGCGTGAAAACGTCGAGGATCTCGTCGCGGGCGGTGAACCCACCCAGCGGCAGGCCGCCGCCCAGCGCCTTCGCCATCACCACGATGTCCGGCACCACGCCAAAATGCTCGAGTGCGAAGAGCCGACCGGTGCGTCCCAGGCCGGTCAGCACTTCGTCAAAGACCAGCAACGCGCCGGCGCGGACGCATCGATCTCGCAGCGCGCGCATAAAGTCCGCGCCTGGAATGCGCACGCCGCCTTCGGCCTGCACCGGCTCCACCACCACCGCGGCGACCGCTGAGTCGATTGCGCCGAGACTCAGCGCATCGCCAAACGGAAGATGGTTGACGGGGCCGGGCAACGCGCCGAACGCCGTGCGGAACGCTGCGTTCCCGGCGAGCGCCAGCGCACCCATCGTGTCGCCATGATAGGCGCCGTCGAATGCAACAAACGCCTCGCGGCCGGTGAATTTGCGCGCCGCTTTGAGTGAGCCTTCGATCGCCTCGGCGCCGCTGTTGGTAAAATAGGTACGCGAAAGCGGCGGCGGCAGAAGCTGCGCCAGCCGCTCAGCGAGCCGTACCTGCGCCTCCAGCACGTACTCGCCGTAAACCATCACGTGCAGATGGCGCCGGGCCTGACGCTCGATCGCGGCGAGTACGGAATGATTGCCGTGGCCCAGCGCCGCAACGCCGATCCCCGCGATGAGATCGAGATAACGCCGCCCGTCGGCGGTGTAGATCCAGGAGCCCTCGGCGCGCGTCACCTCGAGTCCGATTGGCGCGTCCGAGGTCTGCGCGAGATGGCGCCGGAAAAAATCTTCCAACTCGCTCATCGCGGCGTGCCCGTGAGCAGATCAAGGAATGCGCCGCCGCCGTGGCGCCACGTAAGCGGTGGCGATTGCATCTCGCCAGGCGCCGCAAGATACGTCACACCAAACTCGTGGAGAATCTCGCCGAGGCGCGCACGCTCATCGGCGGAGCCGGCGACCGCGAATGCCTCGAGCCGGCCTGCCGCGGGAGCAACCCGCGCGCGGAAATCCGCGTCGTCGCGAAACGCACTCACACATACCGTGCGAAAGCCCGGCGACACGGTGAAGCCGGCCGCCGCATCGCAAATTACCGTCCATCCGAGCCGTCCACCCTCGAACAGATCGACGGACTCGCCTCCGATGCGCCGCCATCGCGCTATCTCTCTCGCGTGCAGCACCGACGCCGCATCGTTGAGCGGCAGTTTCGCGGGCGGCGGAAGTCGCACCGCGAGATGGTCAAGCGCGGCGGCCAGCCTCGCAGCGAAGTCTCGCGCTGTGCCGGCTCGGGAACCGTGGCTGGGCTCCTGCACGAATACATGATGCGGCGACAGGCATCCCAGTTGCTCGAATAGGGTTACGTCGCGGGCCAGCGCGTCGGCGATGCCGTCCATATCCGGCAACGCAGACACACTCTCTGAGATTGCCGCACCGCTCACTCGGCTTCCGAAGGCGATGACCCGAGGGTGGCGAGCGAAGCTCGCCACCGTCGCGTCATCGCCGTAGGCGACCAGCAGGTCGCAATTGGCCCGCAGCGCCGCGGTCGATTCGACCGCGGCGCGGGGCCAATTGAAGACCGCGACGCGCGCGCCGACCTCGGCGTCGATATCTCGTATAGTTCGCGCGAATTCGGCCCAGAAGACCGGCTCTCCCGATGCGCTCTTGAGGACCGCGCCCGCGCCGCCGACCAACGCCGCCACCACCTCGTGCATCCCGGCCCCCGTAACGTTGCCGGCCATCACGAAAGCGATCACGGGAGCGACGGATCGGCGCGTCGCTCCGTCGCCAATCGCTGCGGCGAGAGAATCGAGCGCGGAGTCGGTGAACGGGCTCATCAGCGCATCGAGCGACTCTTCGAGCAATGGAAGCGAGAAGCCGGTGTGCGCCGCGATCCGCCCGATCGCCCTACTCCGGCGCTCGAAGCCACGCTCGCGCCAGAGCGCGAGCGTGGCTTTGAGCGCCGCAGCGAAACAGTGCGGTGCCAGCGACGCCGAGGCCGCGGCGCGGACTCGCGCCGCGGCCTCGGCGATCGCGCGCGGGCCTGGCGGCCGCAGGTCCGCATCCGCCGCGCTGGCGGGGGCGTCAGCGCCCTCGCCAAGCGCGGC
>DATDGX010000241.1:0-1607 GCA_036521875.1 Binataceae bacterium (SeqCode)
GACGATTCGTCAAAGACCGCCGCGAAGACCGAAGAAATCAAGCCGGGCGACGTCAAGCCGAGCTGAGATGCGCTGAGCGAAGCAGAATTCCTGCCTGAGTACTCATCGCGGCAGCGCTCCAAATCTACTCGCGCACACCCATACTTCCCGATTAAAAACGCGCACCGTCAGAGCGCTTCGCACCTTGATCTGGAGCGCGAGTGCCGCGGTCGGCGCACATATGCCATTTTTGCGATCGGACCCGTGCGGTAAAAGCCGCTCTCGCCGACCGTCATCGAAATCCAAATCGCTGCCGCTAACTGATCCGCCGCCTCGCCACCCTACTCCTCACCCACTGCGCGCCGGCGCGCAGTTTCGTCGAACGGCTGGTCCGGCCCGCTGAAGCCCGTATCGGGTAACCGCGACGCGTCCTGAGCGATCAGCGGCAAAGCGCGAGCGCGAACGGCGTCGGCTTCGGGTCCCGGGTCGACCAGCAACTCGCGAACAAAGTTGTCGGCGGCATGCATTGTTCCAAAGTGCCGGTCATGCGCCTGTGCGTAGGCGCGGCCAGCCGCGTCCCAATCCTCGTTGGTCTGTAGCAAATCTGTCAGCACCCTGACGTCGCGGCATGCGAGGCTAAGCCCCTGCCCCCACATCGGATCGCTCGCAGCTGCGGCATCACCGACCAGCGCGACGCCGCCGCGATATGGACTGTCGACCCAATGATCGGCGGAGATGAAAGAGGCGAGCGGACCGTTGGCTCGCGCGCCTTTGTAATACTCGCGCGGAACTCCAGTGCGAAGCGCCTCCGAGACAAACCGATCTACCGAGCCGGCTCCGTTGAGGCGAAAATCCGCATCGGCAGGATAAACGGTGTATGCGCGCACGCGCCCGCCGCCCTGAGGAAAAAGATAAGCGACTTGGCCAAGTATCGGATTGTACACGCCGACGGATACATCGTGCGGCGCCGCCATGTTCTCAAACCACAGCCCGGCGATATAGTACCTGTCTGGTTCGCGGCGGGTTTCGAAACCGCACCACTTGCGCACCATCGAACTGCGCCCATCAGCGCCAACCACAAGTCTGGGTGTCAGTTCCTCGATGCGGCCCCGCCACTCGACCGCGACCGCCGGAGGATTTCCGGGTTTCACTTCGCGTACTTTCGCTCCGCGCCGGATCTCGGCGCCGGCTCTGGCTGCCTCGGTGAGAATCAACTCCTGCATCGTCGGATGGTAGATGGCGAAATTGGGCAGGTTGTGCGGCGTGGTCGTGACGCAATCGCGCCGCGGTAACGGGATCGCCCCGACGTAAACGTCCCACCATCGCGACTCATGCCCGGCCCCGCGAATCGCGTCATAGATTCCGAGCCGGCGCGCTTCGGCGACTCCCCACGGCTCCATGAACTCGCCGCGTACGCGATCCTGGAATTGCGTCTCACGTTCGACCACCAACACTCGAGCGCCCGCCTTCGCCATCACCACGGCAAGCGACGCACCGCCGATTCCGCCTCCGACGGTCACGATGTCATACGCTGTTCGGCTCATATCGCAATTCCCCTGCATCGGGGCTCCCATGGACCGCGAGCCGGTCGCCTTTGCTCTTACGCGCGAAGTTATGACTCATCGATT
>DATDGX010000242.1:0-20188 GCA_036521875.1 Binataceae bacterium (SeqCode)
GGGCTCATCGCCCGCCGTCCGCCGCGCTCGCGAACTCCACGAGCGCCAGTGCGCATCCGCGCGCCTCGGCCGCGCTCGCGCGGCCGAGCACGCGGATGCGATCGTTCTCAACAATTCCGATATCTTCAGTCATCACCGCCGATACGGATCCGACGTTGGCGAGATCGAAGAACCGGAGCAGTCCCGGCCGCCGCGCGCCGAGACGCCGGCAAGTAGCCGGATCAATCGCGCTAGCGCGAAGCCAAGGCGGCGCCATCTTGACACGTGGCGAGGACGCCGCGATTCGCGGCATATTGAAAGGCGTCGCGTCGTAGAGCTGCGAGCACAACTCAGTCATTCCGTATTCGTTGATGACATAGTCGGCAGCGATCGAGAGCCGCGCTGCTGCGAGCGACGCGATCTGCGAAGCTTCGAGAGCAACCACTTGGCCCTTGGCGCCGCCGGTGTCCATCAAGCGCGAGGCGGGTGCGAGCTGAATCGAGACGCCCAGTTCGTCGAGCGCGCGAAAGATCGCGGCGAACGCCGCCGTGGTGCCGAAGATGCAGACCGGCTCGCCGTGCGATTCCGCATCGCGCAGAAAGGCGATCGCGGCGCGAGTATCGACACCGCCGCGTCCCGCCGCGCATCGGCTGGTGCCGTTTCCGAATTCCTCAATGCCCCATGAGATCATTTGCGAGAGTGACGATTCCGGCATCAGGTCGGCGGTGGGATGAATTGCAAGCATCGTCATCCGGCGCCGGTCGGGAAACATCATTGCGCCGAGATGCGCGATGGCGGAGGCCCGGTAGATTTCCGGGCGCGGTACGCGATGCCGTCCGCGGCGGTCGCGGCCAGCAGTCGTGCCGCTAGTAAGGAATGTGAGTCCGCCTGGCAATCGTTCGTCATTGGCGCTGGCGAGGTCGGCGTACTTGAATGCGAGAGCGCTGACCGCGGGAATCTCGTCGAGCGATCGGATCGATTCAGGCGTGACGCTGAGACTCAGACAATAACGGCGGTAGGCATCGACAGTCGCAAACTGATGGCGGAATACCTCCAGAGCGAGCGGCTCGAAGCGGGCCGGGTCGGGGTTGTGGATAAACGACAACACCCGGTCGTAGATTTGATTGCGAATCGTCATGCGGCCGCCAGCTTGGCGATGTCGATGATGCCATCGTAGCAGCGCGTCTCCAAGCGCGACGAATCGCGGATGCCGACGGAAACCCTCTATTTACCAGGGGTTTGCTATGGTTTATTCTCGACCTGTGGCGAGGGCGACCAGGTTGACATACCGCGGTCAGCATGATTCTCAGTTTCGAGCGCTGACGTTGCAGGCTCCGCGTAACTGTTCGTAGCCGTCCCTTGAGTTATCGTACGTTAGCGGTCTCTTAATGAATTGTAACAATTTTGCAGTTGTTGCGTATTTCTGCTACAACAACGCTGGCTTGGGGAGGACTGTCCTGAAATGAAGAAATTTGTAGCGGGCGTGACGCTCGGCTTTCTGGCGAGCTGGGCGATGGCGTTTGCGGCGCCGAATCTGGGCCACAACGGATCTTTCTGGAGCAAGCTCAACACCTCGGCCAAGGACGGCTACGTCAACGGCTACTCCGATGCGATGAACGTGAGCGTGGGCAAACTCGACAGCCTGCAGGTCGCCGCCGATGTCTTTCACTGGAGGGGCGCGCGCAAGATCATCCATCAGCTCGCGACCCAACTGTCGATGTCGCAACTGACCCCGGAGCAAGCCGTCAAGCGGCTCGACTCGCTCTACGCCAATCAGAAATATAGCGAGCTCGATCTCGGCCAGGCGCTGCAACTGTTGACGGTGCACGCGAGCGAAGCGTCGCAGCCGCCGCCCGCAGCTCCCGCTTCCAAATAGCCAAGTCGCATTTTTTTCGAGGCGGTCCGCGTTCGGGCCGCCTTTTCTTTTTGTCTGATTCTTTTTCGGCGCGCGTTTTGATCTTGATGCTTGCAACCTCTGTCGCGTGGTCTTAGCTTTAAGCGCTGGAGCAGAAACTGTGAACGCGCCGGTAGTTTTGCTGGAAAAAGTGCTGCGCGCGACCGTGGGAGTGCATTCTCACGTGCCGCAGACGCACGTCTCGACCGCGATCGGCCTTGGCACCGATCGGCGCGGCACCGGCATCATCGTAAGTCCCGACGGGCTGATTCTCACCGTTCACTATCTCCTGCTCGGCGCGCAGAACGTGATCGTAACGTTGCCCAACGGCGAACAGCAGGAAGCGAAAATCATCGGCAAGGATTACTCCACCGGCCTGGGGCTGGTGAAAGTCGACGGCGCAAAGTTGTCCTGCCTCGAAGTGGTGTCGTCGGAGCGCTGCGTGGCGGGACAGGAAATTTTCACCGTCGCGAGCCTGGGCGGCGAAAAGCGCTGCGCCGATTGCGGTGTGATCACCTACCTCGGTCCGTTCGACGCGGTGTGGGAATTCGTGCTCGACCGATGCGTCTGCGTGACGGCCTCGTCGCTCAATATCGGTTTCAGCGGCGGCCCGGTGTGCAACTCGAACGCGCAGGTGATCGCGATCTCGTATCTCAACTTCGCCGACCTGGGACGCGCGATCATGGGCGTGCCGGGCGAGAATTACCTGGCCGTGCGCGACGAGCTTTTGCGCCACGGCCGGCGCGTCACGGCGCAGCCGAACGCGTGGCTGGGCGTGCTTTCATACACGCTGCGCGAGCATGTCGTGATCGCGGGCGTGATGCCGGGTGGACCCGGCGAGAAGGCGGGCCTGCAGCAGGGCGACCTGGTGCTCGCGATCGACGGCAATGACGTGAACGATCGGCGCGTGCTCTACGATGCGCTGCGCGGCCATCGCCCCGGCGAGAACATCAATCTCAAAGTTCTGCGCAACAACCGAATCTACCAGATTGAAATTCCGGCCATTCGCGCCGAAGACTACTTCGCCTGAAACCCACCCGGCGGTCCGCCGCTGATTCAGAACGCGCGCCGGAGTCCCGCGAGGAGCCAGCAATCATGAGTGAAGCGAGAGCGCGGCTTCGCGAGATGCTCGCGAGGCCGGGAATGGTCGTCGCGCCGTTTGTGTTCGATTGCCTGCAGGCGCGGCTCGCCGAGAGCGCCGGCTTCGAGGCCGTTTACATGACCGGCTTCGGCACTGCGGCCGCGCGCGGATTCCCCGATTTGGGTCTCCTCACCATGACCGAGATGGCGGCGAACGCTCGCGCGCTTGCGCGTGCGGTCAAAGTCCCGGTCATCTGCGACGCCGACACCGGCTACGGAAATGCGATCAACGTGTGGCGGACGGTCGAGGAATACGAAGCCGCCGGCGCCGCGGCGCTGCATATCGAGGACCAGGTGTTCCCGAAGCGATGCGGCTTTCTGCAGGGCAAGCAGGTGATCGCGATGGACGCGATGGTGCCGAAGGTGCGCGCGGCGTGCGACGCGCGGCGCGATCGAAGCCTGGTGATCATCGCGCGCACCGATGCGCTCGCGGTCAACGGATGGGACGATGTGATTGAGCGCGCGCGGGCGTACCGCGAGGCGGGCGCGGATTTGATTTTCGTCGACGGCATCAGGACCCGCAGCGACCTCGACCGCTATGCGGCCGCGCTCGGCGATTTGCCATTGGTGTACAACGGAGACCTGCTGCCAATCGACGAGCTTGCGCGCTATCCGTTCAAGGTGACGATTCATATCGGCACGATGCTCGCGGCATTCGAGCGGATGCGCGACGCAATGACCGAGTTGAAGCGCGCCGGCAAGATCGCGAGCAACACCAGCACCGGTATCTTCGAGGAATTCACCCGCCTGATGGGCGTGCCGGAGACGGACGCGCGCGCCAGGAAATACGCGGAGTAGCGACTCTCGCGCGCGCGGCAGCCGCGCGCGCGAAGCCCGCGACAATGAAGGATCCGGATACTGAAACCTCGTGGAGGTTTCAGACTTCCCTTCCGGCTAAGATGCGCGCTTCGCGCTTTCAGAACTTTTAGTTTCGCGGTCGGGTCCGTTAACTCCCGCTTAACTGATCGAGCAGCGCCTTGGCGTCTTTCAGGTCGGCGGTGTCGAAGCCCTCGGTGAACCGGTTGTGGATTTCGGAGATCATCGCGCGCGCCTCATCGCGCTTGCCTTGGCGATCGAGCAACCGCGCGAGGCTGGTTGTCGTGCGCAGCTCCAGCCTCTTTGCACGCTGTGCCCGCGCAACCTCGATCGCCCTGCGGAAACAGGTCTCAACGCTGGACAGGTCGGCATTCGACGAGTTGAGAAACTCTCCCTTCAGCCGGAACAGTTCGGCCTCGAAGAAACACTCGCCCGACTGCTCAACCTGCGAGAGAGCCTGGTCCAAAATTTGGAGACCTTCCGGCATCCGGCCAGTCAGCGCGGACGCCTTGGCCAGAAGTGAAGCGTAAAAGGCCGAGTTTACTCTGTAGTGATTAATGGAGTTGAGCTCAATTCCTTGACGAATCATTGCGATCCCGCCCTGTGCTTCACCTTGTGCCACTCGGCACCAGCCGTCGAGGATCTTCTCTCTCCCTGGAATGACGGCCGCGAGGCCATATTGATCGTTGGTCGCAAGGTGCGCCTCCAGCTGCTCCTTCATCGCTCGGAGTTCTCCCCCGTACCCATAAAGGTCCGCGAAGGCTCCGGTCGTAATCGCCAAGTTGACTGGATTGAAATCGCGCTGAGCCGCTGTGAGAGAATCACGCCATCTTGCGAGCGCGCGGTCATGAAAGCCGAGGAACCAAAGGCACCGGCCGCTCTGCCAAAGAGCCTGCACATGCCGGAATCGCGCCCACGCCTCAGGCCGCAAGGCAGCAAGCTCCCGCGCCTCCTCAGCGTGCTCGAGCGATGAGGAAAACTCCCCAAGATAAAAGCCGATAAAGGCCACCCGAGAGTGGGCGTTGCTCAGCAGCTGCGGCTCGTTGGTCTGCCGAGCAAGGCTCAGGGCCTCGTCGGCGAGTTCACGCGCCCTGCGAGTGCTTCCTATGAAAACGTGGTAGTTCGCGAGCCCGTCGAGCAGCCTCGCCAGATCGTGGATTCGCCCGGATCGGGGGATCAGCGCGCGCGCGCGCTCGAGCACTCTACCGACCTCCTCCGCGGCCTGCCCTCTGACCGCTTGCAAAGGGGCGACGAGGCTCAGTTGCAAGTCCAGTTCCAGATTCGCCGTATCAGGCCCGTTTGGCAGGGTCCTTACCAGCTCGAGACCGGTGGAAAGGCGCTCCAGCGATTGCGTGTAACCTCCGCGATCGAACCCGGCGATCCCTGCCATTCGTAGGTAATGCGCGGCCTTCAAGGCATTGCCGCTTCGGACGTAATGGTGTGCAAGGTCATCGTAGCGGCGCTCCGATAGGTCTCCGTAAAGCTCTTCGATCCCGGCCGCGGCGCGTCCGTGAAGTGCCTTCCGCCTTTCGATCAGGACCGAGCCATAGGCTACCTCCTGCGTCAGCGCGTGTTTGAAGGTGTACTCGACATCACCGGCTGCGGGCTGCTCATAGATGAATTCGGCAAGCTGCAGATCGGAGAGGATCAACTGCAGCTCATCTTCCGACTTTCCGGAGACGGCTTTGACAAGGCCAAGCGAGAATTCTCTTCCGATCACCGCCAGCGTGTGCAGCAAATCCTTTTCATCGGGCGGCAACCGATCGATGCGGGACGCGAGAATCGCTTGCACGGTGGACGGTATCCTGAGCTGGCTTAGCGATTTAGTGACCTTGACGCTGCCATTGCGTACCAGCGTGCCTTCGTCGAACAACACCTGCACCATCTCTTCCATGAAGAAGGGGTTGCCTTCAGTCTTCTCTATGATTAGCCGCTTGAGTGGGATCAGATCCTTGCCAGCGCCTAGCTTAGACGACAGCAATTCCTCGGCGGATTCTTTGCCAAGCGGATCGAGCCGCAACTGGGTGTAGTAAGTCTTGCTGTTCCACTGATGCGAATACTCGGGCCGATAGTTCACCAGCAGCAGGATGCGCGCGGTGCCGATGCTGTCCGCGAGCAGGTTCAGCAGCGCCTGGGTCTCCGTGTCGATCCAGTGCAGGTCTTCGAAGACAATGATGAGCGGCTGATTGAGGCTCTCGCGTAATAGAACCCGCTTGATTGCGTCCAGCGTTCGCCGCTGCCGCACCTGCGCGTCCATCTGAGCCAACCCACCGACAGTTTCCTCAACCCCAAGCAGCGCGAACAGATAAGGCAAGGTGTCTTCCAGCGCGCGGTCGAGCGCGAGCACGCGGCCGGTCACCTTCTCGCGGCGAATACGCGGCTCGTCGTCGGCGTTGATACGGAAGTAGCCATGGAGCAAATCGATGACCGGCAGGTAAGCCGACGCTTTGCCGTGCGAGACCGAAAACGTCTCCAGCACCATCCAGCCCGACTGCGAGACTGCCTTGAACTCGAATAGCAGGCGCGACTTGCCGACCCCCGGCTCCGCCATCGCGGCGACGATCTGCCCGTGCCCGGCTTTCGCCTGCTCCGCTGCAGCCTTCATCGCATCCATTTCGCGATTGCGCCCGACGAATTTCGTGTAACCACGTCCAGCGGATCGTTGCAGCCGGGTGCGCAGAGGCCCAAGGCCCGTCACTTCGTAGACGTTCACCGGCTCGCTGACGCCTTTGACTTTGGTCGCGCCCAGCGGCTTGAGGATGAAGTAGCCTTCGCACAGCTTTCGGGTGGCTTCGGTCACAGCGATCGAACCGACCGGGGCCGCGGTCTGCATCCGCGACGCCAGGTTGGTGGTGTGCCCGATTGGCGTGTACTCGACATGGCCGACGCCGGTCTGGATCGAGCGGACCACGACTTCGCCAGTGTTGATACCGATGCGGCACTGAATAGGAGTGCCTCCGTCGGCGACCACTTTTGCCGAATAGCGGCGCAACTCCTCCTGCATCCGGAGCGCGGCGTAGAGGGCGCGCTGCGGATGATCTTCGTGCGCGAGCGGCGCGCCGAACAGCGCGAAGATGCCGTCGCCGGTGGACTGCACCACGTAACCGTCGTAGCGATGGACCGCATCCATCATCAAGGTCAGCGCCGGATCGATGATGGCGCGCGCCCTTTCCGGATCGAGATCCTCCATCATCTCGGTGGATCCCTTGATGTCAGCGAACAGCGCGGTGACCGTCTTGCGCTCGCCGTCTCCCGGGACAGGGGCGTCAGAGTCCTCCGCCGCGACGCGAACACCACCTTGCGCAATTGGTGACGCCGATGTCTTGGAGCCAAACCCGGCCTGCCCGTCGAGTGCGGTGGCGCATTGCGAACAGAATTTCGCACCGGGCGCGTTCAGATGAGCGCACTTGGGACAGGCGCGACCCAGTGATGTCGCGCACTGGTTGCAGAATCGCGCGTCTGCGGCGTTGTCGGTGCCGCACTTCGTGCAACGCATCGCTTTACCCAATTGAGAGAGCGGCCGGAACCTTTTGTATCACCCAACGCCGGCTAGCAACCAGCCGGCTGTAGAGGCGCGATCGCGGCCTGATGAAAATCACGCGAGCCGGCATGTTCGCGGTCAACCGACGGCGAGCGCGGGTTGTGAACTGGCCCTTTGCCGTGCTAACGGCGAATGAGGACCTCGGGAGTGTTTGAAAAGAGGGCACCGATTCGGTGGTCTTGAGCCAGGGACCGCCGGACAGGCTCGACTTGAAGAGAGGAGCCCCGCCATGGAAATGCGCCCATTCGGTCAGACCGGAATTCAAATCTCCGCGCTTGGTTTCGGATGCTGGGAAATCGGCGGCGGCTACGGCAGCATCGAGGAGTCCGAGTTCATCAAGGCGGTGAACCGCGCCCTCGATCTGGGGATCAACTGCTTCGACACCGCGGAGGCATACGGCTTTGGCGCGTCGGAAAAATCACTCGCCAAAGCGTTGGGCTCGCGCCGCAAGGAAGCGGTCATCACCACCAAGTTCGGGGTCGGGTATCCCGACGCTCCTAACTATCGTGACAGCACGCGCAAGCGCGTGATGGAGTCGATCGAGAAGAGCCTTAAGAATCTCAATACCGACTATGTCGATGTCTACCTGATCCACTGGCCGGATCGAAACACTCCTTTTGAAGAGCCGATGCGCGCGCTTGACGACCTCGTCAAGCAGGGCAAGGTCAAGGCAGTGGGATTGTCCAATTTCAAGCTCAGCGAGATCGAAACGTGCATGCGCACGCGGCGCGTCGACGTAGTTCAATATTGCTGGAACATGTTCGACCGGCGGATGCAGAAAGAGATATTTCCATATTGCCGCGAACATAGGATCGGCGTCATGGCCTACGGATCGCTCGCGTACGGGATGCTGACCGGGACGCTGTCGGAAGAGTCGGCCTTCGAAAAAGGGGACTGGCGCTCCCGGCGCGGCCAACTGGGAAATATCACTCTGTTTCAGCATCTGTTCGGCCCCGACCACTTCCTGAAAAATCTGCGCGCAGTCGAAGACCTCAAAGCCGTGGCGAAGCGCTATGGTAAGAGTCTTCCGCAACTTGCACTGCGTTGGACGACCTCAAATCCGGTCGTAAGCACGGCGCTGGTCGGATGCCGCAATCCGCGCGAAGTCGATGACAATGTTGGAGCCCTGGGATGGTCGATATCCGACGCCGATATGAAGGAGATCGATGCGATCTTCGCCAAACACGGCGCAGTCACCATGCCGGAGTCGTGGCTGGAAACCGAGTAGCAAGGATCGAGTAGAGGGAGGTGCTGTATGCCCATCCAGAAATTTGCACCTATGACCAAGGACTTCCCCACCTTTGACTGCGACGCCCATGTGACGGAACCCCCTTGGCTCTGGGAACGGGCCAAGGACTGGCTTACCAAGGACGAGTACAGGTCTCTCAAGAACAGCATCTGGTTCGACACCGAAAGTAAGCAGCTAGTCGTCAATGGCTTTGCGAACACCGGCCTCGGCTCGCAACGTATCGGCGGAACAACCGGTGCAGTAAATGTCCTTTCGCTCGCCGGTCCCGGTCTCAAGCACAATATCCAGCGCGCCTTGAACGTCCGCAATCTGAATGCGAAGACTGCGCTGACGGCCGAGCAGGCGGCCTATATCGACCATCGCGGGTCTTACGAGCCTAAACCCCGGCTCCGCGACATGGACGTCCAGGGTATCGATCAGGTGATGATCATTCCTACCGACATCGACACCTATCCGTGGATCCAGAACTCGATGGGCGCCAGGGCAATGTGCAAGGCTTATAACGAATGGGCCTATGAATATTGCCAGGAAGATCCGGAGCGGCTGTTCTTCGCGGCCTTGCTGCCGATGCAGGACCCCAAGTTCGCGGAGCGGGAAGTGTATCGGGTGGCAGCGAAAGGATGCCGGGTAGGCCTGGTGCGTCCTATCGACGCGATGGGTAACTATCCGATCCAGCCCAAATACTACCGCGTGTGGAAGGCGATGGAAGAGACCGGCATGGTGTACGGAATGCATCCCTTCCCTGCGCTGGGTCTCCTCAAGCCGCCGGGCTATAGCCAGCAATACTCGGGCGCGGAGCTGATTGGATTGAGCGATACCTCGGCCGGCCTGCCGCACACGTTCCTTATCAACGTTCAGGACTTTCAGGCCGAAGCGTCGCTATGGGTGGTGATGGTTCTGCTGTCGGGGTTCTTTGATCGCTATCCCAAGCTCAGGGCGGCGGTTTTTGAAGCTTCTTCGACCTGGCTGAGCTTCATCCTCGATGAGTGTGACAAGGCTTACCGGTTGTATCGCAATGATCGTAAGATGGCGCGTCTGAAGAATCTCCCGAGTGAGACTTTCGCCGAGCATTGCGTGACCGGCTTCGAGGGCGACGAAGCGCCGCCTTCACGCTTTCCGGAGTTCTACGAGAATATCCTCGCCTGGTCGTCAGACGTTTACCATCACGACGGCGACGACGCATGGCGTGCTATCGAGACCATGCGAAAGTCTGAGCTACCCGAGTCCTATCAGGCCAGGTTCCTGGGCGACAATGCGCGCAAGCTCTACAACATCAAGCCGCCACGCAAGATCATTCGCGAGCGGGTCACCGAGATCGAACGCCCTGATTGGTGGCCTACGGATGAAGAGGTACGGGAGTCATTGAAACCGGAAGCCGCCTTGATGCATCGCTAGGTCTGCGCCACGCGGTTTCGGGAGAGAGTGACTATGCCAACCAAACAGTTTGCCGTCTTTGACAGCGATTCTCACGTGGTCGAGCCATCTGAGGTATGGACGAAATACCTGGAACCTGAATATCGCACCCTGGGTAAGCATGCTCTTTGGCGCGAAGAGGGCAAGACCAGTTCGTACCTCAAGGTCAATGGCAAGATGTTTCGTGACACGATGAACTCCAACATTCCCCGCCACGCGATTTGGCGGCCCGGGATGACGTGGGACGCAGTTGGCGAGCTCGACCCCAACGTCCGCCATCCGAAGACCGAGGGCGCTTCGGATCCGAATGCCCGGCTAAGAGACATGGATGCGATGGGCATCGACCAGGCGTTCTTATACCCGACCTGGTTCGCGGAAGGGTTTCACCTGGTCGAGGATCCCGACGTCGCGTATGCGTTGGCGCGCGCCTACAACAACTGGATTGCGGATTTCTGTCAGGCAGCACCCGACCGCCTCTTTGCGGCATCGATGGTTCCGCTGCAGAACATGGACTATGCGATCGAGGAACTGCGCCGCACGTCGAAGATGCCATGCTTCCGTGGTGCGTTCATCCGGCCGATGTTCCTCGAGGGCCGCTATTTCACTCATCCCTACTATGACCCCCTATGGGCCGAGCTGGAGAGTCTAGGTGTTACCGCGGCCGTACATCCTACCGCAGGGTTATGGAATCCGGAATGGACTTCTCACGGACCCTTCGCGGAGAAAGTTAAAGGCCGCCTCAATCAGAACCTGGGCATCATGAGCGCGGGCGGAGGACCGTCCGCTGGAGGCGGAGTTAGCGAGAGCTTCGCCTTCTCTGCCTCCGCTCCGCTCGGACATCCGATTGCGCCCATCCTTTCCTATTGGCTGGACAATCACATGTTCGTCGCCGCGACTTTGATCGGCTTTACCGTGATGCAGCGCTACCCGAACATGAGAGTCGTGGCGGCGCATGGAAAGGCATCGTGGATGGAAGAAGTCCTGGAGAAAATGGAAGCCTCCACCCGCACCATCCCGCTGCTACACCATTATCCAGTGCGGACCGACACGGAAGAGATGTGGAAGGAAGGCAAAGTAATGCTGAGCTTCGACGCCGAGGAGCGGTTGATCCTGAAGTTGCCGGAAGACTTTGCGGACAAGGTCGTATGGGGTTCGCGCTACCCGCATCACGATACCACCAGCGCCTGGGACGCGATCGAGAAGATGACGCGAGCGGGTGTCGCCGAATCCACCATCGCCAGGATGCTGGGCAGCAACGGCGCAGAACAGTTCGGGATTACACTTAGACAGAGCTGATCTGTCTCAGAGTAGTAATCTCTTATCCTTGGCCTAAGCCGCGGTAAGGCCTAGACGTCCTTGAATTCGCCTTTGGACTTGCGCGACTCGATCGCGGCCTGCGCCGCTGCCAGCCGCGCGACCGGAATCCGATACGGCGAGCACGACACGTAGTCAAGGCCCAGGCGATGGCATAGCTTGACGCTGGCGGGATCGCCGCCATGCTCGCCGCAAATTCCAATCTTTAGTTTCTTGTTCGCCTTGCGCCCGCGCTCGATCGCCATCCGCATCAATTCGCCGACCCCGCTCGCATCGAGCTCCTGGAACGGATCTTTCTTGTAGATGCCGCGGCGCAGGTAATCGCCGAGAAACCTCGACGAGTCGTCGCGCGATAGCCCATACGCCATCTGGGTCAGGTCGTTGGTGCCAAAAGAGAAGAAGTCGGCCGACGCGGCGATCTGGTCCGCCACCACGCACGCGCGCGGCACTTCGATCATGGTGCCGACCGTGTAGGGCACCTTGGCGCCGCGCTCCTTGAAGACCTCGGCCGCGACCTCGTGGATTTCGTCCTTCAGCAGGTCGAACTCTTTTCGATCGCCGATCAGCGGCAGCATGATCTCCGGAATCGCCTTGACGCCCTTGGCGCGCAGCTCGCAGGTGGCCTCCAGGATCGCGCGCGCCTGCGCCTTGTAGATTTCCGGGAAGCTGATGCCGAGGCGCGAGCCGCGATGCCCCAGCATCGGATTGAACTCGACCAGGCTGTCGCGCACCTGCTTCAGATGTTCGGCGGTGACCCCTATTTTGGCCGCGAGCGCGCGGATGTCGTTGTCTTCCTTGGGCAGGAATTCATGCAGCGGCGGATCGAGCAGGCGAATCGTGACCGGCAGACCTTCCATCGCCTTCAGGATCCCGACAAAGTCCTCGCGCTGCATGGGAAGAATTTTTTCCAATGCGCGCGCGCGCTGTTTGGCGTTCTCCGCCATGATCATCTCGCGCACCGCGTCGATCCGCTCGGAGTCGAAGAACATGTGCTCGGTGCGGCACAGGCCGATTCCCTCGGCGCCAAAGTCACGCGCGACCCTGGCGTCGTTGGGCGTATCGGCGTTCGCGCGCACGCCGAGACGGCGTTCCGCGTCGGCCCATCCCATGAACTTGCGGAAGTACGGCGGCATCTCGGGCTGCACGGTCGGCACGCGGCCAACGATCACCTCGCCGCCGGTGCCGTCGAGGGTGAGATACTCGCCGCGCCGCACCGTTTTGCCGTTGGCGCTGAGCGTTCCCGCGGCGTAGTCGATTTCCAGCGCGGTGCATCCCGCGACGCAGCACTTGCCCATCCCGCGCGCCACCACCGCCGCGTGACTGGTCATGCCGCCGCGCGCGGTGAGAATGCCCTCCGCGACCTGCATCCCATGGATGTCCTCCGGCGAAGTCTCGATGCGCACGAGGATCACGGGCCGGCCGGCGCCGCTCACGATCACCGCCTCGTCGGCCGAGAACACCACTTCGCCGTAAGCCGCGCCCGGCGAGGCGGGCAGGCCGCGCGCGAGCACGTCCTTCTTCACCTTGGGGTCGAGGCGCGGATGCAGGAACTGCTCGAGCTGCTCGGGCTCGACCCGGGTCAGCGCGACGCGCCGATCGATCAGGCGTTCGTCGGCCATGTCGACCGCGATTTTGACCGCGGCCTCCGCGGTGCGCTTGCCGTTGCGGGTCTGCAGCATGAACAACCGCTGCCGCTCGATGGTGAACTCCATGTCCTGGGTGTCGCGGAAGTGGCGCTCGAGACGCGCCGCGATCCTGAGCAGCTCGCGATACAGCGCGGGGAAGCTCTCTTCGAGCGTCGCATACTTCGCGCGCCGCTCCGCCTCGCTGATGCCGCTGCGCTCCGCCCATTTGCGGCCCGCGGCGAGACTTATCTGGCGCGGAGTGCGGATCCCCGCGACGACGTCTTCGCCCTGCGCGTTGGGCAGGAACTCGCCATAGATTCCCTTCTCGCCGGTGGAGGGATCGCGTGTGAACGCGACGCCGGTGGCGCAATCGGGGCCGAGATTTCCGAACACCATCGATTGCACGGTGACCGCGGTGCCCCAGTCGCCCGGGATATTGTTGATCGTGCGATAAGTCACCGCGCGCTCGTTGTGCCATGACCCGAACACCGCGCCGATTGCCTCCCACAACTGTTCGTTCGGATCCTGCGGGATGTCGCGGCCAACGCGGCGGCGGATCAGGTCGCGAAATTCGCCGACCAAGTCGCGCAAATCGTCGGTGGTGAGATCGACGTCCTGAGTGACGCCGCGGGCCGTCTTCTTGCGATCGATCAGCTCTTCGAACGGGTCGGGATCGTTTTTGTTTTCCGGCTTCAGCTTGAGCACCACGTCGCCGTACATCTGGCAGAAGCGCCGATACGAGTCCCAGGCGAAGCGCGGATTGCCGCTGTCGGCCTCCAGTCCCTTCACCGTCTCATCGGTGAGTCCGAGGTTGAGAACCGTGTCCATCATTCCCGGCATCGAGACGCGCGCGCCGGAGCGGACAGAGACCAGGAGCGGATTCGCGGTGTCGCCGAACTTGCGGCCGAGCGCTTTCTCGACGCGCGTGATGCTCTTCGCCACGCCTTCAGTGAGACCCTTCGGATACTTGCTGCCGTGATCGTAGAAATAGTTGCAGACCCGCGTCGAAATCGTGAAGCCGGGCGGCACCGGCAGCTTGAGCGACGCCATCTCGGCCAGGTTCGCGCCCTTTCCGCCGAGCAAATCGCGCATCGCGGAGCGGCCCTCGGCCACGCCCGCGCCGAAAAAAAATATCTCAGGATGAATTCGGCCCATGTTGAAATCGTGTCTCCCGTCCGCGCATCGTGCGCAAAGAATGTTAACGAATCAATCGCGTGACCGTGGCCGGCGCGGCGGCGGCTCAGTGAGTTGCGCGAGCCGCTCCAGGAGCCGGCGCCCGCTTATCGGTGCCAGCCGATGCGCTCGGTGAGCACGGGCACCAGCTCCGCGACTTTGAGCCGCACTTGCTCAGTCGAATCGCGATCGCGCAGCGTAACCGTGTCGTCGTTCATGGTCTGATGATCGATGGTGATTCCGAACGGCGTGCCGACCTCGTCCTGGCGGCGATAGCGGCGGCCAATCGAACCTGCCTGATCGTAGGCGACGCTGAAGTGGCGCTTCAGCAGGTCGCGCACCTCGATCGCTTTTTCCGGATGGCCGCCCTTGCGCAGCAGCGGATAAACCGCGACTTTGACCGGCGCCAGCCGCGGATCGAGGCGCAGCACAATCCGCTCCTCGTTCTCGACCACGTCCTCGTCGTACGCATCGAGCAGGAAACACAGCATCGCGCGGTCGACGCCGAGCGCGGGCTCGATCACCCACGGGCGGTAGCGCGCCTTCGCGTCCTCGTCGAAGTAAGTCAGGTCGCGTCCGCTGAATTTCGCGTGCTGATCGAGATCGTAGCTGCCGCGCTTGGCGATTCCCTCCAGCTCGCCCCATCCGAACGGGTACAGAAACTCGAGATCGGTGGTGCCGCTGGAATAGTGCGACAGCTCGTCGCTGGCGTGCTCGCGGCGGCGCAGATGGTCGCCCTTGAGGCCATACTTCACATGCCAGTTGAAGCGAAAGTCGACCCAGTACTGGTACCACTTCGCTTCTTCGGTAACGTCGGGCTTGATGAAGAACTCCATCTCCATTTGCTCGAACTCGCGAGTGCGGAAGATGAAGTTTTCGGTGGTGATCTCGTTGCGAAATGCTTTTCCGATCTGCGCAACGCCGAACGGCAGCTTGACGCGCTGGGTGTCGACGATATTTTCGAAGTTGGCGAAAATTCCCTGCGCGGTCTCGGGACGCAGCCATATGATGGAGGCGGTTTCCTCAACCGGACCGATGAAGGTCTTGAACATCAGGTTGAACTGGCGCGCAGGCGTGAGCTCGCCGCCGCAGTTGGGGCAGCGGTCACCCTCGATCTTGTCGGCGCGGAAGCGTTGCTTGCAACTTTTGCAATCGACCATCGGGTCGGAAAAGTTCTGCAGATGGCCGGAGGCTTCCCAGGTGCGCGGATGCTGAAAGATCGCGGAGTCGAGGCCGAGCACGTCGGCGCGGAACTGCACCATCTCGCGCCACCACGCTTCCTTCACGTTGCGCTTGAGCTCGACGCCCAACGGGCCGTAGTCGTAACTCGAACTGAGGCCGCCATAGATGTCGCTGGTCGGGAAGACTAACCCTCGCCGCTTGCAGAGGTTGACCAGCTTTTCCATTGTGACCGCGCCCTTGCGCGCAGGCGTCGCATTTTCCGCGGACAATAATCCCTCCTCAGTGAAGGCGATGCGGGCGAGGTCGCGCGCGCATCAGCCCAGCTTGATAATTTCGGCAGACACGCGGCCGCCGATAACCTCGAGAATCGCGACGGTGCCGGGAACGTCGACCAGATTGTGCGGCAGAGTCGCGCTGCCGGGGTTCACCACCATCGTCGCGCCAAACTGTGCGACGCCCTCGACGTGGCTGTGCCCTTGCACGAGTACGTCGACCGGCCCGCCGAAGTGACGATGCATCGCGCGGCGAAACGTTTCCTCCGAGCTCTCGTCGGGCGTTGGAATCGAATGCGTGAGCCCAATTCGTACGCCCTCGACTTCGATCACATGCGCCTCGCGGACGCGCTCGTCGGGTTCGAGGCGAAAGCGATGGCCGTCGAGCCCCTCGTCGCCGTTGCCGAGCGCGGCTATCACCGGCGCAATTCGCGCAAGCTCGTCGAGCACGCGATTCACGTATACGTCGCCGGCATGCATCACCAGGTCGATCCCGGCGAAGACTTCGAACACCCGCTCGGGCAGATGCTCGCAGGCTTCGGGGATATGAGTGTCGGAAATCAGGCCGATTCGCATCGCGATACGCGCCAAAGCGGCGCGGGCCGCGAGACGCGAGCCCTAAACGTATCACGCGAGGGAATCGTCGGCAATTTTGCTTCCGGAGAGGCTTCGAAGGCCGAATTCGTGACCCCAGGCTGCCTGATCGCCACAAAATGTGTTTGTACCGGAGTTGAACCTGCGCAACGATAGCCCGAGAGGTCGCGACGATGACGGACGCGAAGACGAGCGCGCCACGAGCAACCGGCATCCGAATCTGGGTTCTGATACTGTGCGCCGCCGTGATCGGCGCGGCGCTCGCGCTTTCTGGATGCGGTCACAAGCTGGTCGCCGCCCCGGGCGAGCGGACGGTCGCCGTCTATCCCGACGAACAGACCTGGAGAAAGGTCGCCCAGATGAAGCAGCAGGGGGGTGTCGCCGGGATGTTCGGCGGGCTCGGCCAAAATCTCATCGCGAAACAACTCGACGACCAGACCCAGGTGAAGATCCTGTCGAGCGACACCGACGGCGCAACGATCGTGGTCATACAGGGACCGTTTAACGGCACCAGCGGCTTCGTGCCGAAGGAAAATCTGAACTAGCGAGTCGCGCCGCGATCATCTCGCGGTCGAGTACCAATCACGCCGCTCTGCTCCAGTTCACCGATCTCCGCCTCGCTCATTCCAAGCATCCCGCCGAGCACCGCGCGATTATGCTCGCCCAGCAGCGGCGCGGGCGCGTCGGCGCTGAGCGGAGTCGCGGACAGCCGCGCCACCGCGCCGGGATAGAGATGCGTCCCTACCACGGCGCGATCGATCGCAACGAAGTAGCCGCGGCTCGCGAGATGCGCGTCGGCGAGAACGGCGGCGGCGGAGTGGACCGGCGCCACATACACGCCCGCCGCGGCGAGCCGATGCGCCGCGTCGTCGGCGCTCATCGTCGCAAGCGCGCGCGAGAGCTCGGCGTCCAGCGCGTCCTCGTTGACCTTGCGCTGCGACGCGTCGGAGAAGCGCGCGTCCGCTGCGAGATGCGCCAGGCCGAGCGCATCGGCGACCGCGCGCCATTGCTGATCGGTCTCCGCGGCGATCGCCAGCCATGGGTGACCAGGTTGACAAGCATCGTCACCGGCACATCGATAGACGCCGTGCGGTGCGTACCTCGGATGCCGGTTGCCGCGCGGGCGCGGGACTTCGCCGCTGAATTGGTATTCGAGTATCGCGCCCGCCACCAGCGGGATCGCGGCTTCGACCTGTGCGATCTCGACCAACTGACCGCGCCCGGTCCGCGCGCGCTCGCGCAGCGCCGCCAACACCACGAGCGCTCCATGTAGTCCCGCGACCGGGTCGCCGAGCGCGTTGCTCAACGTATAACGCTGTTCGTTATCGTGATACCCGTTCAGCCCGGTGACACCAGCCATCGCCTCGACGGTGTTGCCGTAGCCGCGCGCATTGCATTCCGGACCGTTGGATCCGAACGACGGCATCGAGACCATGATCAGTCGCGAATTGATCGCGCCAAGGGTCGCGTAGCTGAGTCCGAAGCGATCCATGACGCCGGGGCTATAGTTCTCGATCAACACGTCGCTCATTTTCACCAGGCGTTTGACCAGCTCGATCCCGCGCGCGCTGTTCAAATCGAGCGTCACGCCCAGCTTGCCGCGATTGGCAGTGTTGAACACGCTGGCGCGCTCGATCGGCTGCGCCTCCGGCGGTCCCATCGAGAGCGAGCCGCGCCACCAGTCGAAGCGGCGCGTGTCCTCGACCTTGATCACTTCGGCGCCCATCTCGGCGAGCATCTGCCCGACCAGCGGCCCCGCCCATCCCATCGAGAGGTCGAGCGCGCGAACCTTGCCATCCAAAGGACTGTTCATACCGCTCTCATCATACTGCTCTACTCAAATTGTTCCGGCGGCTCTGAGCCGCTCGAGTTCGCCGGCGTTGACGCCGAGCCGCGCGCCGAGAATTTCGCGATTGTGCTCGCCGAGCCGTGGCGCCGGCCGCGCCGGCTCCGCCCGATGCGACGTGAGCTTCAGCGGCGTGCCCGGCACCCGGATCGCGCCCAGCACCGGATCCTCGATGGTCTCGAAGTAGTTGCGCGCCTTGGTCTGCTCCCATTCCAGGACTTCGGCGACGCTCGGAATCGGGACCAGCGGAATCGCGCGGCTCTGTCCCTCGCGATAGAGCCACGCGCGCTCGTGCTCGAGAAAAAACTTCTCGACGATTTCGAGAAGCGCGTCGTTGTTGCGCATCCGCTCGAGCGCGGTGTGAAACCGGGCATCGCGAAACATCTCCGGCCGGCCGAGCAGGTCGCAGAGTCCCTCGAACTGTTTGTCGGTAACCATCTGCAGGCCCGCGTACCCGTCCTTGCATTTCAGGGTGACGATCATGAACGGGCCTATCGCGAACCGCTTCCCGGCGCGCTCGCGCACGATACCGCTGTACTGAAAGGTCACGGTCTCGTAGATCATCGTCGCGACGGTCGCCTCGAGCAGCGAGATGTCGACATGCTGGCCGCGGCCGAGGCCAAGATCCCGCGCCGTGAGCGCCTGCATCGCACCGATAGCGCCATAGAGCGCGCCGACGTATTGCGCGAGCGAGCCGGGCGGCGTCAGCGGCTCGCGGTTCGGCTCGCCGACCGGAAAGGTCCATCCGCCGCGCGCGAACAGGGTGAGATCGTTGAGGAGGCCGTCGCGTTCGGGACCGTCCTGTCCGAAGTTCGAGATCGAAACGACCGACAGCCGCGGGAATTTCTCGATCAATGTCGCGGGCGCGAGGCCGAGGCCGGGAAGCGTCGCCGGCGCGAAGTTCTCAACCAGTATATCGGCGTCAGCGAGAAGACCGAGCAGCAGCTCGCGGCCGCGATCGTGCCTGAGATTCAGCGTGACGCCGAACTTGTTCTGGTTGAGGAACGCGAACAGGCCGCCGCGCTCCGCATCCTCCGCGCCCTTGCGATACGGCCCGGCACGCCGCTCCGCATCACCCCACGGCGGCTCGACCTTGATGACCTCGGCGCCCAAGTCGCCGAGCAGCTTGGTGGCGTAGGGGCCGGCCAGGTGATGCGTCAGGTCGATGACGCGGACGTCGTTGAGCGCGCGGTAACGCATTGGCAAATCCGCTCGCATTCGAGCGCAGGGAGCGTCGCGATGTCAAATGAACTCGCGTGCAGTCTCTGCGCTGAGGCGCAATCCCGCCCACACCGCCATACACCCGCGCTGAACGGCTATGTAATTCCCGACCTTGACGCCGCCAAGCTGCCCGCACACCGGGGTTGCGTCTGGCTAGCCGGCTTTCTGACCTACTCGTGGTTCACCTTTGGCGCGCTGGTTCCGGATTACTATCGTCAGCAATCGTATATGACTTACCAGATAACACTACCAGCGAATGCGAATCAGAAGTGACCGAAGCGCGAGCATCCTTATCCACGCCATAGGGCAAAATCGGGTGACTCCAGGATTTTCTCCGAACGCTCCTAGGATTCCGTTTGGAAGCTACATGCAGCGATAAAATGAGAGTCCTCATCATTTGACAATCTATGACTGCATCTGATAGCTGCGAACAGGCCGAACCGCTAATTACTACAACGCGAAAAGGCTCGGGAGGCGGGCAATGCCTACAGTCCACATTAAGGATGAAGACCGGATTGGCTGCGATGCGAAAATAAGACTCGAGCCGTCGGTGTACCTTGAAAAGCTGTACAAGAGCGGCACTCCTGACCTGGGATGGATGAACCAGATGGGCGAATGGGGTGTGCGCGCCAAGCCCGGAAATCTCGGCCTGCGCCTCAAAGACATTGCGATCGGAAGCTACGGCATCGTGCCCGACCATGGCGGCGCGCATCGCTCGATGGCACCGCGCGGCGCGGTGATTCCCGACGATGTTCCCTCGCTCGGCTTTACCATCAACGAAAAGGCCGAATGCTGGGCCGACAACGTCAGCGAACTATATGAGGAAGCTGTGGCGCGCCAGTGGAGTTCCGCGCGCGATATCCCATGGACAGAACTGAAGCCATTGCCTGACGACCTCGAGCGGGCGATGTGCCAGCTATGTACGTTCC
>DATDGX010000243.1:0-7926 GCA_036521875.1 Binataceae bacterium (SeqCode)
GCAGCCGGGGCCGCAGCCCCAGGCGGTTCCCAATGTCGGTAGCCAGGGCGGGAAAATGTCCCAGGTTCTCCCCGGCGTCGGTGATCAGCAGATTAATCGCCAGTCCACCTCCGAGGACAACACGCGCGTCATTCCGACGATATCGCCGCAGCAGGACGTGCTGGTGATACCCTCGGCGAGCCCCGACTTCATCGGCAAATGGGGCGGGCATCTCGACCTCGCGCGCAAGGTTGACCATGTCAACGTCCGGCCGCCGTCCGATACGATCGTTAGCCTGCTCTTCGGCCAGCGCGGCGGACAAATTGTGATGGCGACGACAATCTATGGGAGTGCCCAATCGCAGGTGCTGGAAACCAAGGCTGCGAGCGACGGCCCTCGCGCGGTGACCATCACGCTCAAGGGTCTGGACCTGAGCCACGACCCGGCGATCCGGCATATCGAGAAGCTCAGCCTCAAACTCGGCCGCAACGATGAGATGAAATGCTCGAAGCTGGTCGACTTGTACGTATCCGGGTACGAAGGACCGATCATGGAAGCTGAATACGAGGGGACGTTGCGTCCGCTGACCGCGCGAGAGGACCGGCTGCTCAGCGAAGAAGTACTGCGCTTGGGCGAGGTACCGCGCGGTCAGATCCAGGAAGGCAATCCCCCTCCGCAGTGAGCGCGATTCGGGCCGTCGCCACGGCGAACCGGGCTCGCGATGCGCTCAGCTTGCCTTGATTCCGGATTCGCCTTTCAGCCCCGCCAGCAAATCGTGGACGGTTCCCGTGTTATGCCGCATCGAGTTGATCCCGTCGACCAGCTTTTCTGATGCAGCCTCGTCATCGCTATCGATCGCGGCGCCGAGTTCGCCAACCTTATTTGATATCGCGGCCCAGTGCGGCCCCCCGTAGCGCGCGGTGCGCTTCCACGCTCCATTCGCGAACAGAGTTGAGAGGTCATCTGGAGAACAGCCGAGATCCGTTTTGAAGGTGTCGGCCGCCGCGGCGGCGGAGGCAGCCTCAGCGGCGCGCTGTTGTATCGAAATCAGCCGCTTCCATGCCTCTTTCCGATCCGGCGGCAGATGCTCAGCGAGCGGCCCGAAAGTATGCTTCGATACCGCGTTGAAGCGAAATAATTGACGGACGTTTCGCGCTTCGTGATAGAGGAGCGCCAAGAATTCTATGTAGCTCGGAAGTGCCTTCTCCGGTTCCATATCGATTCGTCATCCACTAACGCGGGTTGCGGGGGAGCTGAAGGACCAGGCCAGAAATCGAGAGCAAAAAACCTACTTTAACGCGCGAACCGAAAAGCCGCGATCATTGCTGCACAGCAGCGATCGCTTGCCGTCGAGCGTAGTTTCGAGCACGACCTCCCGGCCCCACAAACGCTGCAGGTAGGAGAGCGTTTTTTCCGCGTACTCCAGATGCAGGTCGCGTCCGTCGTGAGCGTGCTTCAGATACAGCGTGCGAGCCTGGCCAAAATCCGCGTCCTCGACTTTGATCACCGGAATCGAGTTGGTGCCTACGTTCTTGATCAGCGTCTCCTTTACCTTTTGCCATCCTTCCTCGTCTGCGACCTTGCTGACCACGAGCTCTTCGCCGCGCGATTCATACTCGAAAATATCCATTTCGCGCATCAGGTCTTCAGTCAGATAACGGCGCAGGAACGACGCGTCGCGTTCGACTTCGCGCACTTCGAAAATCTTGTCATTGGCGGACTTGGTCGGCGCGCCGTCGCGTTTGATCTCGTCGGCGGTCGGATTGCTCCAGCGCCGGTAGATGTCCTCCCAAATTTTGAATCCGAGATGATATGGATTGATCTGGCCGGGAATCGGGCGGACGACCTGGTTGTGCCGGACGATGAACTCGATATGCAGTCCCTGCTCGAGGTTGAGCGAGTCGAGAATTTTCTTGTGCCAGTAACTCGCCCATCCCTCGTTCATGATCTTGGTCTCGACCTGCGGAATGAAATATTTCTCGCGTTCGTCGGCGATGGTGAGCAGATCCTTTTCCCACTCCGCGAGGAACGGGTTATGATCGCGGATGAAGAGCAGTACATCCTCGTCGGGCTCGATCGGGATCTTGTGCAGGTCGGGGTCGTGCGCCTCGGGCCGAGCGTGGATTTTCTGAAACGGATCGTGGCGCGGGTTTGCCTGCTCGAGTGCGCGATCGATCTGCTCCGTGGGCGAGAGCTTGCGGATGGCGAGGTTGCGGCGGGTATTCCATCCGAGCGCGTGCGCGGCATCTAGGATGCGCTCGACCTTCTCGGTCCCGATCGACGGATCCTCGACGTAGCGCCGTACCCGCATCGCATGTGCCTTGAAGGTCTCGACGGTCAGTTCGGCGCGGGTCGATTTGAAGGTGAAGTTGTTTTTGAAAAAATCGTTGTGGCCGTATACGTGCGCCATGGTGAGGATCTGCAGCAGCAGTGTGTTGTCGCGCATCAGGTAGGCGATCGCGGGATTCGAATTGATTACCATCTCGTACGCCAGGCCACTGACGCCGTGATCGTATAGCGTCTTCAGCTTTTCGTACGATTTGCCGTACGACCAGTGTGGGTAATGCGACGGCATCCCGGAGTACGCCATGTACCCGAGCATCGAGTTGTGATCGCAGATTTCGAATTCCTGCGGGTAGCAATCGAGTCCGAACTCCTCGGCCTTTGCGCGGACGACTTTTTCCCAGGCGATGAGGTCTTTGATCTCGAACTGCGGTTTCCGGTCCGAGTGTCTTGCCGGTTCGGTCGCGCCGCTCATTCCTTCACCCGGTCCTTGGCGAGAAACGCCTTGAACGATGGCCAGATATCTTCTTTGCGCTCGATGAGCACGGTGTGAAAGTTCGGCGCCTGCAGCCGGCGGAACACGTTCAGCATCGAGGATTCGTAGTATCGCGAGCCGAGCGGTTTGATCTCGCCGTAGCCGAACAAGTTGCAGACCTCGGCGAGCTGCTCGGCCGCTTTCAGCGCCGCAGGATTGTCGGAGTCGAAGTTGTCGCCGTCGGAGCAGTGGAATGCGTACACGTTCCACAGCGAGGGATGGTAGCGCTCGGCGATGATCTCCAGCGCCTTGGTGTAGCCCGACGAAATGAAAGTGCCGCCGGACTCGCCTTTGTGAAAGAACTCCTCTTCGGTGACTTCGTGCGCTTCGGTGTGGTGCGCGATGAAAACGATTTCGACGCTGCGGTAGCGGGTCGAGATGAACTGGTAGAGCAGGAAGAAGAAGCTGCGGGCAAGGTACTTCTTCATCGTGTCCATCGAGCCCGAGGTGTCCATCACGCAAATCACGGCGGCGTTGGATTCCTCGCGAGTGTCGATCTCGACGTGCTTGTAGCGGAGGTCTTTCTGATGAAACGGGAAACGGCCGTCGGTACGCGCCGGCGGTATCTCGTCCTCGAGCAAGGCATGCGAATCGGGAGCCATCTCGATGGATTCGTTTTGCAAGATTTCGGGATCGACTTCGGGGTCGTCTTCGAGGTCCGCTCCGTTAGCTGCCGCGTCTTCCGCCTGTGCTCGCGATGCTGCGGCCGCGTGCGCGCCGGCGCGCCGCTGCGCCGCGAGCATCCGCATCACGCGCTGCTTGGCAGTGCGCCGCTTGTCAAGGCGGACGCGGATGCCGACCCGGCGGTAGCCTTTGCGCTTGGTGGAGAAGTCGGACTCGATCTCGCGCAGCGCCTTGCGTTCGAGGTTGGGCAGCTCCAAGTCCTCGAACATTATTTCGATCAGCTCCTCGAGCGTGACGTCGGTCTCGTAGTAATCGATGCCGGGGCGATCGCCGGCGCGATCGTCGCCCTTGCCGGGGCCCTCATTGCCGGTCTTGCCGACCACCTGGCCGGGACGCGAGTCGCCGTCGCCCTGGGCGGCGCCGGGCGCATTCTCGCCGAAGACGAAGCGGTACTCCTTGATGCCGCGCAGCGGCACCTTGATTACGCGGTCCTTGTCTTTCCCGATGATCGATTCTTCCGCGATGATATCGGCGATATTCTCGCGAATCGATTCGCGGACTTTCTGGCGATGGCGCAGGCGGTCGCCCGCAGAGCGGTCGGAGCGTTCGGCGTCGGAGGGCCGGTATTCGCGGAAGATCGTTTCAACGGTCGCCATCGTCGGTACAAATCTCAGTCCTTCCAGAGATTGTTGGCCGCGTACTTCAGCACCACGTCAACGCACGATTCGCAGTAGCCGTGCTCGAGCAGGTTCTTCACCATCGCGCCGTACTTCTCGCCTTGTTCCTCGTCACGGGTGCGCGCCTTGGTGATGATGCGCGAGATGTCGCGCACCGAGGTCATCAGCTTTTTCTCGATCGCTTCCTTGAGCGGCTCGTAGCTCTTATAGCTGACCTTCTCGCCGCGTCGCGAGGTTGCCCACAGGTACGCGATCACTTCCTGGCGGAAGCCGTCGGCCGCCGAGCCGATAATCGCAATTTGCTCTTCGATCGACTTGAGGAAACCTTCGTCGGGCGGCAGTTCTTCCTTGGTGTTGCGATCTTTGACCTTGGTCTTGTTGACGTACGCCTCGGCGTGGTCGAGGTAGTTCTGGAACAGCGACTCGGCCTGTTCCTGGTACGAGTATACAAACGCGCGCGTGATCTCTTTTTCCAGCAACTCCAGATATTCCTTGTGCAGGGTGTCCTGCAGGAACTCCAGGTACTGCTTGCGCATATCGTCGGGCAGGTCCGCTTCCTTGGTCATCTGGATCAATGCCTCGCGGACATTGATCGGATTGATGCAGTTGCCGGTGACGTTGTCCGACAGCGCGTTGTCGAGCGCCTTCATGATGAAGCGGGTCGAAATTCCCGACATCCCTTCGCGCTTGGCGTCTTCCTTCAGCTCCTGAACGTCGATCTTCTTGGTGCGTCCCTTCTCGACCACTTCCTCGCCATTGTAGAGGCGCAGCTTGGTCATCAGATCGCACTTTGAGGTCGGCTCCAGGCGCGACAGTATCGCGAACATCGAGGCGAGCTCGAGCGTATGCGGCGCGACGTGCGCGCGGAAGTCCGAGTTGCGGATGATCTTCTGATAGATCTTCACCTCTTCGGACAGCCGCAGGTTGTACGGCACCTTCACCACCACGATGCGGTCGAGGATCGCTTCGTTGGTGTGATCGGCCTTGAACTTCTGCCACTCCGCTTCGTTGGAGTGGGCGACGATGCAGACGTCGACGTAAACCATCCCGTGCCGTCCCGGCGCCGGGATCACTTTCTCCTGGGTCGCGGTGATCATCGCGTGCAGATACTCAGTCTCGTTCTTGAACACCTCGATGAACTCAACGATGCCGCGGTTGCCGACGTTCAGCGCGCCGTTGAGCTCCAGCACCCGCGGGTCGCCCTCGGAGTACTGATCGAGCTTCGAGATATCTTCGGAGCCAATTAGCACCGAGGTATCCTGGTTGTTCGGATCGACCGGCGGCACCACGCCGATACCGGTGCGATTGCGCTTGCTGAAGCTCCGCGTCTCGATCGGGAATTCCTCGTAACGCTGGCCGAACTCCTGCTTGAGGCGGTAGCGGCAGACCGGGCACAAATCGCCCTCGACATGCACGCCGAGCATCTTCTCGAACTCGCGCCGGAGATGGCGCGGAATCAGATGCAGCGGCTCCTCGTGCATCGGGCAGCCTTCGATCGCATAGACGATGCCGGTCTGTTCGAGGCCGCGCTGAATCCGCTCCACCAGCGAGCTCTTGCCCGAACCGACCGGTCCCATCAGGTAGAGCACCTGGCGCGACTCCTCGCCCTTCAGCGAGGCCGAGTGGAAGTAGCGGACCAGCTGCGCGATGGTGCGCTCGATCCCGAAAAACTCGTCGGCGAAAAAGTTGTAGACCTTGAGCGGCTCGTCTTTGTACAAGCGCTTGGTGCGCTGGTCGTCGGTCTCGTGAAGGCCGCGTGTGCCGGCCGAGATAATCAGATCGTAGATGCGGGCGTGGGAAAGCTTCGAGACGATTGGATCCTGCTTGACCAGCTCAAGGTACTCGAGCAGCGAGCCGCGCCATTGCTTCGATTCGCGCGACGCCCGGTCTTCCTTGATAACCCGCTCAAAACTGCTGAGTTCGGCCATCACCAACTCTCCTTGTTAAGGACGTTTTGTATGTCAGGAAGCCGCAGAGAGGATCGGCAGGGCCGTAATATTCCGGAGCCCATCTGCATGCGATTATAACGGACGTTTGTCGCGGCAACAAGCCAAGTAGCTTCAGACAAACTTTAAGGACGGCTGGATTACTTTTTACCGGAACCAGGAAGAACTAAGTTACAGGAAAGAACTGAGTAGTCGTTGGGCTAATCGCGATGGGTCGGCCGCCGGGGTCACTCTCGCCGGATCATTTGTGCGGATCTTACGCCGCCCCAAGAAGTCTCAGGTGGACACCTCGACGGCATCGGTCAGTACCAAGCGTCCGCGATCGTTGTTCACCCGCGCCGCGAACACCCGATCGTCGTGCGCGAATGATATCCACCAGCGCTCGCTGGCGGCGCTCGCCAGGTAGCGAGCTTTCTCCTCCATGGTGCGGAGCGCGTCGAGGTCGTAGGCCTGGTTCCAGGGGCCGCGGATGTGTGAGCGCGTCGGTACGATGTCGGCCAGATGCATGAAGCAGCCGGCGCCGTCGCGGACCATCACCGCCTGATGGTCTCGCGTATGTCCGCCGGTCACGATAGCGGTCACGCCCGGGACGATTTCGGTGGTGCCCTCCAGCGCCTCGATGCGCGCGGCATTGGGCCCCAGGATCTCGCCCGCGTGGCGATACGCGGCGCGCAGCCGCTCGTTGCGCGGCTCGCTGGCGATCTCCAGTTCACCCTTCTGCACCAGGATTCGCGCGCGCGGAAACGCGGCTTCGAATTGCCCGGAATCGCGCCGCCGCACCAGTCCGCCGCAATGGTCGAAATGCAGATGCGAGATGACGACGTGCGTGATGTCGCCGAGCTCCATGCCCAGCGCGCGGACGTGGTCGGGGAGCCAGCCGTCGCCGTGAGCGAAAATCTTGCGCTCGACCGAGCCGAGCCGGTTGCCGATTCCGGTGTCGACCAGGATCGCGTCGCGGCCGCGGATGATGAGCGGGCAGGTCAGGTTGAGGCGGATGCGGTTCAAGTCGTCGGGCGGATGCTCACGCTTCCAGAGCTCGCGCGGCACCACGCCGAACATGCATCCGCCGTCGTTGCGCCACAGGCCGTCGGTCAGAAAGGCAACGGTGAACGATCCGATTTCGATCTTCGGCGGTGCCTCAGCCATTCGCGTCCCCCCACTCAGGTTCCGGCAAGCCACAAGCCTAGCACGAGCGCCAGGCCGCCGAGCGCGACGATCGCCCCCTCCGACTTCATCATTCCGTTTATTGCGTTCGCGACCGCGTCGCGCGGCGCATCTCCGGGCGGCGCTGCGCCGCCCGGAGATGCGCCGCGCGGATGCTCGAGCGCCGCGCGAACCGCGGCGCTGGTCCGCGATGCCGCGGCCAGCGCCGCCGCCATCGCGATGAACAGCACGACCTTCGCCGCCAGGATGGCGCCGAAGGCCATCGAGAAGTGAAATCTTCGCGCGATACCCGCGAGCGTGAAGTTCAGCGCGCCGGTCACCAGCAACAACCCCGCCGCGCCGACGCTCAGCGCGACGATTCGCGGCGCGACGCGCGCCGCGAAATCGCACTGCTCGTCGCTGCCCGCCGCAAGCGCGAGCGCCGCGATCACGAAGCACGCCGCCGCGCCGATCCAGACCGCTCCGCTGAGCACGTGAAGCCAGAGAATCACCGTGCGCGCCGTCACGCGCACGAGAGTAGCGCGCATCGCGCCGCGATGGCATCCGCGCCGCGCGCCGCTTCGCGGCACCGGCGCAAAAAAAAGCCGGCCGGTTGCTGGCGCCGGCGCAAAAAAACCGCCGGCCGGGCGTCAGCGCCCGACCGGCGGGGATACCGGCGGGACGCCTCGAGCTTCCGCAGGCGCCCGCTTTGTATGTGTTTACTCCTCCGGCAGCAGCT
>DATDGX010000244.1:0-9017 GCA_036521875.1 Binataceae bacterium (SeqCode)
TCGACCACGATCGCGACGTCGCCATGGTTCTTCGCCGCGGCGCGGACCAGGGTCGGTCCGCCGATATCGATATTTTCGATCGCCTCGTCGAGACCGACGCCGGACTTCGCGACGGTCTGCTCGAACGGGTAGAAGTTCACTACCACCAGATCGATCGGCTCGACGCCGTACTGCTTCATCTGACGCTGATGCTCCGGGTCGGAGCGGCGCGCGAGAATTCCGCCGTGGATCTTCGGATGCAGCGTTTTCACCCGGCCATCGAACATCTCCGGCGAACCGGTAAAATCCTCGACCGATTTGACGCGCACGTCCGCGGCCTCGAGCGCGGCCCTGGTCCCGCCCGTGGACAGGATCTCGACGCCGTGGCGCACCAGCGCCCGCGCCAGCTCGGCGAGTCCGCTCTTGTCCGACACGCCGAGCAGCGCGCGCCCTATCTTGACGTTATCGGTACTCATCGCTCTTTATTCGCGAGACACGCGCGGTACTCGCCTGCCCACCGTGCACAACATCTCGTACGAAATTGTCTGCGCGATTCGCGCCACGTCGTTAACGTTGATCATCTCTTCGCCGGAGCCGCCCCACAATATTACCTCATCGCCGGCCGCCGCGCGGGGCACGTCAGTCAGATCGACCGTGGTCAGATCCATCGAGACCGCGCCGATCACTGGCGCGCGGCGTCCCCGCACCAGGACCTCGCCACCGTTCTGGAGCCCGCGCCGGTAGCCGTCGGCGTAGCCGACCGGCAGCACGCCGATCCGGCTTGGCCGCGATGCGATGAAAGTATGGCCGTAGCCGACGCCGGTGCCGATGTCAGCGTGCTTGACCTGCACCAGGCGGGTCTTGAAGGTCATCACCGGTTTCAGCTCGATGCGCTCGCGAACCGCGGGCACCGGGGGCAGTCCATAGATCGCGAGGCCAGGGCGCTGGAGCGAAAAGTGCGAGTCCTCCCGCAGCACCAGCGCGGCAGAGTTTGCGACGTGAACGAACGGCGGCGCGACGCCCGCCGCCTTTAGAGTGTCCAGTGCGCGGCGGAAGACGCGGAGCTGCATATCGGTGATGGGACTCTGTGGATCGCCCGCGTTGGCAAGCAGCGTGCAGGCGCCCTCGAGCTTGAGCGACGGCGCGTGGCGGAGTTCCTCGATCGCCGCGGGCAAATCGGCGGGCAGTACACCGAGGCGCGTCGCGCCGCTGTCGATCTTCAGATGAATCGGGAAGTCACGCCGACGCCGTGCGGCCGCTGCCCGCTCGAGCGGCGCTAGCGCCGAGGAGTCGAACACGAATGGCGTGAGGTCGAGCGCGACGATCTCGTCGGCCTGCTCCGGAAAAAATGCGGCCTGTAGATAAATCCGCGCGTCGAGGCCCGCGTCGCGAAGCTCTGCCGCCTCGTCGATGGTTGCAACGCCGAAGTGACGGCATCCCTGCTCACGCAGAGTTCGCGAAACCACGACCGCGCCGTGGCCGTACGCGTCCGCCTTCACCACCACCATCAGCTCGCCGCTGCGCGCGAGCGCCTTGAGCGCGCGATAGTTCGAGCGCAGCGCGCCGAGATCGATCTCGGCGATGGTGGGACGGTGGTATTTAATGGTCATGGAGATCCACAAACACGTCGCGACGAAAAACGCCCGAGCCTCGCAAAGGGCTCGGGCGCGCGTCGTCACGAACTGATTCGACCGTCCAGAGAAATTGTGGTCTTGCCACCCTTGAATCACGCCCCGATTAAAGAGCGTGCTCAACTAACCACGCACGACGCGCGGCAGTCAATCGAACCTGGCGCGCGGCGGTGAGATTAGCAGCATCGGACATCGGTGCCGATTTTTTTGACTGTGCGCCCGGGCGGGCGTATAAAGGAAACAGGTGGCTGGGGGTGTGCGCGTGACGCACTGAGAGCTCTCGCAAGAGAGAACCCCTCGAACCTGATCCGGGTAATGCCGGCGTAGGGAAGCCAGCTTTCCCGGCAGCGGCGCAACGTTCGCGGCTGCGCCAAAAGCCGCTTCCCGAGCCAAAAAGAGAACCGGCTTTCTTTGATGCCCGAAACTCCGACAACATCGATTGCTATTGTTCTTAACGGCGAGCGCTACGAGCTGAGCGCGGGGACGCGAATCGCGGCACTGCTCGAGACACTGAGCATGAAGCCGTCGCGAGTCGCGGTCGAGATAAATCGGGAAGTGGTGGCGAAGGCGAAATACGCGGAGACCGTGGTGCGCGCCGGCGATCAAGTGGAGATAATCAACTTCGTCGGCGGCGGATGACGCAACGCGCGCGCCGGAGTTCTGAATTCAGGATGATCAAACATGCAAGACATACCGTTTGAGCTCGGCGGCAGAACTTTCAAGTCGCGGCTGATCGTTGGCACCGGTAAATACAAAGACTTCGCGGAGACGCGCGCGGCGGTCGAGGAGAGCGGCGCCGAAATCGTCACGGTCGCGGTGCGCCGCGTGAACATCACCGATCGCGCGCGCGAGAACCTGCTCGACTTCCTCGATCCGAAGAAGTACCAGATTCTGCCGAACACCGCCGGATGCTACACGGCCGAGGAAGCAATTCGCACCTGCCGGCTCGCGCGCGAAGTCGGGGTTGGCAACCTGGTCAAGCTCGAAGTGATCGGCGATCAGAAAACACTTTTCCCCGACGGGCCCGCGACGATCGAGGCGGCCCGGGTGCTGGTCAAGGAAGGGTTCAAGGTACTGCCGTACATCAGCGACGACCCGGTCGCGTGCCTCCGGCTGCAGGAGCTCGGATGCGTTGCGGTGATGCCGCTGGCGGCGCCGATTGGCTCGGGCCTCGGCATCCGCAATCCGTTCAACCTGCAGATAATTCTGGAGCAGGCGAAGGTGCCGGTGATCGTCGACGCCGGCGTCGGTACGGCGTCGGACGCGGCGGTGGCGATGGAACTGGGATGCGACGGCGTGCTGATGAACACCGCGATTGCGTCGGCGAAGGATCCGATCGCGATGGCGCGGGCGATGCGCTTGGGCGTCGAGGCCGGTCGGCTCGCGTATCTCGCGGGCCGGGTGGAGCGCAAGCTCTACGCGACCGCGTCGAGTCCGCTGAGCGGGCTCGTCAGATAGGCGCCGCATGGTGCTGGGCGCTGCAAGCCGCGCCAGCTTCCGGCTCTACCTCATTACCGATCGCCGCGTGGTCAAATCGGGCGACCTGCTCGGCGCGTGCAAAGCGGCGCTCGAGGCCGCGCGCGACTACGCACCGGCTGGCGCGGTCGCGATTCAGCTCCGCGAGAAGGACATGCCCGCGCGCGAGCTCTACGAACTCGCGATCCGGCTGCGCGAGATCTGCACCACAACCGGAGCGCTCTTGATCGTAAACGATCGCGTCGATATCGCGGTTGCGGCAGGCGCTGACGGCGTCCATCTCCCCTTCGATTCGATCGGCGTCAGTCAGGCGCGCAAACTACTCGATACAGAACGGCTGATTGGCGTCTCGACGCACTCTCCGCCCGACATCGCCGGCGCCGCGCGCGAGGGCGCCGACTTCGCGGTCTTCGGGCCGGTGTTCGATCCGCTATCCAAGGCGCCCAGCGGCCCGGGCTGGGGTGCGAACGGACTAGCGGCGGCATGCCGCGCCGGTCGCCTCCCAGTCTACGGACTGGGAGGAATTACCGCGGAGCGCGTGCGCGAGATTTATCACCAGGCCGACCAGTCGGCGCGGCCGGCGGGAGTCGGCGTGATCGGCGCGGTGTTCGCGGCGCACTCGCCCGCCGATGCTACGAAGGCGATGCTGCGGGCGCTGGCGGACGCGGGGGCGTTCGATCGCCGCGGCTAGCGGACTCTCCCGCCTGCAACAGAATCTCCGGCGTCGGTAACTCGCGATAATATTTCGAGGTGAAGATCCAGCGGACGACGCCCGCGCGGTCGACCATGAAGAATGCCGGTATCGCGTTGTCGGGCTCGCCGTTGCGATGGTGTTGCACCAGTCCGAGGGGAGCCAGGATCGATTCGTGCGCATCGCTCAGCAGCGGAATGTCGGTGTCTAGAAAGTTGGCGAGTTTGATCGAGCGTTCGACCGGGTCGGCGCTGAGGGCGACCAGGTTGACACCCGCGCGATGGAAGTCGCCTGACCGTTCGGTCAGCTCGTGAAGTTCGAAACGGGCGAACGGGCAATAGTCGCCGCGATAGACGTAGATGAGGGTTGCGCCCGAATCTCCGGCGGCGGCTCCATGATGGATCGCGCCCTTCTGATCGGCGAGCGCGAAATTCGGGAAGCGATCGCCAACCTTGAGCTGCAAGTCGAACGGCGGGAGGAGCGCGCCGCGAAACGTGTAGCTCACGAAGCGGCCGCCGTCGACCGCGACTACCGCACACACGCCCATCGCGAGGATCGAGACGCCGAGCTTGGCATGGGGCGACCAGATGCCAAGTGCGACGCGAATCGCCGCGAGCGTCAGAACCAGCGCCAGCGCGAGCAAGCCGTAAGCCGGCCACGCGATCCGATCATGCATGCCCAGCGCGGGCGACCACCAGAATGACCTGAGCACATACTGGTAAAGCGCGAAGCCGCTCGCTGTCAGCGCGAGCGCCGCCATCACGCGCAGCGGTTGAAACGGTGGCGCGAGCCAGACCTCTTCCAACGACTCGGTGTCGAGTTGCGATTCGGTGGCCGCTTCCTCGGGCGCCGCGGGAGGTGGATCGATGCCGGCCATCAGGATAACAGCCGCGTTTTGAGATCATCGAGCTTGATGAGCTCGATTCCCATCTGCTGCCACCTGGCTCTCACCGCGTCGGCATCGCGGCCGATATCGGCGATCGCGTCGCTGACGACGGTTACCGTGGGGCCGAGTCCGGCGAGCAGGTTAATCGCATGGTCGACGCAGACTTCGGTAAACACGCCGTATACGACGATGTCCTTGTAATGCTCGAGCAGGAGCCGCAGGACGGAGTGTGCGTGGCGATTGCCGACCAGGATGTCGAAATGCTGCTTCTCGAAAACCAGCTCGCCCTTGTGCGCCATCGCCGCCTGGACCTGTTCTGGCGAGAGGACGAAGTTATTCTCGATGTGGAGCGGATTCAGCGGCGCGGTCTCCGCGATCTTCTTCTGCCCTTCCGTGCCGTCCATGCAGTGGTCGGGCCATTCGCCGCCATTGCGCTTGAGTTCGATATCGCCGGGAAAGTGGCGGTCGACCGAGCAGACGATGCGAATGTTCTGCTGGCGCGCGAGTTCGGTGAGCTCCTTCAGTTTTGGAATGATCGTTTCGGTGCCCGGGATGTAGAGCTTTCCGCCAGGCAGAATGAAGTCGCGCTGGGTGTCGACGTCGTAGAAGAGTGTGGTCTCGGCGTTCATCGACTTTTCTAGGTTTTCGCCACGATGAAGAGTCCGCGTCGGCTTGGCGACGGGGCGGCGGCTCGGCATCTTCCATAATTCTAACCCCGTCCGCCGGGTCTTTGTAGCTTCCGTGTGCGACTGCAGCGCGGGCGGCGCTCGCTCAGATTTCGAATACGATCCGGGTGCGCCACTTGCCGTCTTTGTTTTCGACTAGCAGTTGCTTCGCCTGGACTTCCTTGATTTCGGTGAGCAGATGATGGCGGTCCGGGTCGTACTGCTCGCCCGAGAGCCACACCACGAGCGGGCCGTCGCGCTCCTCGATCTCGGCGTCGCGCCAGATGAAACCGCCACGGAACATGTTCAGCGCGGCGCCCAGCATGTCGTGCATCATGTCGATGTCTTTGTCGTCGACGATTTCGATCTCGCGCCGGTGCGCGACCTTGACGTCGCCAGGCTGGACCATGATGCGCGACAGCGCGGTGGCGGCGCGGGCGAAGAGCGCGGTGCGGCTCTCCGCTTCGATCTCGACGCCAAGGACGCTGCTGCGCTCGAACTCCTTGTACAGTTGCTCGTTGTCGGCCATTTGCGCCTCCCCTCGATTTAATCAGAAGTGCCCGGGCTCGCGCTCGCGTCGATTGTCGCATTCGAGCTGCACGGTCATGTGGCGGATGTTGAACTTGCGCTCGAGCACCTGCGACATGTCCGCCAGCACGCGATCGTGATCGGCCTCCACGGTTACCACCGCATGCGCCGACAGCGCGAATTGCTGCGACGCGAGACACCATACGTGCAGGTCGTGCACCTCTTCGGTACCTTCCACGGCGAGCAGGTCGTTGCGCAACTGCTCGAGGTCGATAGCAGCGGGAACCGACTCCATCAGGATCTCCACGCCCTCGCGCACCAACCCCCAGGAGCTGTACAGCACCAGCGCGCCGATCAGGATACTCACCGTCGAGTCGGCCTTTGCCCATCCGGTGAAATACACCAGCGCACCCGCAATCAGGACGCCGCTCGATCCGATCAAATCGGAGATCACGTGGAGGAAGACCGCCCGCAACGCCATCCCGCCGCGGCCCCCGCTGCGACCGCCGAACGTCATCCATGCCGAGAAGCTATTGACCGCGAGACCAGCGATCGCGACCGCCATCACCGTAAGTCCCGCGACCGGGCGCGGAGTCCGCAGCCGCGAGACCGCTTCGACCCAGATGAATGCGACCAGCAGCCACAGGAACAATCCGTTCAGCACCGCGCCCAGGATTTCCGCGCGCAGGTAGCCGAAGGTTTTGGCGCCTTTTGCCGGGCGCGCCGAAATCCACAGCGTGAGCAGGCCCAGGCACAGCGCCGCGATATCAGTGAGCATGTGAATCGCGTCGGAGAGCAGGGCGAGGCTGTTGGCGTAGTAGCCGGAGACCAGTTCGACGGCGAAATAAATCGTAGTAACGATCAGAACGATGCGGAGCCGGAAGCGATCATCGCGCATCCTGGTATGAGCGTGAGCGTGGTCGGGCGGCACGATTGGCTCCGTGATTTGATTTCCGAACTTCGCTCGGCCGGTCCAGGAAACGCGCGGGTCGGCTTACACCTGCGCGGCGCGCTCGACCGCCCCGGTCGATTGAATTCGATTCAATCGTAGCTGATCAACGAGAAACAGTTTACCGGGGCGAGCCGCCCGCGGCCTTTGAGCGCGGTGAGCTCGATCACGAACGCGCATCCCGCGACTTTTCCGCCGAGCCGGTGCACCAACTGAACCGCGGCGTGAGCGGTGCCGCCGGTCGCGAGCAAATCGTCGACGATCAACACCCGCGCATCCTTCATGATGCCGTCCTGATGGATCTCCAGCGAGGCGCTTCCGTATTCCAGTTCGTACGATTCGTCGTAGGTGCGGAACGGCAGCTTGCCGGGTTTGCGCGCGATCGCGAGGCCGAGGCCGAGCCGGTATGCGACCGGCGCGCCGATGATGAAGCCGCGCGACTCGATCCCGAGAACAATGTCGATCTTGCCGAGGTAGGGCGACGCGAGCTGATCGACGACGGCGGCAAAGCCGCGCGCGTCGGCGAGCAGCGGAGTGATGTCGCGAAAGAGGATGCCCGGCTTGGGAAAATCGGGGACGTCGCGAATCAGGTTTTTGATTTCGTCGGTGGTCATCTTTTATTATTACTCGCGCGGTCTGTTATTGCTCGCGCGTGATGCTCGCGCATGGGTCACTTGAAGGCCCGGGCTTAAACCCTCACCCGATATACTCGCCGATGGTCGTTGCGAAGCCCTCGGTGGTATCAAGGGTCTCGAGGACCTCGACGTGGCGGAGCTGTTGGCGACGCAATCGTATGCCAGCCGACTCTAGTTCGAACGAGGTCGTCGTGGAAGATGGCGGCGTCAAACAGCTTCCATGTGGACTTCATGGCCGCGAAGGCTGTGTCTAAGTGGCTACTCGCAAGATGGTTTCTTCCGGCTTGAGACGGACCATCGTCACACTCGACTCCCATAGTTCGGCGGCCTTGCGCTCATCGTATGAGTCTTTCGAAGACGGAACCGATCTGCGGCCAACGAAGTACTTGCCCGAGATCCCTTCCAGTCCCGGATCTAACACTAGCCGGGCAAGATCGGCGCCTGATTTGCTAGTGCTGTTCACATTTGGGATGAAGCGGAGCGCGGGCATCGCGTAGTTCCAGAGGAATTTCTGAAATGGGCGATAGTCGCGCGCCAGTCCTGTCCCCGGCATCAAACCGGGATCGAATGCGATCACGCTAATTCCGTGGTGACCTTCTGCCTGGAGACGCCGGGATAGTTCGTAGGTGAACATGACGTTGCACAATTTCGAGGTTGTGTAAGCACGACGGCCGGCGTTACCCGAATCGGCGCCCGTTTCGCGTTTGGCAGCTGAAGTAGCGTTGGTATAGTCAGGCTTCGGCATGCCGGTGAACTGGTCAGGATTGTGGGTCCCGCTGCTCACAACCACGATTCTTGCTTGATCATTCAAATGCCGCAGCAGCAGGTTCACCAGCAGAAAGTGACCCAGATGGTTGACGGCAAAGGTAGTCTCGTAGCCGTCATCGTTGTAGGTGATTCCGCTGATGACTTGAATTCCCGCATTGCAGACGATTGCCCCGATTGGAGGCAGCGCACGTGCCGCGTAGCCCGTTTCAAATCGACGGACCGAATCGAGCGAACCCAGATTCAGATCCATTGCGGCGACGCCTGAATTTCCGGTCTCAGAAATAATCGAGCGCACCGCCTCGATCGATTTGCCATGGTCGCGACTGGCGATGATCACATGCCATTGCGGCGATGCGGCTGCGATTATGCGAGCACATTGGTAACCCAATCCACCGTTGCCGCCAGTAACTATCGCGGTTTGCATCTTATTTCTGCGCTGTACTCGCGGTCCGGCGCGTACTCCAAATAACCTTGTCCGATTCTCCCGCTAGACACTTGGCAGTCACCTTATCGCTTTTAATTGATCGGATTTCACAAAGTATTTCGGGTTACTATGAGCGTGTTACCAGTGGTTGTGAAACACGGCAGGGCTTTCGTTCATTAAAAGACTACCGGCAACTCCAGATATTGGTGATAAATGAAGTCGCGATGCTCCATCAACCGCGGGGACACTGCCGCTTTGACGACTGCAACAACGCCGCCGAGCGCGCCATCCGGCCTATCGCCATCGGGCGAAAAAACTGGATGTTCGCGGGATCAGATACCGGCGGCCAACGGGCTGCCACCATCTACACCATCATCGAGACCGC
>DATDGX010000245.1:0-9519 GCA_036521875.1 Binataceae bacterium (SeqCode)
GTTTGCTGTTCGGCTTGTTGAAAAGGGTGGATATCCCGCGGTAGTCCTCGTCGTATCGCTCTTTTCCATCTGGATCTTTAGAGCCGCGCTCAGAGATTTGATCAGAAGAATCTACTCGATCGGAGCCAAGGGAGTACGCGCTAAACCATCCGAAAACCAGCAGCTCTCGGTGACCGTCGAATCGAACAGCGGGGCCTCGGGAGAACTTACCAATGTGCTCTCATCGCAAGTGGATCCAAACCTGCTCGATCTCCGCGCGAATTCGATATACGCCGAACTTGAGAGCCGAGGCGTCCGTCCAGAAGATCGGGAGACCACATTGGTTCGACTATTGGCCGCCTCACTGATTCGAGAATTGTGGGAGCGCACCTATGCGCTTATTTTCGGTAGCCAAATCCGACTACTTCAGTCGATAAATGAAAACTATACTGGTCTCCCAGAAGAGGAAGCCGAAGCCACATACCGCGCCGCAGCAGAACAACATCCAGAGATCTATAACCGGTATCCGTTTGAAAACTGGATCAGATTCATAGAGTGGCCGTTATTCGTAAGGCGCGAAGACGGTCGGCTCCTGATCACCCCGATAGGACGCGGTTTTCTCAAACACCTTATCGCGCAAGGTCTCAGCTTTGATCGCCCCGCATGAAGGAGGGGATCCTCTACCTGTGGGCGCTAGACGGAGCCTGCCGAAGAGCTCCAGCTTTTTTTGCATCGCGATCGAGGACCCTTCGACTGCGGCAGCCTTCGCTCAGGATTACGTCCCTTCTCTCGCCGGCAACAGCGGAGCCGGCTGCGGGTCCAAGTGCGTGCGCCCCGCGAAATCGGAGGGCCGGCTTGCGCCGGCCCTCCTCCGTCACCACATCCGCCACCCCACCACCACACTTTCGAGCGCGCCGCTCCGCGCGTTCGCAATGTGTGGGTCCCGGGGAAATTCAACTCCCCTCTTCACGTGCGCGCGAAATTCGCCAGAAACTCCATCCCCCTTCTATAGGTGGTGCAATACACACCACCTATTCCAACTGTCGCTCGCCGCAGCGTCACTCCACCTCCACCTCGACCTCAACATCCATCCCCGCAACCACCGGCTAGCTTCCGCGTTTCCACCCCATCACCACCGCTCACTTCCCCGGGACCAAACTCCTATCGCTCACGAGCATCCGCTCGTGGTTCCGCAATTCATGCACTTGTAGCAGGCGCCGTTGCGCACCATGATGCTCCCGCAATCGGGGCACGGGGGCGCGTCGGCCTGATTGATAAACGCCTGGCGCATCCCGCTGTCCTTGCCCTCGCGCAGAGTCGGCGCCGCCGCGAGATGCAGATGCGGCGCGCCACTTGGCGGCGCGGCCGGCGCGGCGCCACTCTCTAAATTGACGCCGACCTCGCGCTTGGCTTCCTCGTCGAGAAACTTCGACGCGAGCCATCGGAACAGGTAGTCCACGATCGACTTGGCATACGGGATCTGCGGGTTCTTGGTGAATCCCGACGGCTCGAACCGCATATGCGCAAACTTGTCGACCAGGAACTGCAGCGGCACCCCGTACTGCAGCGCGAACGAGATCGCAGCCGCGAACGAATCCATCACGCCGGAGATCGTCGAGCCCTGCTTGTTCATCACGATGAAAATTTCGCCGGGCGTGCCGTCTTCGTACATCCCGACCGTGATGTAGCCCTCGTGCCCGGCGATATCGAATTTGTGGGTGATCGATTTGCGCTCGTCGGCGAGCTTGTGGCGGCGGGCGCGGAAATCATCGGCCGGCGCGGCGGAGCGTTCAGAGACCTCTGCAGCCCCCTCCTTTTCTTTGGCCGACTTGCCGGTATTGAGCGGCTGCGTGCGCTTGGAGCCGTCGCGATAAATCGCGACCGCTTTGAGCCCGAGCCGCCATGCGGTGACGTAGGCCTCCGCGACTTCGTCGACTGCCGCCTCGGACGGCATGTTGATGGTCTTGGAGATTGCGCCCGAGATGAACGGCTGCACCGCACCCATCATCTTGAGATGGCCGTTGTGATGGATGGTGCGCGAGCCGGCGCGCGGCTTGAACGCGCAGTCGAACACCGCGAGGTTGCCGTCCGCCAGATGCGGCGCGCCTTCGATCGTTTCGTGCTCGTCGAGATACTCGACGACTTCCTGGATTTCCTTGGAGTCGTAGCCCAGGCGCTTGAGCGCGCGCGGCACCGTGCCGTTGACGATCTTCAGCATCCCGCCGCCGACCAGCTTCTTGTACTTGATGAGCGCGATGTCGGGCTCGATGCCCGTGGTGTCGCAATCCATCATGAATGCGATAGTGCCGGTCGGCGCGATGACCGTCGCTTGCGAGTTGCGGTAGCCGGCGGACTGCCCGAGCTTCAGCGCCTCGTCCCATGCCTCGCGCGAGGCGCGCACCAGGTCGAGCGGCACCAGCGACGGGTCGAGCTTGTACGCGGCCTGCCGATGCATCCCGATGACGCGAAGCATCGGATCGCGATTGGGCGCATAGCCCTCGAACGGCGCCAGCGCCTCGGCGATGCGCGCGGACTGCAGGTACGCCTCGCCGGTCATCAGCGCGGTCACCGCCGCGGCATAGCTGCGTCCGTGGTCGGAGTCATACGGCATCCCGAGCGCCATCAGCAGCGCGCCCAGGTTCGCGTAGCCGAGGCCGAGTTCGCGGTAGGAGTGCGCGTTACGCGCGATCTCGTCGGTCGGATACGAGGAGTTGTCGACCAGGATGTCCTGCGCGGTGATCATCACGTCGACCGCGTGGCGGAACGCGCGCACGTCGAACTCGCCGCGCTCGTCGATGAACTTCATCAGGTTGAGCGAGGCGAGATTGCACGCCGAGTTGTCCAGATGCATGTACTCGCTGCACGGATTGGACGCGTTGATGCGGCCGCTGGCCGGGCAGGTGTGCCAGTTGTTGATGGTGGAATCGAACTGCATCCCGGGGTCGCCGCAGGCGTGCGCGGCCTCCGCGATCATGCGCATCAGGTCGCGCGCGCGGTACTCGCCGGCGGACTCGCCGCTCTTGACGAAATGGGTCTGCCAGCTCGCGTCGTCGAGCACCGCGCGCATGAACTCGTCGGGCACCCGCACCGAGTTGTTCGCGTTCTGAAAGAACACCGAGCCGTAGGCGGGCCCGTCGAGCGAGCTGTCATAGCCCGCGTCGATAAGCGCCCACGCTTTTTTCTCCTCTTCGACCTTGCAGTTAATGAAGAGCTCGATATCCGGATGCTCGACGTTGAGCACCACCATCTTGGCCGCGCGCCGGGTCTTGCCACCCGACTTGATGACGCCGGCCGAGGCGTCCGCGGCCTTCATGAACGACAGCGGTCCCGACGCGGTGCCGCCCGAGGACAGCTTCTCCTTGCACGAACGCAGCGCGGAGAGATTCACGCCCGAGCCGGAACCGCCTTTGAAGATCATTCCCTCATTGCGGTACCAGCTCAGGATCGAATCCATGTTGTCGTCGACCTTGAGGATGAAGCACGCCGAGCATTGCGGCCTGGGCTCGATGCCGACGTTGAAGTAAACCGGCGAATTGAAGGAGGCGCGCTGGGTGAGCAGCAGATTCGCGAGCTCGGCGCGGAAGGTCTCGCGCGCGGCGGGGTCGGCGAAATAGCCCTGCGCGTCGCCCCATCCGGCGACAGTGTCGACCACTCGCGAGACCAGTTGGCGCGCGCTGCGTTCGCGCTGCGGAGTGCCGAGCGGGCCGCGAAAATATTTCGAGACGACGACGTTGGTCGCGGTCTGCGACCATGCGCGCGGCATCTCGACGTCGCGCTGCTCGAAGACGACGCGGCCGTCCTCGCCGGCGATGACGGCGCTGCGCAGCTCCCATTCGATCTCGTCGAAGGGGTCGCGCCCGGGCGTGGTAAAGTAGCGCTCGAGTGCGATGCCGCGGCCCGCCTGGCGCTCGCTGGTCGTGGCGCCGTTAGAGGCGCGCTCTGTGGTCCTGGATGCCTTCACGTCTAAATCTATCGCTCCCCCGCTCGCCATCACCGCCTCCTGTGATACCCGCCCATGGCGCCTGGACCTGAACTGAACCCGGCGCGTCCTCTGCCAGCCTCCGAATCAACCCGTGCGCGAAAATATGCTCGCTCGATTGGCGTGCTGTCAAGTGCGGACCGCTACAGGTAGTGTGATCGAGTTGTGCACAACCCATATATTATGTTGTGGATAACTTTTGGTAAATGTTCGCTATGATAAATAATTCTGGGTTCACGCGCAGTTCACATTAGCGCGACTTATCGAAGGTAGGGCTCGCGAGGGGGCGGTTGTCAACCTGGTCGCTCTCGGGCGGTTTATGTGAAATCGTCGCAGCGCTATCGTGATCGCGCGATGATGTCGCGTCGGCACAAGTTCCCCGAGGCGATCGGATCGGCGATGCAGCCGCTGATCGATCGGCTCGACAGCGAGGGTCAGTTCGGGATCGTGCGGCTGGTGCGGGCGTGGCCTGAAGTCGTTGGCGAGGCGATCGCGCGGCGCACCGAAGTCGTCTCGCTGAAGTTCCACGCCGCGGTGATCAAAGTGTCGAGCGCGATGTGGATACAGGAGCTGAGCCTGATGAAGGCGCAGATTCTCGCGCGGCTCAGCGAGCAGATCGGCGACGACGTGGTGCGCGAGCTGCGCTTCGTGCAGGGCAGACTTCGCCGCCGACCGCCGACGCGGCTCCGCACCGTCGCGCGCGCGCCGCGCCACGCGATCGAGTTCCCGGAGGTCAAGGATCCCGAGCTTCGTCGCGCCTTCGAAAGTCTGGTCGAGGCCTGGGGCCGCTCCTCGCGTTGACCGCAAATTAGATGCGCCGGCGGATTTCCCAGCGGAATCCGACATTATCCTGATTCGCCGAAATTGCCGTGAAATTCGCATAGTACCCGGTAAACGAATCGAGCATCGCCAACGTCTGAACCTATGCATCTGCTCGCTGGATCGAGCGTATCTATAGAGTGAGGCTTCCCGGTGGAGCGGTACGGCGACATCCCCAACGAAGATCGCGCACTGCACGCACTCAATCGGCTTGCGTTCGGCCCGCGTCCCGGCGATTTGGAGACCGTCCGTGCGATGGGCGTGGAGCGCTACGTCGACCTGCAACTCCATCCCGAATCGATCGCGATTCCCGAGAGCCTCGTCGATCAGATCCGCAGCTATCGCACCCTCAGTATGTCCGCGCCCGCGCTGTTCGCCGAGTTCCAGCGCCCGATAATGGAGACCCGCCGCGAGAACAAGGGCGGCGACAAGGCGGAGGGCAAAGACGCGATCAAAGAGGCGCTCGAGCGCCAGCGAATCGTGATGCTCGAGGCGGTCGAGGCGCGCATCGTTCGCGCGATCGAGGGCACCCGCCAGCTCCAGGAAGTGATGACCAATTTCTGGTTCAACCACTTCAACATCTTCGCGGCCAAGGGCCTCGACAACATCTGGACCGGTTCGTTCGAACAGCTCGCGATTCGACCGCATACGATGGGGAAGTTCCGCACCCTGCTCGGCGCGACCGCGAAGCATCCCGCAATGCTGTTCTACCTCGACAACTGGCAGAACACCGCGCCGGGAAGTACCGGCACGCGAAAAAACTTTGAAGGGATCAACGAGAACTACGCGCGCGAGTTGATGGAGCTGCACACGCTCGGCGTGAGCGGCGGCTACTCGCAGAACGACGTGATCGCGCTCGCGCATATCCTGACCGGATGGGGCCTGCCGAAGCCCGCCGGCGGAGGCGCAGGTGGTGGTGGCGGGAAGAAAAACTTGCGCGGATTGTTCGGCGGCGGTGGCGGCCGACGGGGACCATGGGGCCTCGCGGGAGCGCCAGTGCAAAGCACGAGCGGCTTCTATTTCGATCCGCAGCGTCACGACTTCTCGAGCAAGACTCTGCTCGGCCATACCATCGAGGGCTCTGGCGTTGAGGAAGGCGAGCAGGCGCTCGACCTCCTCGCGCGCAGTCCCGCGACTGCGAATCATCTGAGCTTCCAGCTCGCGCAGTATTTCGTCGCCGATGTGCCGCCCAAACCGCTGGTCAGCCGGATGACGGCTCGCTACCTCGAAACCGACGGCGATATCCGCGCGGTGCTGCAAACCATGTTCACCGCGCCCGAGTTCTGGGACCGCCGCTACTATCGCGCCAAATTCAAGACGCCGTACGAGTACGTGATCTCGTGTGCGCGCGCGACCTCAGTACCGATCACCAACTACCGTCCGCTCTACGGCACTATGGCTCTGCTCGGGATGCCGCTCTACGGATGTCTGACGCCAAACGGCTACGCGAACACCGAGGACTCGTGGCTCAATCCCGACGCGATGATGACGCGCCTCAGCTTCGTAACCGCGCTCGGAAACGGCAACCTGCCGCTCGACCGTCCGCCGTTCGAAGAAAATTCTAGCGCTGGCGTGCGGGTGCCGCCTCGGGTGGTGAACAAAAGAGGCGCCGCAGCCGGGGTCAAGTTCGACGCCGATCCGGACAAGCCTAAGGCGCACCAAATGACGCCGCTCGACCCCGGCGCAGTCGCCGCGACGCTCGGCGGAAGATTTTCCAGTTCGACCGCGAATGCTCTGGAAGCCGCCGAGCCCCGCTTGCGCGCCGCGCTGATGCTGGGCAGTCCCGAATTTATGCGGCGCTAGGAGTCTGGTGCCAGGAGTTTTTCCAGATGGAACCGATTGACGAAAAGGAACTGCAAGGCGCGCTTGGATGCGCCGAGTGCGCGCCGCGCGCCGCGACGCCGCTATCACGCCGCGAGTTTCTCCGGCGCGCCGCTATCTTGTCCGCGTCGGGAATCGTGCTGCTGAGCCCGCACGCGTGGGCCGCCCGCACGCTCGGCGGCGACGGCAGCAAGCGGCGCCTGGTGGTGGTGTTCCTGCGCGGCGCCGTCGACGGAATGAACGTGGTGGTGCCGCACGGCGAGAGCGCGTATTACGACGCGCGCCCGACGATCGCGATTGGCCGCAGCGGCGCTCCCAATGGCGCGATCGATATCGATGGCTTCTTCGGGATTCATCCCGCGCTGGCCCCGATCGAGCCGCTATGGCGCGAGGGCACCCTCGCGTTCGTCGAAGCGTGCGGCTCGCCCGACGCGACCCGCTCGCACTTCGACGCGCAGGATTACATGGAGAGCGGAACCCCGGGCGTCAAGGCAACGCAGGACGGATGGCTCAATCGCACGTTGGCCGCGATGCCGGGCGTGCACGCCCCGACCGAGGCGCTGAGCCTCGGCCCGACGCTGCCGCGAATCATGAGCGGCAAAATGCCGGTCGCGAACATTGCGCTCGGACGTGCCGCCGCGCGCCCGATGCCGCTGGATCGGCCGCTTATCGAAGCCGCGTTCGATCGCCTCTACCTCGGCAACGATCCGTTGAGCCACGCGTATCGCGACGGCCGCGTCGCTCGCCAGCGCCTGATGAGCGAGCTCACCCAGGACATGGCGCAGGCCAATGCGGGCGCACCTTCGCCGGTGGGATTTTCCGACGACACCGATCGTCTGGCGCACCTGATCAATCGCGATCCTTCGATTCGAGTCGCCTTCCTGGCGCTCGGCGGATGGGACACGCACGTGAACCAGGGCGCGGCGAATGGCCAGCTCGCCGGCCATCTGAAGCCGCTCGCCGAGGGCCTCGCGAGTTTCTCGAAGTCGCTCGGCCCCGCCTACGACGACACCGTGGTGCTAGTGATTTCGGAATTCGGCCGCACCATGCATGAGAACGGGAACGCGGGCACCGATCACGGACACGGCAATGTGATGTGGGTAATGGGCGGGCCGGTGAGCGGCAAAAGGATCTACGGCCGCTGGCCGGGGCTGTCGCCGTCGGAGCTGTACCAGGAGCGCGACCTCGCGGTGTCCACCGACTTCCGCGATCCGATCGCCGTCGTGCTCAAATCGCACATGCAGTTGACTGACGCACAAATCGACCGGGTCTTCCCCGGGCACCCGCCGCGAAGCGGCCACCTCGACGGACTGATCAAGACTTAGCGCGACAGCCGCGCTAGCGAAGCCGGAAATGATCGCGTCAGGGGAGGGGGCGGGCGCGCCTCGGGCGCGCCCGCCTTTCCGATTCCGGCTCCCAACCGCGGGGTGGGGGATCGGGCGCCGGCACATGTCGGTTCAGAGGGCTTCCGAGCGTGATTTGTAGCGCTACATTTCGTTCGGGATAATCACCGCACTGTTAGCAACTGATTAATTCGAACCCGCCGTTGCTGTCCCCAACTTTGGGTCTCGCCGGTTGCCTCGCCGCCCCAAGCGGCGCGAGTATCGCGCTCATGGAATACGACCTGCTCATCCGCAACGGCGCCGTCGCCGACGGCAGCGGTGCGCCGCGCTTTCGCGCCGATGTCGCGATCTCGTCGGGCAAAATCACCGCCCTGATCGATCCCGCCGGCGCGGCTGCCGCGACCGCCGCGCACGAGATCGACGCCACGGGCCTGGTGGTCGCGCCGGGCTTCATCGACCTCCACTCCCATTCCGACTGGATCGTGCCGATTCCCGAGCATGACGAAATTCTGCGCCCGTTCCTGCTTCAGGGCGTGACCACCATCGTCGGTGGAAACTGCGGCTTCTCGACCGCGCCGGTGCGCCGCGGCCTAACCCGAATGCTCGATGAGTCGGGCCGGATGCTCTCGGAGCGCAGCTTCGAATGGCATTGGCAGGAAGTCGCGGAGCTCGGCGCATATCTCCGGCATCAGGGACTCGCGCTCAACGTCGCGCATCTGGCCGGCCATGGCAGTATTCGCCTTAGCGTGATGGGCGCCAGCTCCGCCGAGCCGACTGCCGAAGAGCTTCACGAGATGCAGGCGATGATCGAGCGCGCGATGGCGGACGGGGCGGTCGGCCTCTCGACCGGACTTGGCTATTTCCCCGGGATGATCGCGAAGCCGGCCGAGCTGGCGGCGATGGCCGAGATTGCGGGCGCAGCCGGCGGCATCCTGACCTCGCATCTGCGCGCATATTCGACGCGCTCGCTCTTCTACGACAGCCAGACGCCGCACAACCTGCTGGCGGTGCGCGAGATGGTCGAGGTGGCGCGCCAGGCGCGCGTGCCGCTGCAAATCTCGCATCTGATTTTTGTCGGCCGGCGCACCTGGGACACGGTGGGCGAAACTCTCGCCGCAATCGAGCGCGCGCGCGATGACGGCGCCGACGTTGCCTTCGACACTTTCCCCTACACCTGCGGCAACACCACTATCCGCGTCATCTTCCCGGCGTGGTCGCAGACCGGCCTCGAGCAATTGCTCGACAGCACGGAGGGATGGGCGAGGCTGCGCGACAGCTTCCGCCCGCTGACCGGCTTTATCGCCGAGGCGGTCCAGCTCATGTGGGCGGTCAAGCCCGAGCTCAAATATTTGGAAGGGAAGTTCTTCGGCGAGATCGCGGAGGCGCTGAAGCTCGATCCGGTCGAGGCGTACCTGACGGTCGCGCGCGAGAGCGGCACTCGTGCTCGCGTCCTCAACCATCTTTACAGCGGCGACGGCCACGACGAGCACGCGCTGCGCGCCGCGATGAGCCATCCGCTAAACCTGTTCGAGATGGACACCATCCTGACCTCGCGCGGGCATCATAATCCGGCGAGCT
>DATDGX010000246.1:0-11345 GCA_036521875.1 Binataceae bacterium (SeqCode)
AGGGGTCAGCCCCTGCCGACAACGGAGCCGGCTCTTGTGTTGTGGTGAGTGCAGGGGTCACCCCTGCCAGGGGTCAGCCGCTGCCCCCTGCAAATAGTGAATTGACTTCTCGCGGCGGGGATTCCTAGAATGCCGCAGCAATCGCATTCGCACTTTCGGCCGGGCCGCGTGGGACGCTTGGCCGGTTCGACGCGCGCGCCTCAAGATTGAGTGCGTTTCAAGGGACACAAGCAGGCTTCATGATAGAGGTCCAGGACCTTACCAAATACTTCGGCTCGACGCTTGCGGTAAATCACGTCTCCTTCAAGGTCGAGAAGGGCGAGATCGTCGGCCTGCTGGGTCCCAACGGCTCCGGCAAGACGACCATGATGCGGATCCTGACCGGATTTTTTCCGCCCACCTCGGGACGCGCGATGATTGCCGGGATGGACGTCGCCGAGCATTCGCTGGAGACCCGCCGGCGCGTCGGCTACCTGCCCGAAAACATGGTGCTCTATCCCGACTTGAGCGTGCTCGCGCTGCTCGAGTTCGGCGCGCGAGTGCGCGGACTCGATGCGAAAACTTCGCGCGAGCGAATTGACTATTCGATAAACACCTGCGGACTGGGAGACGTGCGCCGCAAGCTTATCGGCAAGCTCTCCAAGGGCTACCGCCAGCGGGTCGGAATCGCGCAGGCAATTTTGAGCGACCCTGAAGTTCTGATCCTCGACGAGCCGACCGTCGGACTCGATCCGCGCCAGGTGGTCGAAATCCGCGAGCTGATTCGATCGCTCGCCGGCCGTTCGACGGTGCTGCTCTCCACGCATATCCTGCCCGAGGTCAACGTAACCTGCCGGCGCGTGGTGATTATCGACAAGGGCGTGATCGTCGCGCAGGACACGCCCGAGAAGCTGACGGCGAAGCTCGCGGGCAGCGACCAGACAATCATCACCGTCGCGGGTCCGGCGGACGCGGTCCGCGCCGCGCTCGGCAGCGTGCCGAAAGTCGATCGCGTCGAGGATCGGCCGTCCGACGGTCAGGGACCGGCGGTCTGCAGCTTCACGGCATTTTCGAGCGGCAATGGCGACGAGGTGCGCTCGGCGCTCGCCGCATGCGTGGTGCAGCACGGATGGGGTCTGCTCGAAGTCAAACCGCTGGCGCTCAGCCTTGAAGATTTATTCATGCGCCTCGTCACTAAAGAGGAGAGGGTTTAACCAGGTGCCAGCATCCGGACCGGGGGCGGAGCCGGCTCCGCTGTCGCCTGCACAGAAAAGTGCAGACGTTTTTGAGTCCGTATTATGTTCTAACAGCGTGAAGCGCCTGGTTCCGGCGCGCGCGCTCGGGTAGGTCGATTGAAGTGAGGGATCGGTAACGATGTCGAACGGTGCAGCCACTCTCGAAGCCGCTACGGCAGCCGGCGAAGCGCGGCGGCTCGCGATGCGCGAGGCGAGGACCGGCTTCTCGATGGGCCGGATGCTCGCGGTGGCGCGCAAGGAGCTGCGCTCTTACTTCGCGTTCCCGCTGGTCTACATCCTGTCGGGAATCTTCCTGCTGCTGGCCGGCTACTATGCCTACACCGATCTGAACGATTTTTTAACCATCACTTTTTCCCACGACATCATGCAGAACTACTGGCAGTTGCTGTTCAGCGACATCCGGCTGTGCCTGATGCTGACGCTGCCGTTCGTCACGATGCGGTCGTTCGCGGAGGAGCGCAAACTCGGCACCGTCGAGTTGCTCTACACCTATCCGTTGCGCGACGGCGAAATCCTGGGCGGCAAATTCCTCGCCGCGGTCGCGATCTTCGTGATGATGATCGCGCTGACGCTGCTGTACCCATATTATCTGTACAGCATCCACGCCTTTCCGCTGTTCCCGCTGGTCGCGGGCTACCTCGGCTTGCTGCTGCTGGGGACCTGCCTGGTCGCGTTTGGAATTTTCATCTCGTCGTTGTGCGAGAGCCAGGTGGTCGCGGGGGTGACCACGATCACGCTGCTGCTGTTTCTGTGGATCATCAACTGGAACGAGGCGATCTTTGAAAGCTCGTCGCTGAGTGCGCTGCGCGCATTTTCGCTGTTCGACGAGTTCGAGCCGTTTTCCAAGGGCGTGATCGATACCGATCACGTCGCCTACTTTGTCTCGTTCATCATCTTCTTCTTTTACTTGACGCTGCGCTCGATGGAGACCCGAAAGTGGACCGGCCGCCGCTAACCGATTCGCCGCGCGCGGGACGCGGCTCCGGATCGATCTGGCTCAACTACGCGATCCTGATCTACACGGCGCTCGCGCTCGCCGCGGTATTGATCGTCGCCAACGCGATCATCTCCGACCATAACGTGCGCTTCGATCTGACTCCGACCAAGCGTTTCTCGCTCTCCGAATTCGACAGGCGGGTGCTGAGCGGACTGACCCATCCGGTCAAGGTGATGGCGTTTGTCAGGACCGAGGACCCCTCGTATCTCGATCTGGCCGAGCTGCTGTTCCAGGCGGCGGCATTCACGCCCGAACTCACCTACCAGGTTATCGATGTCAACAAGTCGCCGGGGCTCTCGCGCCAGTACGGGGTTTCGACTTACGGCGAGGTGGTGCTCGAGTCGCAGGGCAAGCGGCGCGATTTCGACAGCGCGCGCGCCGACCTGCTGATTCCGGCGCTGCTGCAGATCTCCAACGCGGCCAACAAGCATATCTATTTCACGATCGGGCATGGCGAGCGCGATCCGTTCGACAACGATCGCAACCTCGGCTACTCGCAATGGCGCCAGTTGCTCGAGCAGAATAACTACCTGATTGACAACGTGTCGCTGTTCGCGGGCGGCATTCCCGATGACGCCAAGGTCCTGGTGATCCTGGGGCCGCGCAAAGACTTCCTGCCCGAGGAGCTGGCGGCGCTGTCGAAATACCTCGCCCACGGCGGTCACGTGATCGCGATGATCGATCCGTACGGCTCGCCGAGCCTGGTCAACTTTCTGAAGCAGTACCATCTCGATTTCATCGACCAGGTCCTGGTCGATCCCGCCTACCGGCTGAGCGCGGGCGAAATTCTCACCACCCAGATACCGCTTCGCTCCGAGGAAAATCCGATCAGCCGCTCGATGTCGGCACCGGCGGTGTTCTCGATGGCGCGCGGCGTGACGCCCACCGGAGAAGTTGGCGCGACCGCGCCCGACGGCCTGCAAGTGCAGCAGGAGAACAAGTTCCTGCAGTCGTCGCATGAGAGCTGGGCGTCGGGCGATCCCAAGGCCGTCACCACCGGCATCACGGAGTTCCAGTCCCCGCGCGATATCAAGGGACCCATCGCGGTCGGCTCCGAGGTCGACCTCGCGACCGCCGCCGACGCGCATCGGGCGGTCGCCGGGATGACGCGGATCGTGGGCTTCGGCAGCACCGCCTTCGCGTCCAATCAGTTCATCGAGATGCTCGGCAATCGCGATCTCGCGGTCAGCGTGATCAACGAGATGGCCGGCGACGAGATGCTGATCGCGAGCCGGGAGAGGCTCAACAAGGCCGAGACCTCGGCGTTCTACGTGACCGACCGGCAGGCGCGGAACTTTTTCGTGCTGAGCTCGGTCGTCGAGCCGATGATCCTGTTCGCGATCGGAATCGCGGTGTTCGTACGCAGGAGGTTCTTCGCGTGAGCCCGCGTCCGGCGATTTTCTTCACCGTAATTTTTTTCATCCTGACGCCGTTCTACTTTCTCGTCGATCGGCCGGTGCCGATGCAGAACGATCTGCAGGAGAAACAGGAGAGCCTGCTCAAGCTCTCCGCGATCGACGCGATCACGGTCACGCGCGGCGCCGAGACGATTCATTATCAGAAGACGCCCGACGGAAAGCTCTTCCAACTGACGACGCCCGCCAACGCATTCATTCCGCAGGATCTGATGCAGGCGACGGCGCAATTGCTGATGGGCGCCAAGTCGGTCGAGGTGGTCGCGGAGAACAGTAACGACGCCAAGCAGTTCGGGCTCGATCAGCCGACCGCGGTGATGCTGGTGCAGGCGCCGGGTCAGCAGAAGCCGATCAAGATCACGTTCGGCAACGAGAATCCGACCAAGACCGCGATCTACGCGCAAATCGAAGGCGTGCCGAAAATCTTTCTGCTCGGACGCAGCCTCGAATACTACCAGGACCTGATGTTCCAGTGGGTCGAGGGCAAGCAAGGCAAAAACGCGTAGGCGGGGGCTGACCCCTGCTCATTTGGTAGTAGCTGATTCGATCTCGCGCAGCTTGTGCGCCAGCTCCGCTTCGCTTGCGATTCCTTTCTCGCGGAGCAGGTGTTCCAGCGCGCGCAGAAAATGCTCGTAGTACTCGCCGGGATTCGCGCTGCCGTCATGCTCGCGCACGCGGTCGGCACTGCCAACTTCGGCGATCAGGTGCGCGCGGAATTCGTCCCAGGTGAAAAGGCTCGCCTCGGAAAGTCCCAGCGCCATCGCGAATGCTCGCGCTTCCCATGGCGCGCTGAACACCGGCTCGAGGCCGGCGTCGGCAGCGAGCGCCTCGAAAGTCCGCGCGGAGTTTTCTGTGCTCATCCTTTTGTAGACGCTCTTTTTTTCGTGGACGCTTTTCGTTCCGACTTGGCGGCGTCGCGGGCGCGGCCGTCTGGCGCGCTGACTTTCGCGACTCCGACCATCGAATCGCGCGTCACCAACAGAGCCAGTTCGTTCTCATTCATCCGCTCGGTCCCGCGCGGCCGCTCTGGAAGCACGAGATAGCGCATCTCGGCGCTCGAATCCCAAACGCGAATCTCGACGCCGTCCGGCAGCTTGAGGCCAAAGTCGCGGAGCACGCCGCGCGGATCGCTCACCGCGCGCGAGCGATATGCGAAGCTCTTGTACCAGACCGGCGGAAGCCCGAGCACCGGCCACGGATAGCACGAGCAGAGCGTGCATACGACGAGGTTGTGCACCCGCGGCGTGTTTTCGATCGCGACCAGATGGCCGCCCTCGGGACCCGCGATGCCGAGCTCGCCGACCGCCGCCGTCGCGTTCTTGAGCAGCCGCTTGCGGTACTCCGGATCGGTCCACGCCTTGGCGACTACGCGCGCGCCGTTGCGCGGGCCGACTTTGTGCTCGAAGGTGTCGACGATGCGATCGAGCGCTTCGGATTTGACCAGGCCCTTGTCGGTGAGGAGCGCCTCGAGCGCCTTCACGCGCGCGGCAGGACCGGTCGGCGCCGCATTGTGATGATCGTCGCTCATCGGGTTCGGTTCCTTGCTTTTGGTTTTGCGGTTTTGCGCAACTTGTCCGCCGGTTCCAGGTACTCGTCGCACAGATCGATAAAGAGCCGCTCGCGGATGTTGGCCGGCTTGCCCCACAGCTCGCGCGCGGCAAATTCAACGCAATAGACGTGCTGCGGGCGGGTGCCGGCGTGATGCGCGTTGCTGTCGGGGAACACGAACACGCCCCAATCGCGGCGGATCACACCCGACTTGCCGCGCACATAGCGCGGCATTCGGGTGTGTCCGGCGGGGTTGAGGTTGCGCGCGCGCACGCGATCGCCGGGGGTGAAGCGCGCGCGCCGCGGGGTCTCCGCGCGCGACGCTACCGCGTCGCGCGCGCGCATGCCTGTGGCGCCGCGCTCGACGAGCAGCGTCTCCAGCGCGGACAGCCAGCGCTCGTAGTACGACGAGGCTAGATATTGCGCTGGCGCGATCCGCTCGATCGCGTGACGGAACTCGTCGACGTTGACGTCGATGGCTCTGAGCGCGCTGCCCACCAGCGCATACACGCGCCCCTCCCATTCCGCGTGGAAGACGGGCTCGTCGTCCTCGTGGACAACGGGGCCAAATCCGTCCATCCCGCCCATGTCATGCACGCCGTTCATGATTCACAGATTGGCGCAGATTATGGTTGACGGCGATCGGATTCGGCAAGCCTCTCGTTCCCGGGTAGTCGTTTTACAACGCTCAGATGTGATTTATAGTTCCTTGATATGCTTAGTCTCGCAATGGTAGTCTTGAGACCTCATGCCGACAGACTCACCAACGCATCGATTTAGATGGCCGCTCGACGTTCGGCTCTTCGCCGTTCTTTCCGCGCTATGGTCGCTGATTTTCATCGCGCGAATTTCTCTTCATCAGGGCGCCGACCTCCAGGCCGTTATGGGTGGACTCAAGTTCTATGGCGCCCCGGCGGCCGCCGTGATGGCGATGCAGGCCGTGATCATCTGGGTGTTCGCGGTCGGAATTTTTTCCGGACGCCGGTGGGCCCTGCTTCTCGCGCTCGCCTACATGACCGAGGTGGTGCTGAGCCACTTGTTTTTCATCGTTGGAAACTTTGGCGATCCGACTCAGCTTGCCCACATTCAGCGCGCGGCGCTGGAAGGCCCCGCGGCGGTGATGATCACGTTGTATGTCTGGATTCGCGCGAACGATCTTCTGTTCGTCGAAGCCGCCGCGACGACCTCTGAGGCGCGCGTTGATTCGAAACTGGCGGCGCGGCTCTAGTCAAAGCTCTAATCCGCGACGGTTCCTTGCGGCGCCGCGGGCTTGGGCGCCGCACCCGGCGCGGACGCGACCGACCGTCCCGCAACTTCGCGTACCGCGACGAAGAAGACCGGGACGAACGGAATCGCGAGCATCGTCGAGGCGAGCATCCCGCCGAACACTACCGTGCCGAGCGACTGCTGACTCGCGGCGCCGGCGCCGGTCGCGGTCAACAGCGGCACCACGCCCAGGATGAACGCGATCGAGGTCATCAGGATCGGGCGGAAGCGCCGGCGCGTCGCTTCGACCGCTGCCTCGACGGTGCTCATACCTTCGTCGGTGAGCTGACGGGCAAATTCGACGATCAGGATCGCGTTCTTGGCGGCGAGCGAAATCATCAATACCAATCCGATCTGCGTATACAAATCCACCGGGAAGCGCCGCAACGCCTGCGCGATGATGATGCCGATAAGCGCGGTCGGCACCACCAGGATTACCGCGATCGGATCGCTCCAGCTTTCGTACTGCGCCGCCAGCACCAGGAACACGAGTGTGATCGATAGCGCGAAAATGAAATAGATCTGACTACCGACCTGCTTCTCCTGATATGAGAGGGCAGTCCACTCGTAACTCATGCCCTGCGGCAGCGTTTCATCGGCGATTTGTTGCATCATGTCGAGCGCCTGGCCCGAGCTGTAGCTGGGCGTCGGCACTCCAGTGATGATGGCGGACGGGTAGAGGTTGTAGCGGGTCACCAGTTCCGACCCGAGCATCCGGTGGAAGTCGAGCAGCGCGCCGAGCGGAACCATCTGTCCGGTCCTATTGGGAACGTTGAGATTGGTAATGTCGCGGAGCTGGCGCCGGTAGTCCGCCTGTGCCTGCACGCGGACCTGCAGGCTCTGATTGAACTTGTTGAACTGGTTCACGTAGCTCGAGCCCAGGTAGGTTTGCAGGGTCTGGAAGACGTCGCTGATCGAGACCCCTAGCGACTCCGCCATCGTGCGGTTGATGTTCAGATAAATCTGCGGGCTGCTGTCGTTGAAGGTCGTGAAGCCGGCGCGCAGGAAACCCGGCTTGCTGTGCGCCTTTCCGAGCACTTCCATCACCGCTTTCTGCAGCTCGCCGAGACCGCTGCTGGCGCGATCTTCGATTACCATCTGGAAGCCGGAGGCGTTTCCCAAACCCGGAATCGGCGAGGGCGGCATCACCGCGAAGGTCGCCTTGCGGATCGCTTTGAACCGTTCCGTAAGGCCGCCGATTATTTTGTCTTGCGTCAGCCCGGGAGGGCGTTTGCTCCAATCGTCATAGATGGCGAATACCGTAACGACGTTGGAAAGATTCGCCGAGTCGAAGACCGAAAATCCCCCGATGGTGACCCAACCTTTAATGCCGGGACTTTTCTTAAGAACCGCGTCGATGCTGGCGGAGACCTCGCGCACGCGCGGCTGCGCGGATCCGGCGGGAAGCTCGGCGGCGATGATGCAGTAGCCCTGATCCTCCAGCGGCAGCATCGCGGATGGATAAATCGAAAGCGCAAAGACCGCGAGCGAGATCGCGCCAAAGAATACGCCGATCATTTTGAACGGACGATGCGCCATCCAATTGACCAGGCTGATGTAACGCTCCTGGACTTTGGCGAACCCACGATTGAATCCGCTGTACAACCAATTGAGCTGCTTGTCCTTGTCGCGCGGCCTTAGATACAGCGCGCATTGCGTCGGCTTGAGCGTCAGCGCGTTGGCCGCACTGATGAGCGCGGTTGCAGCGATGACCAGCGCGAACTGGCGGAACATCTGTCCGGTGATACCGGGCAGGAACGAAGCCGGCAGGAACACCGAGACCAATACCAGCGTGATGCCGAGCACTGGGCCGGTCAGCTCACCCATCGCCTTGATCGCGGCGTCCTTCGGCGTGAGACCCTGCTCGATGTAGTGCGAGCAGTTCTCGACGATGACGATCGCATCATCGACCACGATGCCGATCGCGAGAATCAGCGCGAACAGTGTCATCAGGTTGACGGTGAAACCGAGCAGCGCCATCGCCGCGAACGCCCCGATGATTGTCACCGGCACGGTGGTGGCCGGCACCAGCATCGCGCGGAAATTTTGCAGGAACAGCAGGATGACGATCAGCACCAGGATGCCGGCGATGCCCAGCGTAATGTACACCGCATGGATCGCTTGCTCGATGAAAATCGTGGTGTCGTAAAGCGAGCTGTACTTGAGCCCTTGCGGAAACGACTTGCTCATCTGCGCCATGAGCTGGCGTACTTCGGTAGCGACCTGCAGCGAATTCGCGCCGGGCAACGAATAGATCGCGATATGGCCAGCCTTTCTGCCGCTCAGATTGGAGAAGATCGTGAACTGTTGCTGGCTCAGCTCGACTTTCGCAACGTCCTTGATCCGCACGATCGATGCAGCCTGCGCGAGCTGGACGCTATTCTCGGTCTGTGGCACCAGTCCCGGCGGGGTATGGCTCTTGACGATGATGTTCTCGAACTCGGAAACGTCGGACAGGCGTCCAAGCGTGTTGACCGTGAATTGAAAGACCTGGTTGGAGGGGACGGGCGGGCCGCCAATCTGCCCTGACGCCACCTGCGCGTTCTGATTCTGAATCGACTGCTGCACGTCGAGGACCGTCAAGCCAAAGGCCTTGAGCTTGTCGGGATCGAGCCAGATGCGCATGCTGTAGGTGCCGGCGCCGAGAATTTTAACCTCACCGATTCCTGGCAGACGCGCGATTGGATTCTCGAGATTGATCGTCGCGTAGTTGGTCAGGAAGGTGCCGTCGAAACGGTTGTCATCCGAGTACAGGCTCTCCATCAGCAGGATGTTGGTGGTGACTTTTTTGACGTTGACACCCTGAGCCTGGACCGGCTGCGGCAGCTGCGCCATCGCGCTATTGACCGCATTCTGCACCAGCGCCAGCGAGGTGTTGAGGTCAGTGCCGACCGCGAAGGTCACCGTCAGCGTGTAGCTTCCGTCGCTGCCGCTGGTCGAGTCGGAGTAGATGGAGTTCTCGACGCCGTTGACTTGCTGCTCGATGGGAACGCCGACCGTGTTGGCAACCGTTTCCGCGCTCGAGCCCGGATAGTTGGTAGTCACTTGAATAGTCGGTGGCACGATCTGCGGATATTCCGCGATCGGCAGAATGTAGGCGCACACTGCGCCAAGAATGACGATTACGATCGCCATGACGTTGGCGAGAACCGGGCGCTCGATAAAAAACTTGGACATTTCGCGCGGTCTCCTGGCCGAGCGTCAACCGCCGTTCGACGCGGCCCTGGATGAAGCGGGGGAGGCGCTGGTGGCCCGCTGCGGATTTACTTCGCGGCCGGGAATCGCCTGCAGGCGGCCCTCGACGATTACCCAGTCGTCCGGTTTCAGACCCTCATCGATAACCAGATCGTCGCCAACCTGGGCGCCGGTTTTGACCCCTCTGCGCTCCACTACATTTTTGTCGTCGACCACCAGGAGATATTCCCCCTGCTGATCGAAGCTGACCGCGTCGCCGGGAACCAGCAGCGCGTCGCGGCGTTGAATGGTCGGCACCCGCAGGCGAACGAACAGGCCGGGGACGAGTGACAGGTCATGATTCGGGAAGATGCCGCGCAACTGCAGAGTGCCGGTCGTCGGTGAGACGCTGATCGACGCGAAGTCGAGGCGCCCTTCACGCGGAAATCCTTCCTCGCTCATCAGGCCGAAATAAAAAGGGATGCTCCGCTCCGGAAGCGGCTGGCGGGGTCTCTGCTTTGGGTCAGCGCTGATTCGCAGGAGATCGCGCTCGTCGATCGTGAAGTACACGTACATCGGATCGACCTGGTTGATTTCGACCAGCGGAGTCTGCTGACCCATCGCGCCGACTAAATTGCCGGGGTCGACGAGATGCCTGCCTACCCGGCCGTCGAATGGCGCGTTGACCAAAGTGTAACTGAGGTTGAGCTTCGCGATCTGCACTTGCGCGTCGGCACTACTAACTTGAGCCTCCGCCGCCTCGCGCTCGTAGCGCCAGTGATCAACCTCGGTCTGTGTCGCGGCATCCTGCTTGAGAAGTCCGGTGTAGCGAGTGAACTCGGTCTTTGCGTGCCATAGCGCCGCTTTCGCCGTTGCGAGTTGCGCATTGGCCTGCTCGAGCTGCGCTTTGTACGGCTCTTGCTGAATAGTAACTAGCAGGTCTCCCTTCTTGACCCGCGCGCCGTCGGTGAAATGGAGTTTTTCCAGGTAGCCCTCCACCCGCGCGACCAGCTTCACGGAATCAGTCGCGGCAGTATTTCCGGTGAAGGTGATGTAGTCAGTAACGTTCTGGACCTTGGCATGGGCAACGGTAACGTCGGGCGGCGTCACCGAAGGGCCTTGCTTGCCCCTGCATCCGGCGGCGGTCCCCAAGGTAACGATCGCGATCAGCAGCGCCACAATACGTCGTCGGTCATTATCGAGCCTCATCATCATCATTCGGGTAGCCGAACCGTTGGCCTAACGTCATCGGGCGAGGGCAAGCCCGGCGCTTGCGGACGCAGCAATTGGGGAGTCAACCAGGTTCCCCAATTGGTCCGTCTGGACATCTCGTCGCGCGTGTCGGCGGACACGAAATCGTGGCCCTCGCGAATCTGCCATCCGCCGCCCATCGCGCGGTAAGTCGCGATCAAGCCCAGCGGGACCGCTCCGGTTGCGAGTGCAAGGCTGTTCTCCGCGGCGTAAAGATTTTGCTCCGCGATCAGCACCGTGGTGAAGTCCATGGTGCCTTCTTTGTACTGGATCAGCGCGATCCGTAGCGCATTCTCCGCGGCTATCACGCTCTTGGTCAGAAAAGCCACCTGCACCCGCGACTGAGTAAACAACGCAATACCATTTTCAACTTCCTGCTGAGCAGTTAGTACACTATTTTGATAGTCGACCAGCAGCGCCTGAAATTCCGCGTCTTGAACCCGGACGTTGTTGGTAATC